>CBDUXY010000078.1:0-12143 GCA_965371305.1 uncultured bacterium
CTTGTCACCTCAAAAACAATTGAAGAAGAGATTCTTTATTTACTAGAAGCAAAAATTAATCTTTTTCAGCTTGTCATAGGAGAGGTTGGGGTGATTTTAGGGAAGATTGAAGAAGAGAAAGATTTTACTTATTATAAGTTATTGCCAATATGGAAGGTTCTGGATTGTTGGAAAAAGCCATCGCAGAATTGTCCGCAAGAGATCGTGACAAAAGACGGTTCCAGTATCAACCTAAAAGACTACATTCTTATAAATACCAAAGATTATAAAGAGATCCCAGAAGAGTATTTGTCAGATATTAGTCCTGATCTAATAAATCATTTATTCGGTAGGGCAGTTCAGAAACTCATAAAAGAAAAGTTGCCCGAAACAGTTTATTGGTCTTATAGTGAAAAAAACCTTTTGCCAGCACAATTAAACTTAGATCAATTTGCCGCAGACCCATCAATATGCAAGCCTTTGAAATATATGTTTGAGCTGGCCAATATTTCTAACATTCAAGAAAAAATAACGGATGCAAAGGCGGGTTCAACTCACGACCTCAGAAACCTGCTCGACCGTGTTGCAAAAAATGCGACTAAGCATTTTCATAAAATATGGAAAGAGTACAAACAAATTAAATTTGAGTTGTTCCCAAATGGGAGCCTTGTAGACATTGTCATCAAGGACGTATACAACCATTATGAAATGCAAAAAAGAAGCGATGGATTCAAACGGTTTATAACATTTCTCTTAATGATTTCAGTAAGAGTACAAGCTGGCAAACTATCTGGAGCTCTCATACTAATAGATGAGCCAGATATGAGTTTGCACCCTTCTGGAGCTAGATATCTGCGAGATGAATTAATAAGGATATCTAAAAATAATGCCGTAGTTTTTAGTACCCATTCAATTTTTATGATTGATAAGGAGAATATCGATAGACACTACATCATTAAAAAAGAAAATGAAAAAACAACAGCTATTGAAGCAAATGAATCAAACGTGGTAGATGAGGAAGTTCTTTATAATGCATTAGGCTACTCAATCTTTGAGAGTCTTAAACAAAAAAATATAATATTCGAGGGTTGGAAAGATAAAGAATTGTTCAAGCTAGCAATGAAGAAAGTTCCAGCTCCGTACAAACATATAAAAGAAGTCTTTAATAAAGTAGGTATATGTCATGCTAAAGGAGTTAAAGATTTCAAAAAAATAACCCCGCTGATAGAATTGGCAAACCGTGAATGCCTTTTAATAAGTGACGATGACACTCCTGCCAAGGAAAAGCAAAAAGAGTACCAAAAAGATAAAGGTTTTGGTGTTTGGAAACGATATCCTGAGATAAAATCTGATGTCAAGGCAATTACAGGTGAGGACTTTATTAAGGCGAGTGCTTTTAAAAAATTGATAAGTTCATTGCAAAAAGATTATCCTGCCCTTCCATCTCTATCGGACACTGAGCTGTGCCATCCAAAAGGAAAGATTCATGCCTTACAGAATTGGCTTAGTCGGGGAGGAATAAACAAAGAAGAACGTAAAGATATTTTGGATTCTATAAAAAAAAATATCTTCGAAAATTTAAAATATACTCACATTGAGGAAAAGTATTATGAGTTTCTTTCAAAACTCGCCGAGCAATTTGATGATTAAAAAAAAGAGAACCAATTAATTTATCCCCCCCGGATTCCCGCTTAAACCTGCCCCGTACTTGATACGGAGCGTGAATGACGACACCCAGTCCAACAACCTAACACAGACTTCCTGAGCATATTCCAGGACGAAAAGGGGACAGATTTATTTAGTCCTCCGGATTCCCACGTATATATATTGTTTTGTCTTTTAAAACCCCGTGGGTGTAGGGTGTAACGGGCTAAAGAAGGGGTGGGTGAGTGAGACCGGGGGAGCATGAGCGCAGCGATTTAGGCGGTCGAGCAAACGAGGAAGAGGAAGCCACGCCCTGAAACACCCTACCCCACAAAAGCCGTCCCGCAGGGACAAAGATACTTCCCCCCTATCTCCTCAAGTCGCACCTGTCGCAAAGCGGTATTTTATCGAACTCGCCGGAGAGGTGTACTTCCCTGATCTTCTTTAGTTTTTCGCCGTTAAAAATATCATAGATACTATTTTCTCTGACGTTACCCAGGATCACGCTGCCGTCGTAGTCCATGCAGCAAAGAGAGACCTCCCCGTTCCACAAGACGGTAAAGGTAAGCCATATCCTCATGCACGGCAGGCCGCGCAGTTGCTCATCACCCTCGCCCTCAAGCGAGCCTGCCCAGTTGTGGTAGGTGGTGATGTTAATGGAATCGACCCTGCCTTCCCACCGCTTTTTAAAATCATTCTTTTCACTGGAGTTCTCGTCCATATCGACAAACACAAGGCCGACCTTTGGCGTGCTTGAGCCTGCTTTTTTACGCTCCTCAAGCAAGGTCTCCAGATTACCCATTACCTGGTCGTAATCAAGGCCCTTTCTTACACGCTCGTAGGTCTCCTTTGAATTGCCGTCAATGCTGACCTTCAGCCTGTCAAGCCCACTTTCTACTACTTTTTTGGCCATAGCTCTGTTAATTAACGATAA
Source organism: uncultured bacterium (assembly GCA_965371305.1). GTDB lineage: Bacteria > Desulfobacterota > GWC2-55-46 > GWC2-55-46 > DRQE01 > CBDUXY01. The sequence continues at coordinate 2,558 of CBDUXY010000078.1, forward strand.
ATTTGTAAAAAGCCTGGTCTCCATGCCCCTTTCCTTCACATAAGCGATCTTTTCGAATATCTTTTTATCCAGGAACGGCTCGCCGAAGTTATGCAGGTGTATGCAGCGCACCTTCTGCCCGGCGCACTCGTCTACTATTTTTTTGAACAGCTCCATATCCATAACACCGGTCTGTCGCTCCATGATCTTGCGCGTACAGGTAACGCAATCGGCGTTACAGTGGTTCGTGCTCTCTATACGAACGACGCGCGGAAACCGCGCCGTGCCGAGCTTATCCAGCACCGAAACGACGTTCCTTGCTGCCTTCACCTTTGCCTTATAAGTTGTCTTGCCTATCCAGCCCATTTGTTTATTACCCATCTGTTTATTACCCATCTGTTTGTTACCCATCTGTTTATTAATTAACAAGCTCCCTTATATTTTCGCCTACCCTTAATTTTCTAACGCCCTCCATGACCATCTCTGGCGTTATCCCGTCCATGCACCTCATGTCGTCGCAGGTGCGCTTTCTGCACGGCGCACACTCGGCATTTACGGTTATGACCTCTGCCGTTTTCCCGAAAGGCCCTGTGTAATCAGGGTTGGTCGGCCCGAAAAGCGCCACCACGGGGCGGCCGAAAGCAACCGCCATGTGCATAGGGCCTGAGTCGCAGCTAACGACCAGGTCGGACTCTTCTATAACACCAGCGAGCGTGCGTATGTCGGTTTTTCCGGCAAGGTTTACTGTCGCGACACTCGTCTTTGCCCTAATCCCCTCAATATATTTAAAATCGCCCGGAAGACCGGTGAAAAAAACCCTTGCCCCGAGCTTCCGAACGAGCAGCGTCGCAAGGGCAGCGAAACTCTCCGCAGACCACATCTTCGATGCCCAGCGCGTAACAGGATTAATGACCACGACCGGGCCGCTTGCTCCTGTGCCCGGGCCGTTACTTTCTATAAGCGCGCGCGACCTCTCCCTTGTGTCAGTGGAAAGCTCAATATGAAAATCATGGGGGCCCAGGGCCTTTTTACCGAAAAACTCTTCTATTACCGAGAGGTTTTCCTCGACCGAGTGGCACTCCCCCCTTTTTACCCCGACTTTTTTGGTGTAAAAAAGCGAGCTTGCCTCCCTTGTATAGGGAAAACACACCCTTATGCCAGCGCCCGACAGATACCCGATCACTGCGCTCTTTAAGATCCCCTGCAAGTCCACCACCACGTCTATCTTAAGAGAGCGGATTTTTTTCGCAAGCGCGCGCACGGACTTGAAATCCGTCCCGTGAAACTCAACTATCTCGTCTATAAAGCGGCAGTCGGCGAAAAGCGGGGAGTATTCCTTCTTCAGCACCCAATAAAGTTCCAATCCCGGGCGGCTGCGCCTTAGAAACTTTATCGCAGGCACGGCGTTTATAACGTCTCCGAGCGAGCTGTACTTTACTATCAGGATTCTTGGTTTTTCGATTATCATCGTTTTGGTGTCATAAAATTAGCATTACCTGAGTTTATCGCAGTTAAGGCATATCGGCAGCTTGCCGTACTCACCGTCTGCGTGTATCTGGCGAAAGCGCGTGTATTTTTTCCCGTGCCACACCTCGGCGACGGTCTCCCTGGTCAAGTCTCCGAGTATCATCTTTCCGTCAAAGTCGTAACAGCACGGCACAACGCGCCCGTCCCACAACACCTGCAGTACCGAGCCGTTCACCATCGGGCAGGTGCGTTTTTTGTCTTTAACGTCAGGCGCGTTAAAGGTCCTGCCATAACCGTAGTTATGTAGCCGTGCAAAAGATATTTGCGTCTTTAGCCCCCACTGGGAGGCGAACTTTATAAAGCGCGAGAACTTGCCGATATACTTCATGGATATGACCGGCTTTTTCTTGCCGAGTTTCTTCTTTATATCCAGAAGGAGCTTTACATTATTTTTTACGTCTTCGTATTTAAGCCCCTTGTGCACGGCCTCGTATTCTGCCGTGTCAACGCCGTAAAAACTTATTTTCAACTTATCCAGGCCTGATTCAAGTAGTTTTGTAGCAGACTCGGTGTTGAACAGCGACGCGTTCGTGACCATAAAGGTATAGGGCATGGCTACTGATTTTGCATATTTAATCTTGTCAAAAATGCCCTTATCGAGAAACGGCTCGCCGTACCCCTGCAGATGCAGCTCGCTTGTGCCGGAAGCCGCAAGCTCCTTTACTATGCGCGAGAAAAGAGGAAGCCCCATGGTGCCCTTCGGGCGTTCCAATTGCTCTCTCGGACACATGGTGCAAACGGCGTTACAAAGGTTCGTGTTCTCTATTCTTGCCTGTTTCGGAAAGTCGTCCATAATCTATTAATATAACAAATTTGGGGATTGGTGGCAAGAGTGGGGATGTAATGGGGTTTGTCATTCTGCTAAAGCGGGAATCTATAATCTTGTCATTGTGAGGAGCGTAGCGACGAAGCAATCTTGATTTTCACTTCCCCTCCCTTGATGGGAGGGGACTGAGGGGAGGGTGAAATATCGCAACAAGACCCCTTTTCGTCAAGCTCAGGACAGACGAAGCCGACGAAGTGATCTTATATTTTCTCCCTCTCCCCTTCGCGGAGACGCACCGAAACATCAATCTTTTTTGTTTTACGTAGACTGTGGTTGAGGCACGAAACCCAGCGTCATTGATTTGCCGCAATTGTTGGGTATCGCTGCGCTCGACCCAACCTACGTGCTCACCCGCCCCTTCTTTAGCCCAACCTTAACAGTATCGCCCTTAACAGGGCCGAAGGGCCCTATCCCCACGGGGTTTTAAAAAGATAAAACAATATATAAGGACTGAGATGAGGAGGTGTGTTTCGGCGCGAGGACGCACCGAAACATCAAAGAAACAGAACTGTATTAGGTATTATGTATCCTAACTCTCATCATCGTCTTTTTTACCTTTTTTGTCTTCCTCTGGTTGTCTATTTGAATCTCGTAACAGTTTTAAAACAGATTCTCTATCATCGTAAAAATCCTCAAGAATTCGTTGCGTATAATGCCTTGCCGCCTCCACATCCTCATCTGGAATAGGATGCCATTCATCATGTAAAACGTCGTTGCCAAGAACCCTTATTTCCTCGTGTGCTTTTCGTTTTCGTGACTCAGTAATTACCCCATCTTTTGCTGCTTCATCTATTTGCTTTTCCAATGACTCTCTTTTAGTTTTATAACCACTTGCGCGAAGAGTCTTATCCAGTACAGATCGGAATAAACCTGCTGCTGCTCTAGTAGCGCCAATTTCAAAACAAGTCTCCGCTTCAACAAATTCATTTTTTATACCTGGAGGAACTGCATCAGGTATGCTCAACCTAGGTTTAGTGTCTGGCGTAAACTCTTCCAAACTACTTATATTCGCAGGACCGCTAGAATTTCCCTTCTTCATTATAATAGTGCCAAGACCTCCCCTACCACAGCCAGCACACCTAAAAAGCTTATACTGATAATATTCCTTCCCTGAGCCATGAGCCCCTTTAACTTCTTTTATTACTGTTCCCAGAAATTTTCCACCTACAATATGTTCAAAGGTGCTACGCCCACCATTGCAACCAGGACAAATAGCAGTAATATTCCCCAAATCATTTATCGTTGCCATAAATTATTTCTCCTTTATTCGTACCAGACTTTAATACCTCTTGATTTGACTATTTAAGATTACCAGACCAGTGTGTTTCAGATATAATAGTTAAAGGGAGGCCTTGATCCTTAAGTTCTACTGCTCTTAAGATTTTTGCGCCGTAATTTGAGTGCTTCCAATCTCTACTGCCGACAAGACCAATAACAAGATAATGAGTTCTTTGTATGGGGCGTGAATGAATAATACCGCCTCGTTCTAAGATTTCTTGCTGGCATTCCTTGCGGGAGCCGTAGCAAAATTTCCCGGTAAAACAAAAAGCACGATCCCCAAATACAATTTCAGGTGGCGGATTATCAAGCGGAAGGGTGGTAGACATATTAGCAAGTATCTCTATTACTTCGCCAGTTTCTTTGTTGATTATCTCGCAAGGTGCGACACCGCCGGTTAATTCTTGCAAGAGGTCAAACAACTCTTTCCTCTCTTCTTCGTCGATGATGTCATCTGCAAGCATCTCGCCTATTCGTGAAGTAAGAACATTAACAGGCCATATATTTGAAAATTCTTTGTTTTTTTCGAGCCAGTTTACGAGAAATTCGGCTTCTTCTGGATTGATTATACCGTCTGCTATAAGCCCCTTACTTATCCCAAGTATTTCATCTGCTGTGCGTGAAGCCCGTCGTCCCGCATTAAAACCGCGTATCAATGGTTGCGCATCATCATCAAGTTTATCTGTCATAATATCCTCCCGTATGTAAACAAACACACAATCTTCACTTAGTATTAAACCGAATTAAAAAGACTGTGTCAATAATATTGGACTTAAGGAATATTTGTCCATAATTTTCCCCCTCACCCCAGCCCTCTCCCACCAGGGGAGAGGGAGTAAAAATTAAAAACAAAATACCGGATCAAGTCCGCCGTGACAAATAAAAGCCATCCTGCCCCACCCACCCCCTCCCCCCATTTATTGACAGATTTAGCTCTTGATGGTATCGTTTATGTATGGGACATTCATGCTACATAGAGCTAAACTCAAAAGGTTTTGCAGACGTTATAAACATAACAGGCTTGGTCGAAGAGGCAGTGCGCGCCTCGAACATCAGCGACGGACTTACATGCGTGTTCGTTCCCGGCTCTACAGGCTCGGTCACGACGATAGAGTATGAAGAAGGGGTGATTGAAGACCTGAAAGAGGCCCTGGACAGACTCATCCCGTCAGACAAGACATATAAACACGACGAGCGCTGGGGTGACGGTAACGGGTTCTCACACGTAAGGGCAGCCATGATGAAACCCGGCATCACCATACCGGTAATAAACGGCGAGCTTACAATCGGCACCTGGCAGCAAATTGTGTTCATCGACTTTGATAACCGCCCGAGAACACGCCACTTAGTGGTGCAGGTCACCGGAGACTAACCTTGAAAATCACAGGTCTTGGCCAGTGCTCGCTCGACTACCTAACCCAGATAGACGGCTTTCCCACTGAAAACGCAAAACACGAAGTCATAGAAACAAAAACAGAAGGCGGAGGACCTGTCGCAACGGCCCTTGTCGCCCTCTCTCGCCTTGGCGCAAGGACTACATTTATCGGACGCGTCTCAGACGACACGGAAGGCAAGCTCATAAAAACAGGCCTTGAGCGGGAAGGCGTCTCAACTGCCGGGCTTATAACAAAAACAGGCGGGAACTCGCAAAAGGCCTTTATCATCGTAAACAGAAAAAACGCGTCAAGGACTATTCTGTGGAAAGGGCCTACGGTTGATAAACTCTCGGCGCGCGAAGTAGACCCAAGGCTTATTCAAGGCTCAGATATGCTGCTTCTCGACGGGCTTATGAAAGAAGCTTCACTTCAGGCGGCAGGCATTGCCATAGACCTGAACATCCCTATTATGCTTGACGCCGGGAGCATGCGCGACGGCATGACCGAGCTTATAGAGCTTAGCGACTATATCATCGGCTCGGAGCGCTTTGCAACCGACTTTGCAGGAGTGCCGTCAAAGGCCATAAATAAGATAAAAAAGCTGAACCCCGGAGCGCACGCCATAACCATCACCCTTGGAAAAAAAGGCAGCGTTACCCATACGTTCGGAGATACGTTGCGAATGCCTGCGTACAAAGTCAAGGCCGTTGACACAACGGGCGCAGGAGACGTGTTCCACGCAGGCTACGCCTTCGGCGTGCTGAGGAAATGGGACCTTGATAAAACCATTAAATTCGCTTCAGCCATGGCAGCGATGAAATGCCTGGAGCTTGGCGGAAGAAGCGGCATACCGGGCCTTAAAGAAACACTACAATTTATGAAAGAACATGAATAATAACCCCCCATACCACGCCTGTCTTGCAATATAATCCAACCCGGTTATAATTAAAAAATATAGTACACTCACAGAGTTAACTTGCGGGGATATGAACTACCCTGCATAGACAGAGTATCAAAAAAATATGGTGGTAAAAAAACCTCGCAGCGCCTGCGGGGCATAAAACCCGCCATGCTGGTTTAAAGAGATGCAAGAAACCGAAAACAAAAAATCCGGCAGGTTTAAGTTTGTCATACTTTTACTATTTATCGTGGCTGCGTTTGCCTCGATAAAGTTCCTTGACCTTGGCCGGTATATTAACGAAGAGCAACTAAGGGCCTGGATAGAAGCTGCCGGCATCTGGGGGCCACTTGTTTATATAGCCATTTACAGCGTCGCTCCGAGCCTGCTTTTGCCGGGCCTGCCCATTACCGTTGCCGGAGGAGTGCTGTTTGGCCCGTTCTGGGGTGTTGTATACACGGCAATCGGAGCAAGCATCGGCGCATGCCTTGCCTTTCTTATTGCACGCTACATGGGCCGGGACTGGGTTAAATCCAGGATAAAAGGGACTCGTTTAAAGGAGCTTGACGAGAAGGTTCAGACACAGGGCTGGAAGATAGTCGCCTTTACAAGACTTATCCCTGCATTTCCGTTTAACCTGCTTAACTACGCCTTTGGCCTGACAAGGATAAAGTTCTCCCATTACGCCATTGCGACGTTCGTATTCATGCTCCCTGGCATCACGGCATATGTTGTATTTTCAAGCTCTCTTGTTGATATTTTTGAGGGACGTATAACGAAAAAGTTTCTTGCAGGGCTGGTGCTGATTGTGCTAATATCAGTTATACCTTTAATATACCGGAAAACAAAGAGAAAAACACTCCAAACGGGCAATTCCAATGCGGACGAACCCGAAGCGGGAACGACCCGAAACGGACGTAACCCAAGCGAAAAGGAGAAGTAGCGATGGCTGACGAACAGGCCCCCGAACAAGAGACTACCGGTAACGAGCAGGAAACACTCGACACAGCAACGTCGCCCGCTCCGGAGCCGTCTTCATCCGGTTCCGGTGGCTCAGGAGGTTCCGGAAATACAAAACTCTCCGGCATTGGCGAGTTGCTTGGCAAAACTTTCAGCTTACTAAAAGAACGAGTCGTAACCCTTGTAGTTCTCTATATAGTAACAGTACTTCTGGCTGCCGTAGGGATGGTCGTGCCGGTACTTATCGGCATGGCTCTGATAGCTCTTTCACCGATCGTTGGGTTCATAGTCATGCTTGTGGGAATGATGGTCGGCATGTACCTGATGTCGGTTGGTATGTGCGCACTTGTCAACGCAACCCTTGACGGTTCATGCGGCATAGGCGAGGCCTTGGGACGCGGAAAAAGGACGGCCATCTCATACTTCTGGCTAATCCTTGTCATGTCGTTCCTGATTCAAGGCGGATTCTTTTTATTATACATACCTGGTGTTATCTTCTCCATCTGGTTCATATTTGCAATCTTCATCCTGGTAGACCAGGGCACAACCGGCATGGGCGCCATTATGCAGAGCCGGGAGTACGTGCGCGGATACGGCTTTGCCATATTCGGGCGCATGATAATACTCTTTATAGTAATAACTCTCGTCAGCATTATTCCAATAATCGGTCCCCTTGTTAGCGGCCCGATCATGTTGATCTTCATGGCCATCCTGTATGACGAACTAAAAGACATCAAAGGCGTGCCTGCTCCCGAGTCGTCTTCAAGGAGCAGAAAAGGTATCCTTGCCGTAGGTATTATCGGCAACGCCGTGCCTATCGTACTTATCTTTGTCTTCTCAAGCCTACTCATGATGGCTATATATAATATGATGCCGGGTGCCGGTGGCCCTGGTTTTGGCGGTGAAGGATTTAATTTTACGACCCAGGAAAGGCAGAGCGACAGGGTAAAACGACCGTCACGAGCCAGAAAAGCCGCCAAACCTTCGCTTATGCTTAGCCCCGGATTCCCGACCGAGATGCAGGCAACCTTTGACAAGGAATTTGACCTGCCCAAGACAAAAACAAAAGCAAGGAATCTCGGGCTTGCGTGGGACGGCAAACAGAAACAGTTTGTCTCAGGCAACGTAAACGTCGGATACAGTCTTGCCGTCACAAGTGCAAGAGGCAAATCAAAGACAAAGAACGTTACAGAACAAAGTTTTCTCCAAACGGTCGGCTTCAACGCCGTTGCATGGAACGGAAAACAGTACGTAGGAATAGCAAATAGAAGCTGGTTTGAAGAAGGTAAAAAAGGTTCACAGTTTGTACTGATAGACCCAAAATCCTTTACACCTGGACGTCGCTTTTCAGCGCCCGAGACTTTAGGCTGCATTGCCTGGGACGGCGAGAACTACTGGGGCGCAACCCGCAAAAACACTGAAGACGAAGACGTACCGACCTATATATACAAATTCAACAAACGCTTCAGGGAGATCAAGAAAATATCGTCCCCAGTGGACGGATGTCAGGGGGCCGAGTGGATTGCAGGACATCTGTGGCTTGCAGACACTTTCGGTGACGAAATAGTAGTGGTGAACGTTGACGGCAGCGAGGGCAAAGTCGTACGCACATACAATACAGACTTTAACTACACGTCAGGGCTTGCCTGGGACGGAGACAACCTCTGGGTGTCCGAATACGACGATAATAAAATACACCGCATGACACATGACCTGCTTGGCCTTACCCAGGGCACACCGGAACCGGAAATAAGCGTTTCGACAGGGTTCGGCAAAGAAGACATCGATCCGAATATCAAAATACTTCTGGATAAAAACATAGACTGGATGGACCGCTCACAGGCCGCATGGAAACTTGGCATATCAAAAAACAGAAAAGCTATCCCTCATCTTATAAAGGCCCTTCAAAACGACGATCAGTGGGTTGTTCGCCAGAAATGCGTTAACGCCCTTGGCTCAATAGGCGGCAGGCGCGCGGTAAAGCCGCTCATGATCGCGCTTGAATCGGATAAAAGTGTATTCGTTCGTGAGAGCGCGGCAGAGATGCTTGGAAAACTCGGCGACAATCGCGCCATACCGGCTCTTAAAAACGCGCTTAACGACCAGGAAGAAGTAACAATGAATTTGGATAACGCACCGAGCAGGCAAGTCAAGGCAGTTGCCGTAGCCGCAAAAGAAGCGCTTAAAAAGCTTGGCCAGGACACCTCCGGCATTTTGCCGGAAGAAGAGCCGGACGTTTATCCTGCCGAAACAATCAGACAACAACCGCCGTCTATTAGCACTACTACTCCTGTCAGACCGGCACAACCCGAGACCGGACAGGAGGAAAGACCAGCTGCAGACACGTCAACCCCGACAGGCCCGTCGCTTGAAGGCCTACGCTCTCCTGCCGACTGGGGAGCGGAAAAACCTGCTACTGATGATGCGGACGCGCCACAGACTACAACAAAAGCGCCGGAAGAAGCAACAACACCTGACACTGAAGCAATACAGGAAAAAACCGGGACGGAACCAGCAACACCTGAAATGCGTCCTCTCGTAATACCGGAAGGCATTATATCCCCTGACGACTGGGGACAAGAACCGACACGGGTTTCAAGAGAGGCCGTACCCGACTGGCCGCCCGCCACTGCTCTGAAACCATGGAGCCCACGGTCGTATTCAAGCGAAGAGAACATTGCCATACTTTCTGACCCGGACAGGGGCTGGCTTGAGCGCAACGAGGCGGCAAGAAGGCTTGGT
>CBDUXY010000079.1:0-12106 GCA_965371305.1 uncultured bacterium
TGTAGCGCACGCCGAGATAGGAAAGCGCCTTGAATATAATCGGCTCTCCAAGCATTATGTCTCCGGCCTCAGAGACCAGTATAACACTTGAGAGCTTAAGCCCTATTACGGTAACTACAATGGCTGAAACGAACCCTACAATTGGTCCTGCCGCACCGATGTCGATCAGGGCCTTTTTCGTGTTTATGGGGGACTTCATCTTTATCACCGCCCCGAATGTGCCGATAAGAGGCGGAGGTGCGGGAATGAAGAACGGAAACGTTGACACCACCCTGTGCACCCTGGAGGCGAAAAAATGCCCGAACTCGTGTGTGGCAAGGATAAAGATAAGAGAAAGGGAATATGGCAGTCCCTTTAAGATAAGTTCCGGGTTACGGAAAAGCTCTGCATAACCCTTGACATAACCCTGCATAAAGACCCCTGCCGCAGTAGTCGTAAGTACGGTCAGCAAAAACAGCGTAAGGGGAAGCCAGATCTTCGGACGCGTTCTGTATACGGCGTAGGGGTCATACATAGATCAAAAAACTCCGGATTGTATATAACGTAATTCAACTTAAATGTTTATGGAATCAGACCCGCCATGCGGGAAACTTTTGCATTTTCAGAGCAATATCAGTATAATATTAAATTAACATATTACAAGAAATATATGGAGGAGACATAAAGAATGAAAAAGGTGGTAGCGCTTCTTTCGGGCGGACTTGACTCAACGCTTGCGGTAAAACTTATGATAGACCAGGGGTTCGACGTACATGCGGTGAACTTCACATCGGCCTTTTGCACTTGTTCGGCCGGATTGAAAAATAAAAACAACGGAAATGGCGGCGGTTGCAAGAGCGCTGCCGTCCAGGTTGCCGACAGGTTCGGTATTCCCATAAAAGTCATTCTCAAAGGGCTTGATTACATAGACGTCGTGAGGAATCCGAAACACGGCTACGGCAAAGGGATAAATCCGTGCGTTGACTGCCGCGTGTTCATGTTCAAGTCGGCAAAGAAATACATGGAAGAGATAGGGGCAGAGTTCATGATCACCGGCGAAGTGCTCGGGCAGCGCCCGATGAGCCAGAGAAGTGATACCTTGCCTGTGATAGAGAAGGAAAGCGGACTTGAAGGGCTCATCCTTCGCCCGCTTTCGGCAAGGCACCTGCCTCCAACCATTGCTGAGCAGACAGGCCTTGTTGACCGTGAAAAACTGCTCGACATGACAGGACGCACCAGACGCCCTCAGATGGACCTTGCCGAGGAGCTTGAAGTGGGTGATTACCCGTGTCCTTCGGGCGGGTGCCTGCTAACGGATAAGATATTTTCCAAAAAAGTCCGGGACCTGCTCGACCACAAAGAAGATTTAAGCATAAAAGACTTAAACCTGCTTAAATACGGCAGGCACTTTCGCTACAATGACGCAAAACTCGTTGTAAGCAGGAACGAGGCCGAAAACACGGCTATAAAAAACCTTATCCAACCCGGCGACATCTTAATTGAACCGGAGAGTTTTACAGGACCAGTTGGACTTGTTTGCGGATTGAATCCAATAGACGACAGCGCCCTTAACCTGGCAATGCGCCTTGTACTCAGGTACGCATCTTCAAACCCTGACCAGGAAGGCACGGTTACTGTTACGCGCGAAGGCAAGAGTGAAAACATACAAGTATCAGACCCGCCCGATGATAAAACAATCGACGAGATAAGGGTATGTTAAGGGTAGAGGGCGCAGTCAACACGACATCCGAAGAAGCAACGGCTGGTCTTACGAGCGGCACGATTAAAAAATATAACGCTCTGAAGGCAATATTAAGAGAGATGGGTACGGCACTGGTTGCCTTCTCAGGCGGGGTGGATTCGTCGTTTCTACTCAGGGTTGCCTCGGACGAACTCGGCGCGAACGCAGTCGCCCTTACCGCTACGTCTCCGACCTACCTTGAAGACGAACTCAGGGAAGCAACAGAGCTTGCAGCAACGATTGGCACGCGCCACTTGATAGTTGATTCCAACGAGCTTGAGATAGAGGGTTTTGCGGATAATTCAAAAGAAAGATGCTATTTCTGCAAGTCCGAGCTTTTTGGGATCTGTCAGGATAAGGCACGAGAACTTGGTTTAACTTACGTGCTTGACGGTACAAACACTGACGACCTCTCTGACTATCGCCCCGGAAGTATCGCTGCAAAAGAAAAACATGTCAGAAGCCCGCTGCTTGAGGCTAAACTTAATAAAACAGACATCCGCGTGCTCAGTAAAATGCTCGCCCTCCCGACCTGGGATAAGCCGAACCTTGCCTGCCTGTCCTCGCGCTTCCCTTACGGGACAAAAATAACGGAAAAGAAGCTTGAGCAAATTGCAGCGTGTGAGAGTTTTCTGCACGGGCTTGGCATGAGGCAGCTAAGGGTGAGGTATCACGGAGAAACGGCACGCATTGAGCTTGACATTGAATTAAACCCAGAAGCAATCAACTTTTTTCTCAAAGATGAAAACAGAAAAATAATTGTTGCTGAATTTAAAAAAGTCGGCTTTACATATGTGACACTTGACCTTGAGGGCTACAGAACGGGCTCGATGAACGAGGTGCTCTGTGACTCAGACAAAAACCTTGAAGAGGCAGAGCCTGAAAAACGGCCTGCGTGAAAAGTTTACACCACTGAGTCATAAAAAACTTTTAATTACAAGAACACAACACCTCTGAACTCCTTTCCCCTTGACAAACAAGTCATACTCACACATTATAGCAATTATTATATCTACATATGGAGGCAATTAAATGAATCGGACCAAGTCTATCTATATCCTCTGCTGTTGTGTTCTACTGTTTTTTACCGGCTGCGCCACAAAGGTTGCCTTTCATTACCCTGAATTTAATAAAGAGAACTCTGCTGCGCCCGCAACAGATAAAACCATTGCAGTAACCTTCGTGAATGACAAGAGAGCAGAACAAATCCCACCAGATACAATCTATGATAAAAATCTAATTGAAGAAGTAAACCGCATAATTGCTGAAGAACTCAAAAGTGTAAATCTGTTTAAGGACGTAATACTCATACCTGCTTAAAAATCAGGAGACCAGGCTTACCTACAGCAATTCGACTCTAACCTGTTAATGTTTCCGACTTTAGAAGAAATGAAATGGGAAGTGCCAAACTATGACCGCATTCTCGCTACAGCTTTCGTAACAAGTCTTTTAACCGGAGGAGTTGGTGGGGTCATCTACGGAAGCACAAAAGTAGATGTTTATGGCGATACTACGCTTAAAATCAAAATAATCGAACAAGATACAGGCAAAATTTTAATTGATAAAGATTACAAAGCCCATATTAAAGAAAGAAAAGCTAAATTATCATGCGACACATCTACGACCAAATCAGAGATATGCGGCAAATCCTTAAAAGCAGCCATGGAACTGTTTAAGATTGATCTGGCTAAAATTATTACAAATGAGCCAATGAAACAAGCCGAAGCAGATAACAATGTAGATGAAGTGTTACCAGTGCCGGAATCAGCCGTAGTCAACTGATTGTCAGTAGTGAAATTCCTGCTTTCTCAGGCATGACTAAAGCCCCTGCTTTCGCAGGGATTCCAGACACAATGGATTGCCACACGAGAGTGTGGCGTTTTTTTTGTTGAGATGTTTCGGTGCGTCCCCGCGCCGAAACTACTCACCCTCCCCTCAATCCCCTCCCATCAAGGGAGGGGAAGAAACCCTGAATTCCAATTTACGTCAGCGAGAATGACAGAATCAAGGTACTTACAATAAACTGGACTTTTAATATAATAGGGTTATAATCTCAAAATACTAAATTCAACTAAATTCGGTTAACATTATGATGAATCTTGAAAACTTGGTACTTCTTGCACGCAAGAATGACGCAAGCGACATACATATACTCGTGGGCATGCCTCCTGTACTGCGTATCCATGGAAAAATTGAAGTCATGGAGGCAGACCCGGTAGACGAGGACCTTGCCTGCGCCCTTGCCTATGAATGCCTGTCCGTAGATCAGAAAAAAAGCCTTGAAAAGGACTGGGAACTTTGTTTCTCAAGGGTCTTTGCCGACAGGAACCGCACAAGGATTACCATCTATTACCGTAACGGATTCCCAGAGCTTTCAATACGCCTTAGCGAGAAGGCCATCCGTTCAAGGCTTGACCTCGGACTTCCCCCGATCGTAGACGAACTTTCACGAAAACCAAACGGCCTTATCATCATTGCCGGCCCCACGGGCGTTGGCAAGACGACCAGCTTTCATTACATGCTTGACCGCATTAATTCCGAGAGACGCTGCAAGATAATCACTATCGAGGACCCCATTGAATACATGCACGACAACAAACAGGGCATAGTGGTTCAGCAGGAGGTCAAGGCCGACGTGCATAACTTCCGCCAGGCCCTCCGGCACGTGCTTCGCCAGGACCCGGACGTCATAGGGGTTGGCGAGATGCGCGACCAGGAAACCCTATATACAGCACTCATCGCAGCCGAAACAGGTCACCTCGTTATCGCGACACTTCACACCCCGGACGCGGTTCAAGTTGTCGAACGTATTATATCCTCTTTCCCGGAAGGTCAGCATTCGATGGTGCGTCAGATGCTCTCCAACACCCTGCACGCCGTTGTAGCTCAGCAGCTCCTGCCGACAACGAGAGAGGACAAACGGGTTTTATGCTACGAGGTCTTGATTGGAACTCCGGCGGTCAGGGCAAGTATTCGCGAGGGTCATATACACAAACTGCACTCGACAATGCAGGCCGGACGCAAGTTCCAAATGACGACCATGGACCAGACGCTGCTTGAACTCTTTCAGCAACGCGCCATTACCTACGAAACAGCGCTCGGCATGTCCAAACACCCGGACCTTTTAACCAAGCGTATGCGCGAGTAAGCCTGGCTTAAAAAAACAGACCAATCTTCTATCATCAAAGCTCCTGCGAAATGCCAGGAGTTTTTTTTATTTTGCCTTCCTCAAAAAAACCAAAAAAACCGGAAAACCTTCCCGAACCGCGCTTTTTTCTTGCGCCGGTTTCTCTCTGTTCATAATAAAAATTTTAATTAAATTTGCTTAACTCTCCCTGCATTAATGAACTCAAGACTCCCTGGATTAATAAATTTTAAATTTTTTTTAATTATTTTCTTGACAATCCCCATAATTCAGGATACAAATGGTCTTTTATATATTAAAGACTAAAAGGGTCTTTAAGGTCCTGAGTTCTCCTGAAGCACAAAAAGACTTGATTTTAAAAGACATTTTAGTCAAAGAAGACCGGCGATTTAAACACTTGAGCTGTTGAATTGTTTTTCAGCAGCCAATCAATCTCTGCTTTTTTATCATTACAAAACAAGAAGCAGGAGTTAAAAGGAGGTAGCAGATGTCAGATGTTGTAGCAACAAAATACGATGACGCAATCGTAAGAAAGTTTTGCGTCATGTCCGTTGTCTGGGGAATTGTTGGCATGCTTGTAGGCGTTATTGCCGCAGCAGAGCTTGCCTTTCCCGCAGTCAATATGGACCTGCCGTACCTGTCTTTTGGCAGGATAAGGCCGCTCCACACGAACGCGGTTGTTTTCGCCTTTGGCGGGTGCGTTCTTTTCGCGACGATCTATTACTCAGTTCAGAGGACAATGGGGGTGAGGCTCTTTAACAAGGCCATATCCAACATTACATTCTGGGGATGGCAGTTGATAATCGTCCTGGCGGCATTGACGCTGCCCCTCGGCATTACCACGGGCAAGGAATATGCCGAACTCGAATGGCCAATTGATATCTTAATTGCCGTTGTGTGGATCTTGCTTGGCGTTAACTTCTTCATGACTATTTACAGGAGAAAAGAAAAGCATATCTACGTGGGTAACTGGTTTTTCGCAGCTATGATTATTATGATCACGCTCTTGCATGTCTTTAACTCAATGGAGATCCCAATCTCTCTTACCAAGTCGTACTCGGCTTATGCCGGAGTACAGGACGCCATGGTGCAGTGGTGGTACGGGCACAACGCGGTTGGCTTCTTCCTGACAGCCGGGTTCCTTGGCATCATGTATTATTTTCTGCCAAAACAGGCCCAGTTGCCGATATTCAGCTACAGGCTCTCGATCCTGCACTTCTGGACGCTGATCTTCCTTTACGTCTGGGCAGGACCGCACCATCTTTTATATACGGCACTTCCGGATTGGACGCAAACGCTTGGCATGTCGTTCAGCATCGTGCTTATCGCGCCTTCCTGGGGAGGCATGATCAACGGCCTTATGACGCTAAAAGGCGGCTGGCACAAACTAAGGACGGACCCGATACTCAAATTCATGGTAGTTGCCTTGACTTTTTACGGCATGAGCACCTTTGAGGGGCCGATGATGGCAATACGCGTCGTCAATGCCCTGTCCCACTATACTGACTGGACAATCGGACACGTCCACAGTGGCGCGCTCGGCTGGGTTGCGATGATAAGCATCGCCGCACTCTACTACATGATACCAAGGGTATTTAACAAAGAGAAAATGTACAGCACAGGACTTATCAACCTGCATTTCTGGTTGTGTACCATAGGCGTTGTTATCTATGTAGTGGCCATGTGGATCTCCGGCGTTATGCAGGGTCTTATGTGGAGAGCCGTAGAGGTTGACGGCTCGCTTACCTTTACCTTCACAGAGACGGTTGCAGCCATGCATCCTTATTATGTACTAAGGCTTATAGGCGGGCTCACCTTTTTCTCAGGTATGATTGTTATGGCTTATAACTTCATCAAGACGGTTAAGTCCGTAGAAGAAAGGAGGGCAGCATGAGTCGTCACGCATATATAGAAAAAAGAGGCCTTCTGATGGGCATAATGATAACACTGCTCGTCTCTATCGGGGGGCTTGTGGAAATAACACCTCTGTTTTTCCTGGAAAGCACCATACCCCCGATTGAGGGCGTAAGACCATATACGCCGCTTGAACTCGAGGGCCGGGATATTTACATCCGGGAGGGCTGCTATAACTGCCACTCGCAGATGATCCGGCCGTTTCGAGCGGAGACCGTGCGTTACGGTCCGTACTCAAAACCGGCCGAGTCCATGTACGACCATCCGTTCCAGTGGGGGTCGAAGAGGACGGGGCCGGACCTTGCAAGGGTCGGAGGAAAGTACCCTGACTCCTGGCATGTAAAACACATGTTCGATCCAAGGAGCATGGTGCCGGAATCGGTCATGCCGGGCTATCCGTGGCTTGAAAAATCAAAGCTCAATTACAATCTGATTGAGAAAAAGATGAAAGCACTGAGAATAGTCGGCGTTCCATATACCGACTCGGAAATAGCCACGGCCCGAAGCGAGATGAATAGTACGACAACCGAACTAGACGCCCTTATAGCATATTTACAGATGCTTGGTACGGCAGTGACGGAGGATTAACCATGAATGAGATACTGGTATATACAAAGTCAGGTGTGCTGATTTACTTTGTCATAATTTTTGCCGGCATTGTCTGGTGGACGTTTTCAAAGAAAAACAAGAAGAAGTTCGAGGAATCCAGACAGATTCCGCTTAATGAAGACTAATATGAACTACCCTGCTGCAATAGGTAGCAGGGTATCAAAAGGAGGAATGGAGAATGCCTGAAAAGATACCGCATTCAGCAGACGGCATTGAAGAATACGACAATCCCATACCAAGCTGGCTTATGTGGATCCTTTACACGACAATTGTAATCGCTGTCGTGTACCTGGTCATGTACCCTGGGTTCTGGAAGGGTACACAAGGATGGACGTCCAAGCAGATGTATGAGGATGAAATGGCCGCTGCCGCAATCAAGTGGCCCAAGAAAGAAGGCTCGTCCGTTGACATAGCAAACCTTGTCAAGGATAAGACAGCCGTAATAAAGGGTAAGGAAATATTCACGCGTAACTGCGCGGCATGTCACGGCGCCGACGCAACAGGCGGCATAGGGCCGAACCTGACCGACAAAGAGTGGATCTACGGAGGCACGCCGGGGGAGATACTCACAACCGTAACCAACGGTACGGACAAGGGTATGCCCAAGTGGGGTAAGGTGCTCGGAGGCGAAAAAATCGGCAACGCGGTTGCTTACGTATACAGCCTTGGCGGTGGTTCACCCGAGGGTACGCCTAAAAAGGTAGTCGCGCCAAAACCTGAAGCAAAGGCAAAACCAGCGGCAAAGGCAGCGCCGGTGAAAATGGCGGACATGACAAAGTACGCAAACGCAGGTGCAATAGCCGAAGGTAAAGATCTTTTCACGGCTAACTGTGTTGCATGTCACGGCGCGGACGCAACAGGCGGCATGGGGCCGAACCTGACGGACGCAACATGGCTTTACGGAGGAGGGGCAACGGACATACAAAAAACCGTAACCAACGGCACGGCAAAAGGAATGCCGGCATGGGGTCAGATACTCGGCCCTGAAGGCGTTGGCAAGGTGGGTTCGTATGTTCATAGCCTTGGAGGCGGCGTTTAAGGTGTAGAGAGACCGGGCGGGCTTTGCTTTTGCAGAGTCCGTCCGGTTTTAAGTTTTCACCTTAACGACTATCATGAGGTAATCTCACAATGTCAGTAGACTCAACCGGAAAATTCGGAAAAACTTATACAAAATCCGTTAAGGGCAAATTCAGGAATATTCGCTGGCTCGTAACGGCCTCTATTCTTGCTATTTATTTTATCATCCCGTGGATTCATTTTGGTGGCAAGCGTCTTATACTCTTTGACATACCAGGGCGCAAGTTATACCTCTTCGGCAAAGTATTCTGGCCCCAGGACGTATTTTACCTTTCAATATTTGTAATCTTTCTCGTTTGCGCCCTTTTTATATTCACTGCGGTAGCAGGCCGCCTTTGGTGTGGATACGCCTGTCCACAGACCATCTTTACCGACATATTCATCAGCGTGGAACGTTTAATAGAAGGCAGCTCCCTCAACAGAAAAAAGCTTGATCAGGCCCCATGGTCAGGCTCTAAAATTTTAAAAAAAACCCTTAAGCATATAATTTGGCTCAGCATTTCATTTATAGTGGCCTTTAGTTTTGTAGCGTATTTTATACCAACGGCTGAACTTATCTCACGCATAGGCAATATACATGCCGGCGAAGTAAACCTTATTTTCTGGCTTGGATTTTTCACAGGTTGCACGTACCTGTTCTGCGCTGTTTTAAAAGAGCTGATATGTCTTGTCCCGTGCCCTTACGGACGTTTTCAGACAGCGCTGTTTGACAAAGACACACTGATAATAGGTTATGACGCAAAACGGGGAGAACCAAGAGGACATATAAAAAAAGGTGACGAGACGGAAAAAGGGGATTGTGTAGATTGTTCGCTTTGCGTTCAGGTATGTCCGACAGGCATAGACATAAGAAAGGGTCTCCAGTGCGAATGTATCGCGTGTGCAATGTGTATAGACGCATGCAACTTGGTAATGAAGAAAGTCGGAAGGGCCCAGGGGCTTATACGTTACTCTTCCATAGGAGGTCTTTCAGGAGAGAAAACAAAAATACTGCGCCCAAGGGTAATATTTTATCTGGCATGCATGATAATTCTTGGCGCATTTTTTATTTTCAAGGTGTCACACCGCTTGCCACTTGAGTTCCAGGTTATTAGAGACAGGAGCGCGCTTTATCAGATAAGCGCAAATAACGACGTCACAAACGTCTATACCGTCAGAATAACTAATATGGACACGAAGAAGCACAAGTACCAGATAAGTACCGATGGAATTGACGCAAAGCTTATTATGGGAGAGAACCCGGTTATGGTTAAAAGCGGGGAGGTGTACCAGGCCTCGGCCCTCTTGACGGCAAAGGAGAACAAGGCGGGTAAAAAGATAAAACACCTTAATTTTGTAGTACAGGACGTCAGGAATTCAACTGCAAGAATAGAAAGAGACATTACGTTTATCAGGCCGTAAATAGTTAGACTACTGAATTTTTTGTTTGTAACAGGAGGAGTTATGAAAAAGGAAAACGAGAATAAAAAATCACGCTGGCCTTATGCCATAGTCATGTTTTTCGCTGTAATTTTTATGGCCAACATCGCGCTCTTTTATATGGCCTATACGAGCGACGACGGGCTGACGGATGAAGACTACTATTTAAAAGGTCTTAATTACGACGCGCGCAAGAAAAACGCCGAGCAGCTTGGCTGGCAGTTTGTCATGGACTTCGAGCAGACACCTGTCATAAACAAGGACGCAACCCTTGTGCTGAACCTGCTTGACAGGTCGGGCGCCGTACTTGAGGGGGCAAATGTAGTTGTAACGGTCAGACGTCCTACAACCGAAAAGTTCGATAAAGAGTATTCCCTTAAACGTGACGGTGACAAATACAGTGCAAAAATAGTGCTGCCAAACAGCGGCAATTGGGACCTGAGATTCCATATCACAAGGGACGAAAACAAACTTGAAAAGACCTTTCGCATAGAGGTCTGAGCCGGGTATTGATAAATTCATGAACGAGCACGCTACAAATAATAACTTTGACGTTAACGGCGTTAACACTGCTGGCGCAGGCTCTCCAGACACTGAGCTTTGTTACCACTGCGGGCTTCCGGCCGATGCTGAAGTGTTTACAGAAAAAATCTCAGGCACTCTGTTTGATTTTTGCTGCAACGGATGTATGCAGATATGCAAGTACATCTACGCCTCGGGCATGGCCGATTATTATGACAAGAGGGACCTGAGCCGCCCCGGAGCCGTACCGGGCGCCCTGCCCGACGCTCTCATAAATAATGACAACAACAAATTCCTGATTGACGAGACCGGCGACTTTATTACCGACAAAGGCGAGTACAAGCAAGCCTCACTAAGTGTCGGCGGCATACACTGCGCTGCCTGCATATGGCTCATAGAGACCGTGCTTGGAAAAACGCCCGGAGTTAAGTCGGCAAGGGTTAATTTTTCTTCCAACAGACTTACCCTGGAATGGGACTCATCTCGCCTGACCCTCTCAGAGGTAGCGCGCAAACTTGCCGGTATCGGTTACAGGGCCGTGCCTTTTAACGACGTGGCAGCCGAGGCGGCCCTTGTGCAGAGGAAAAACAGCCTGCTTGTAAAAATCATGGTCGCGGGAGTTGCAACTGCCGGTACGCTCTTTATGGCGGACGGACTGTACGCCGGTTACTTCTGGGGAATAGAGGAAACCTACAGGGGGTTTATGCAATGGGCAAGCCTTGTGATAGCCTTGCCGGCTGTGCTCTTCAGCTCTTCCACTTTTGTTAGAGGAGCGGTGAACGGCCTTAAAGTGAGAGCCCTGACCATGGACCTTCCTGTTGCCCTTGGCGCGTTAATAACGGTATTTTACAGCTCCTGGGCCACGGTTGCTGGCAGGGGGGATGTGTACTTCGATTCGGCCTGCATGTTCGTTTTTCTTATTCTTATTGGCCGGTACCTTGAGACCATGGCAAGGAAAAAAGCCGCTGACTCAACCTCAGCCCTGACTCTTTCCGACAGCGATACGGCTACAATTATAAAAAACGGCAAACGCGTGGTTGTACACGCAAGGACAATTCAACTCGGGGATATACTCGAGGTAGTGCCGGGCGACAGAATCGCAGTTGACTGCGAAATTATAGAGGGGGCCACTACGGTTGACGAGTCCATGCTAACGGGCGAGTCAAGTCCGGTTGAAAAAGCCATCGGCGACAAAGTGTTCGGCTCCACCATAAACATGGACGGCTCGGTCAGGATGAGGGTTACCTCCGTTGGCGACGCAACGGTCTATGCAGGCATAAAGCGGCTTGTCGAGGACGCCCAGATGAGCAAGGCGCGCATTCAGCAAACAGCCGACAGGATAGCAACGTATTTTGTTCCGACAATACTTATTGTCGCAGCCCTTACCTTTGCCTACTGGTATTTTGCTACATCGAGCCTCTCAAACGCTGTTATCTACTGCGTTGCCGTATTAATCATTACCTGCCCGTGCGCCCTTGCCCTTGCAACGCCGACGGCTATACTTGCCGGGTGCGGCGCGGCAGCAAAAAGAGGCATACTCATTAAAAGCGCTGTGGCCCTGGAAAATGCCTGCAAGGCAACGGTCGTGGTGCTTGACAAAACAGGCACTCTGACAAAAGGCAAAATGAGTGTAGAGTCGGTTTTTGTAGATTCAACAGACAATAATGCCTACTCAGGGATAGAGAAGAAAAAAATCCTTG
>CBDUXY010000080.1:0-12010 GCA_965371305.1 uncultured bacterium
GCAGAGAATCTGACTCTGCCATCTCTATCTCCCCCTTCCCCTCTCTGAGTTCGGGAGGTATGTAATCAAGGCCAAAAAATGAATAAACCTGCTCTTCCGTCTCTGGCTGCGGATCTTTACCCGGACTTCTCCGGGGCATCTTGGGCGACGGCTTACTCGCAATATCTTCAATAAGACTGATAGCCCCTGTTTTTTTACAGAATTCGGTAAGGGCGTTGATATGCGATTTTGAGCCTGTATAACGTATCATTGCCAGGGGAAAGTCACGGTCAGTAGTAACGTTCAGGTCCACTCTGATGCCCTGGCGCAGTAAAATCGTTACCAGTGAGTCGGTTTTTTTTATTACCTCTTTTACGTCTTCATAAGAACTGAAATAATCAAGAATCACCCCGAAGTCACAATCCTTATCTGCCACGGCAAGCAGGTCTATGTCACCGACACTCTCTTCCCACCTCCTGAGGCTTCCGACAATTTCAAGGCGTGTGACGCACCCAAGACCTTCTGATAAAAAAGCCACGCACTCTTTTGCAAGGGGCAAGGCAGTTGAAAGGCAAAACCTCTTGGAAGACTCCTTTAGATTCTTGTAGGATTCTATTGCCTTGAGGAGCTTTTCTTCGGTTTTTGCCCCCATGCCGGCAAGCGACCTTAACTTGCCGCCGGTGGCTGCCTTTTGAAGGCTTTCCACGTCGCCGATGGAAAGTTCCCTGTACCAGAGCCCTGCTTTTTTTGTACCCACCCCTGGTATTTTTAATATCTCAAGCAACCCTTCAGGCAGTTCATCAAGAAGCTCACCCAAAAAAGCGCACCTTCCGGTCCGGGTCATCTCGATAATTTTTTCACGGGTGCCCTTACCAATGCCTGGAATATCGCTCAGGGCTTTTTCGTCATGCTCAACCAGGGCTGCAAGACAAACAGTGAGGTCTTCAATCGAAGCCGCAGCGTTTCTGTATGAACGCACCCGAAAAGGGTTATCAGCCTTTATCTCCAGGAGGTCTGCTATCTGATTAAACACCCCGGCAATCTCTATATTCTCCATAAAACACAGTTTAACCAATAACAGTTAAAAATCTTTGTCGTTAAAGTAGCCCTTATATATATAAAAAAGGCTGCCCTCCTCGCTCTTGATTCTCTTTGATATCTTATCATTAAGCTCGTTAAGGCGTTTTGAAAAGTCTAAGGGATTTTCAGAGATCTCTTTTTCCGTAGCATATTCATCGAAAAACGCAACAGCTTCATCTGATATCTCATGCATTGATTTGCTAAACATGTCAAAGGCCGGAAGTAACGCGTCCTGCCCCTGTTGTTTAGCCATAAACCTCAGGTCAGGATAAAAGGCCTCGTCTTCGTTATGTACGTGGGTTATGAGGAAGCTTTTCAGCTCGCGCAGTTTATTTGAAATAAGGGCCGGTGCATCTTCTGCCTCTAAGTTGGAAAGTGATTTAAGTTCCTTGAAAAGGTCCTCTATTTTCCTGTGATCGCTTTCAAGAGTTTTTATGAATTCTTCGTTTTTCATGTCCGACACCAATGAGTTTTATTTTTCATGCTATACTAAGTATAAGATTATCATAAATTTTCATTGACAACAACAACGACTATCACTTAGACTTTATCTAATTATGGATACTAGACCAATAGGGATATTTGACTCCGGCATCGGGGGGCTTACGGTGCTTGGTGAAATAGTCAAGGAATTGCCGCTTGAGAACACACTTTATCTTGGCGACACGGCAAGGGTTCCGTACGGGACCAAGAGTGCTGAAACAGTTACCCGTTATAGCCTTGAAAACGCAGCTTTTCTTTCAAAACACAATATAAAACTACTTGTCATCGCCTGCAACACGGCAAGCGCTTACTCCCTTGAAGCGCTTCAAAAGACCCTCTCTATCCCGGTGATAGGAGTTGTATTGCCAGGAGCCCGCATGGCGGTTGAAGCGAGCAGGGCCAAAAGAGTCGGGGTCACAGGGACAGAAGGCACCATCAAGAGTACGGCCTATTTTGACGCCATTAAGAGTTTTGACGACAAAGTCGTTGTCTACTCAAAGGCGTGTCCGCTTTTCGTACCGCTCGCTGAAGAGGGTTGGATAGACAACAACGTTACCGACCTGGTTGTCGGCCGCTACCTTGAAGACTTCAAGCAAGAACCGGTTGACGTGGTACTGCTTGGCTGTACTCACTATCCGCTGCTTAAAAAAGCAATTTCCAGGTTTATGGGTAAGAAGACAAAACTCGTTGACTCGGCAAGCGCAACTGCCAAGGAAGTGCACCGCGTACTTTGCGACGAAGGCCTGTTGCACGACAAGAACCCGTTGCCTGAAAGAAAATTCTTCGTCACGGACTCGCCCGAAAGATTTAAAGAAGTCGGAGAGAGGTTTTTTGGTCAGGGCCTTATAAGTGCAGAGCTTGTAAGGGTCGGGGACTAAGCGTGGCAGGAAGAAAAAAAAAGAAGAAATCTTCAAAATTATCATTTGTCCTCTCAGCAATTATTGCGTTCTCTCTTGCAATCCTGCTGATGGTAGTGTTTGGAGATAGACTGTTCACTTCAGGCAGCAAGTTAATCCCTCCTGTCCCGTCAAAGACCGTAACAATCAAAAAAACAGGTAGTAGAGAGATTAACGCATTTTTCAGCGCATCCGGGGGAAAACGTTTAAAGTCGCAAAAAATGATTATCAAAAAAAGTAACCTCGCGGCAGAACTCACCGACACGCTAAACATCCTTTTATCCGGCCCAGGGGACAAAAAAAACAACCTTGAAAGCGCCGTACCGCGTGGAACAAAGCTTCTTTCCGTTCGTATAAAAGACAAAATAGCTTTTGTGGACTTAAGCTCTGAATTCAAGAAAAATCACCCGGGCGGGTCTTCGGCTGAGATGCAAAGCATATATTCAATAGTCAACACCGTAACAATGAATTTTTCCGGCAAAGTCGACTATGCTCAAATCCTGATTAACGGGGAGAAGACCGACACGCTTGCAGGTCATATTTTTATCGGTACCCCGCTTTCTTCGGACAAAGAGATGGTTGCCGATTAATTAAAAAAAACGGTAGTTCGGCAGGGCAACGATCGGACGACATTTATGTGACGTGAGGACGTAAACGATCAAAAATAAAGAGACGGAAATCCCATATATAAGTATTGTTATTCCTGCCTATAATGAGGAAAAACGGATCGTCGCAACGCTTGGGGAGATTCGCGGCTACCTTGACTCAAATGAGTACGACTACGAAATAATAGTGGTTGACGACGGCAGTACGGACAAGACGGCCGATACGGTAAGGCGCCTCATTAGCGAGAATGATAATGATGACAAGCGCCTTAGTTGTTACAGAAACCCGGTGAACAGGGGAAAAGGTTACAGTGTGCGCCGGGGCATGCTTGAGGCAAAAGGCGAAGTCGTGCTGTTTTCCGATGCAGACCTTTCAACTCCGATAGAAGAGCTTAAAAAGATGCTTTTATGTATTGACGACGGCTTTGACGTGGTAATAGGCTCAAGAGCGCTTCCCGGCTCCGTAATAGAGCTCTATCAACCCTGGTACAGGGTTTTGCTCGGCAAGTTCTTTAACCTGGTCGTCAGTATATTTGTATTAAACGGCTTTAAAGACACCCAATGCGGGTTTAAGTGTTTTAAAAAAGAAGCCGCTTTTTCGATATTCAAGATGCAATCGATCGACGGATTCGCCTTTGACGTTGAATCCCTTTTGATAGCCAACAGGCTTGGCTTTAAGATTAAAGAAGTCCCGGTCAGGTGGAAGAACGCAGCCGACTCAAAGGTCAAAATACTTTCCGGCTCTGTTAGAGTATTCATAGACCTCTTTAAGATAAAACTTTTGGACTGGACAAGTTTTTAGTTAGCTGACCCTGTTCAACATAGATAAAAAAATGAACTCAAAAAGAAACCCCCTTCCTCCGATACCTGAGATCCTTTTTCTGACCGTGTTTGTTTTTCTCTCTGTTTTTCACGGCAACGGCATGCTTGCCGACGGGGACACGGGTTATCATATTCGCGCAGGGCAGTATATACTGAAAAACTTGTCGATTCCGTATGAAGACATATTTTCATTCCATACGCCGGCCCTTGCCTGGACCGCCCATGAGTGGCTCTCGGAGGTCATAATGGCCATCACCCACGACGCATTCGGGCTGACCGGCGTTGTGGTCTTGTTTTCGTTCCTTCTGGCCCTGACCTACTATTTGCTTTTTCAGAAGATCAATTCAGATAACGGCAATATGGTGGCAGCAATCGTAATTACCGTGCTTGCC
Organism: uncultured bacterium; assembly: GCA_965371305.1. Taxonomy (GTDB): domain Bacteria; phylum Desulfobacterota; class GWC2-55-46; order GWC2-55-46; family DRQE01; genus CBDUXY01. The sequence goes on from CBDUXY010000080.1 coordinate 4,258, forward strand.
ATACTTACCTCCGGTATACACTGGCTTGCAAGGCCCCATGTTTTCTCTCTCTTGATTGCAGTCCTCTGGTACTGGGTGCTTGATTCATACCAGAAGGGGCGGAAAACGCGCCTCTATCTGTTGCCTTTGCTCATGATTGCGTGGGCAAACCTGCACGGCGGTTATATCCTCGGGATCATGCTTACTTGCATTTACATATTTTCAAATATACTTACCTATTTCACCACAAAAGACGAAGGCCGGAAACAGGCACGCGAGAGGGCTAAAAATCTTTTTTTCGTGCTCATTGCGTCTTTTATAGCCGCAACAGTCAATCCATACGGCTTTCATATACTCTTGTTTCCCTTTAAGCTCACATCAAACAAGTTCATAATGGATAACGTAAAAGAGTTCCTCTCGCCTGACTTCCATAACGTGCTTGTCTTTAAATACATGCTGCTGCTTCTGATACCCGTGCTTGGTTTCTCCAGAAAAAGGCTTACTTTAATAGAGTTATTAATTGTCGGGCTTTTCACCAATATGGCGCTTTATTCCATACGGCATATAACACTGTTCGCCATATTCGTAGCACCTGTAATGGCAAGACACATAACGTATATAATAAACGACCTCGACGACATCAGCCCAAGATTGAGCGCTTATTTACGTACCCGCTCGGATGGTTATAAAAAACTAAACGCCGCAAGCTTTAAATACGTGTGGATGGTCGCCGGATGCGTGGCAGTAATAGCGTATTTCGGTTTTACCGGCCGCACTTATGAGTTTTCACAGAGCAGACATACAGAGAAGGCGGTTACGTTTCTTAAGAGCGAAAAACTCCCCGGCAACATGTTTAACCACGACGAGATTGGCGACTATATGATCTATAGAGTGTGGCCTGAGTACAAAGTGTTTTTCGACGGCAGGAGTGATATGTACGGCACGGACATGATAAAAGAATATTTAAGCGTAACACAGGTGCAGCCGGGAATGGACAAGGTGCTTGAAAAATACGACGTAAACTGGATTATCTATACTAAAGGGTCGGCACTCTCGAGGTCCCTTTCCACGAGAGACGACTGGCGCCTTATTTACACCGACGACAAGGCGGTAATTTTTATTAAGAATACAAGAGAGAATGCGGAGTTGATAGAGAAGTATAAAGACGTGTGGCAGTAGGGATTAATAAGTCCCTCTCACCTTAGGGGAGAGGAAGTCTTACAAGAACAATAGCATTTAATATGATTTATCAAGATGTTAAAGTCATTAGCTGATACCTGAGAACAAGTTCGCCACCCTACTTCCCCTCAAGCTCCCCACCCGTATCCACCCACTCGTCAAAGCCGCCCTTAAGCGCCCTTGCCTTTGAAAAACCTTTTTTAATCAGCATCTCGGCCGCACGGACCGCAGAGTGTTCGTCTGTTCACGTGCAGTAGGCAATTACTTCTTTTAAAGGGTCAAGCTCGCCCGAGCGCACCTCAAGCTCGTTAATAGGTATACGCACAGCTCCTTTGATCTTAAATTCGCTTTTGGCAAAGTCTATGGTGTTTCTTACGTCAAGGATTGTAATCCCGACGCCTGCGCTTATAAGGTCTTTTAACTGCGAACAATCTATGCGTTCATTTTTTTCCATATTTAAACTCCTTTGTCCCGAGTATTACGTCAATTTCGTCAATGGTTGCAGTCTTGGCCCCTTTTGCTATCATGTCTTTTATGGCCTGCTCGCTGTCGCCAGGTGTTGCGTCAACGCCTTTGATCGCGTCAATTAGCAGAGTTACCTTCATCCCACGGTCGAGTGCGTCAAGCACGGAGACCATAATGCCGTAGTCGGTTGCGATGCCACATATATAAAGATGTTTTACTCCGCGCGCCCTGAATGTCTCGGAAACAGGGTTTCCTGTAAAGTCCGTGGCCTCAAACAGCGTATGCCCGTCACGGTCAGGACGGTCGCCTTTGGTAAGGACTACGGTGTTGGAGAGGAATTTCAGATCAGGATGAAACGCCGCCCCGTTCGAACCCCGGAGACAGTGCGGCGGCCACAACCCGCCCCATTCCTGAAAATGTTTTGTCTTAAACTCGTGCCAGTCCCTTGCAGTAAATACCGCAAGGTCTTTATCGTTAAAGTGAATCATGTATTCGTTAATTATCGGGACGAGCGAGTCCGCCCCGGGAACAGGCATCACCCCGCCCTCGCAAAAATCATTTTGCATGTCCATCAATATAAGTGCCGAGTCCCTTGACATTATTCCTCCATAATAATTAAAAAATATGATTTTAACATAAATTGAGCACAAACAAATTGAAATAACTCTCTATCTATTATATCCTGTTATATCTTAAATAATTAGTCTTGTATATTGGAAAAATTAACAAACAGTCCATGACTGCAACAAACAGTCTATGACTGCCAGAAACAGTCCATGACTGTAAAAATTAAACGGCTTGCCTTTCTAAAGTCGGTCCTCCGGAGGTTACAACAGTAATGCGTTTTTCAAATTTTCTTAATTCAAAAAAACTTTTTTCAAGAAAACTAAGTTCAAAAGAACTCTCTTCAAAAAAACTTTTTCTACCGATTTTACTACTCTTTATTTCACTATCTTTATGTTTCGGTAGCTCGCGCGCACTCGCAACCGAGCGCGACATTACAAAAACAGTCCTGCCAAACGGCCTGACCGTGATACTCGAACAAGACCACAGCGCCCCTGTTGTGTCATTACAGATGTGGGTGCGGGTTGGCAGCGCTGACGAAACAAACAAGATCTCAGGCATAGCCCACGTGTTCGAGCACATGCTCTTTAAAGGTACAGAGAGGCGCGGCGTCGGCGACATACCGCAGGAAGTTGACGCGGCAGGAGGCTACATTAACGCCTACACGTCTTTCGATACGACCGTGTATCACCTGGCCGTTGCAAGCCGCTACTTTTCAAAGGGACTGGACATACTGAGCGATGCGATTCAAAACTCAGCCTTTGACCCTGTTGAACTTGAAAAGGAACTTGAAGTGGTGAAAGAGGAAATCCGCATGGGCGAGGACAACCCCGGCAGGAAACTCTACAAGACCATATTTTCAACTGCATACGACAAACATACCTACAAAAGACCCGTTATAGGCACCAATAAATCCGTCGGAGGGCTTACGAGGAAAGTCATAGTTGATTTTTTCAGTAGCTGGTATATTCCAGGCAATATGACGCTTGTCATTGTCGGGGATTTCGACAAAACGGAAGCGTTAGAAGAGGTCAGAGAGTCTTTCAAGGGATTTAAAGCTGGTAAGGACCTGCATAAGCCGCGTCCGGTCGAGCCGCCTCAAAAAGGGCTTAAAACCATAATCACGCCGCAGACCATTAGCCAGACCAAGCTTGCCCTGGCCTTTCACATCCCTGAACTGAAACACCCGGACACCTACAGCGTAGACGTAATCTCAAGCATACTGTCGGGAGGCGTGAACTCAAGACTGTATAAGAGGCTTAAAACAAAAGACGAACTGGTCCACAGCATCTCTGCCTACGCCATGACGCCGAAGGATCCCGGGTTGTTTCTTATAACGGCAACGCTTGAAACGGAAAACACGGACAAAGCAATTGCCGCTATTATTGACGAACTTACGAGGCTTGGCGCGAAAGGGCCAACCACGAGAGAGTTAGAGAAGTCAAAGTTATCGCTTGAGAGTGATTTTGTATACGCAAGGGAGACTATGACGGGCAAGGCCCGGCAGCTCGGTTACTACGAAACAGGCTCCGGAGACCTGGAGTTTGAGAAAAAATACGTTGAAGGCATAAAAGCGGTTGACGCATCAAAAGTAACCGAGACGAGCAAAAAGTACTTCACCCTTGATAACATGACCGTATCCGTGCTTGTACCTGAAAGCGAAAAAACACTCATTTCAAAGACGGCCGTAATAAAAACCGTTAAAGAGGCCGTTGCAAGCTCACAAAACCGCTTTGACGGTCAAGACGACGAAGTAGCCGAGGACATCACAAAAGTGACCCTTAATAACGGCATAACGCTGCTTGTCAAAGAAGACCATTCAAACAGCACGGTTGCTTTTTACGGAACTTTCCCCGGCGGGCTCAGGTACGAAACACCTGAAACCAACGGTATTGGAAACTTCATGGCAGGCATGTTGTCGCGCGGCACCACCCTGCATACAAGGGAAGCGCTCGGGCGTGAAGCAGAAGATATGGCCGGCGGGGTTGGCGGTTTTTCCGCCAAAAATTCAACAGGCGTAAGTGGAAAATTCCTTTCAAAATTTTTCGATAAAGGTCTCTCCATGTTTGCCGAGGTCCTTACCTCCCCTATCTTCCCGGAAGACGAGATAGAGAAGTTAAGAAAAGACACGCTTGCCGCCATTGAAAGGGACGAAGACTATATGCCGGGTTATACGTTCAAGCTCATGTACAAGGACCTGTTTGCCGACCATCCCTATGCCATGCCGGTAAAAGGTACGCTAAAGACGGTGGAAGCTTTTAAAAGGGAAGATATAGTCCGGCATTACGAGTCACTCATAGTGCCTGAAAAAATGATTTTATCGGTCGTCGGGGACGTATCGACCGAGTACGTTATAGAACGTATAACCGAGACCTTTAAAGACTTTCAAAGGAGCGCTGGAGACGAAGTGGAGTTAGAACCTGCCACCCGGCCCCAGGGCATTGTCGAGACAGGCGACACGAAACATAAGGCCCAGACCAACATTGCTATCGCCTTTCTTGGCCCCAGGATCACAGACAAAGACGTGTATGCGGTAAACGTCCTTAACGAAGTCCTCTCGGCCCACGGAGGCCGCTTATTTACGGAGTTAAGGGACAGGCAGAGCCTTGCCTACGCTGTAACTTCTTTTGCAAGACCCGGTATAGAGCCTGGGGCGTTTGCAGTTTATATCGGATGCGCCCCTGACAAAAAAGACCAGGCAATAGCCGGTATTATCGAAGAACTTGAAAAAGTGATTAACGAGGAGATCACAAGCGAAGAACTCGGCCGCGCTAAAAGCGCAATAGTCGGTGGTTACGAGATGGGCCTGCAAAGGGTTAGTACACAAGCCTCCGGCATGGCCACTAACGAACTACTCGGGCTTGGCCACGACCACTACAAGCGCTACCCCGAACTTATAAACTCTGTCAGCGCCGGGGACGTACAGGACGCCGCTAAAAAATACATAACCCTGGAGAACTATGTTATAAGTATAGTCGGCCCTGACGGGAGCGAAAAAGGAACAAACGAAAATAAAAACAAGGGAAATAAAAACAAAGGCCACCATTAGTAGTTTTAAACAGGAATAAGGGGTTTTTTTTATGCCCAGAAACATTATCATAAAAAAGACAGACAACTGCCCGTGTCTTTCAGGGAAGAAGTATAAGCACTGCTGCGAAGGTACGGTTGACTGGAACTGGATAATAAAGGAAGGTGAGGATTACAGGAATTTTCTCTCCATCAGGGGAAGAAATCTGCTATTCTTTGAACGCATTTCCGAGGCCCTGCACCTTGACCGCAAAAGCGGGCTTGCGGACTATAAAAAGGCCTTTACCGCGCGTGCCGTGCAGAAGATCCATGAAAGTATTATGGAAATATGGCCGCCCAACATGGATATAGAGCTTACGCTCAGAGCGCTCAGGAAAGACGTATCCGCCCTGTACATTGGAGACTTTAAGACCAAATACATAGAGAGAAGCCTTGTCCACCATTCCATTTATACAAACAAGATTATAATAGTCGATCCGTTCATATATCCAATCAGTGTACGCGACGAGTTCAACCCCGCACTTAATCCGGAACCATACCGCGCCCAGACACTTGAGAACGTGAACTTCTGGTACGCCCTGCAACCCTGGATAGAGGCCGGTATCGTAGAGATAGTAAGGACTCCATCTGATTTTCACACAAAGCTCGGTAAGAGTTCGCTCAGGATACAACAGAAAAAGTTTCAAGGTAACGTCGAGCTGCGTAAGGCTGCTGAAAAATCCGTCGAGGAACTTCATGCAAAACACGTAGAAGATAAAAGAATCAAGAACCTTATCCAGTCGGCTCCTATAAGTTTTCTTGAACAGGTTTATAAAATCCTTGAACTTGACAGCTATGATATAACTTTTGAAAACCTCACGGCAAACATTGATAAGTTCAGGACTGACGACCCTGAATTCCTTGAAAATATAAGACCCGGCAAGGAATCCGGCGAGATTCAGATGTTTTCCTCAAACGCTAATTACGAAATAGCCCAACTCATTGCAACCATCACAAATTCCTACATGTTGACCGACATATATTCGAAATGGCAGGAAATTGAAATTGACAGAAAAAGCCATAATGCGACTAACATTGAATGGGCGCCCGTGGTCAAGGCATTCCAGAATGTCAGGCTTAAACGCCTGAACAATTTAGGTCTTAACCATGCGCTGCTCCTGCGCAAAGAGGACCGGCTTTCAAGTCTCAGAAACTTTTTCACGAAATTATGGGAACATTCCTGCTCAGACGATATATCGGGCGAGATCAGCGCAAAAACACTTGCCGACGAACTCAGACACGAAGTGAGAGAGGCCGAGGAAGAGTGGAAACAGATTGGAATAGACATGTGGAAGTGGTTTGGCCGGGAAGTCGTCTCCGGCAAGTTCGCATCAGGCGAGTTCATAGCAACGAGCAGGGCTGAATACTTCCCTGTAGCCGTAGGAGCAACTGCAACCGGAATGTCGGCCCTTCTGGCAGCCATGGGACATAAGGAGGTTATTCATGAGAACTTCCCTGCTGCATTTTTTATGGGAGATAAAATATAATTGAGATACAGGCTTGATAAGGTAGCTTTTATTATAAAACCCTGGATATTTGCGATATTTTTTTTATGTACTCTTTGCTTTTTTTTCATACTGCCTTCCTCTCTGGAAGCTGCAAACGAAGAAACGGCATTTGAGAGCGCAAAGTTATATACCGTAAAGATTCAAACAAGGACCGAGATGCCTTTCCTTGGCGACATAAAAGGCGTCGGTATAGGTGCGGGGTTTGTCGTGGACGCAGAGCGCGGCTGGATACTTACGAACGCTCACGTCGCCTCGTCTTCGCCTTCCGAGGTAAAGGTATCGTTCCTTGACCAGGGCTTTATTGGAGTCAGGAAAATCTACGTGGATCCGTTCCTTGATCTTGCCGTACTTGAAATACCAGAGGAGCTAATACCTGAAGACATTAAATCGGCAAAGCTTGATTGTTCCGCAATGCCTGCCGTCGGACACTCGGTCGGGGCGTTTGGCCATCCCTGGGACCTCTCGTTTACAGGAACGCGCGGGATAATCTCGGGTGTCACGGCAAAGTTCAGCGCTACTACCGAGATGATTCAAACCGACGCACCGATTAACCCCGGGAACTCGGGTGGCCCCCTCATTAGCCTTCAAACCGGCAAAGTAGTCGGGATCAATACCGCCTCCAAGAGTTTCAGCCAGAACACCAACTTCGCCGTGCCAATACCTCATGCATGCAGGATACTTGAGCTTATGCTCGGCAGCCTCTCCCCTCTGCCCCCCAATCTGCCCTTTATGTTCTTCGAGGACGTTGACGAGGAGCGTTTGCTTATTATTGCAAGGGTACTTGAAGACAAGGGCGACATAGACCTGCGTGAAGGAGACCAAATTAAATCAATTGTCGGGGTTCCTGAAAAAATAGAGAACAAGGGGCAGTTAGTTCAAGCCCTTCGCGGCAGACTCGATAATGTCGGACTTAAGATAGAGAGAGACGGCAAGGAGCTTACGGTAAAAGGAACTATTAAGAGCACTTTGCCTGTAATAGACCGCACCGGTGT
>CBDUXY010000081.1:0-12006 GCA_965371305.1 uncultured bacterium
AGTAAACGGGTGGGGGAGATGAACTTAATTTTTCACAAACATACGTAACACAACATACAGGGGCAAAGAGTTATGGCTTCTTTGATAAACGGCCATCTTCTTAGAAAAAGTTTTTCACGTATAGGCAAGGTCCTGGAAATACCTAACCTTATCGAGGTGCAGAGAAACTCGTTTAAGGAGTTCTTGCAGATAGGGACGGACCCGGCCAAGTTAGCCGACGTTGGTTTGCAGGGCATACTGAAAGGGGTTTTTCCTGTAAAGGACTTTTCCGACACGGCTTCTCTTGACTTCGTAAAGTACCATCTTCTTCAGCCAAAGTACAGCGAAGAGGAATGTCTGGAAAAGGGTCTTACCTTTGCAGCGCCTATTAAGATTATGGTCCGCCTTACCGTATGGGACAAGGACCAGGAGACGGGCGTGAGGAACGTTCGCGACATTAAAGAACAGGTCGTGTACTTCGGTGAGATCCCGCTTATGACCGATACGGGCAGTTTCATCATAAACGGTACCGAGCGTGTTATCGTAAGCCAGCTCCATCGCTCTCCCGGCGTGTTTTTCGAGTATGAAAAGAACAAGGGCGTATCGAGCGACAGGATGCACTTTACGGCCCGGGTGATACCTTACCGCGGTTCTTGGCTTGATTTTGAATTTGATCAGAAAGACCTCCTGTACGTTCGTATAGATAAGAGAAGGAAGATGCTCGCAACCGTGCTTTTAAAAGCGCTTGGTTATTCGGTCGAAGAACTCCTGAACTACTTTTATCCCTCCGAGCGGATAGTTATTGATGGTAAAAAGATACTTAAAAGTATCGACCCGGCCTATATAGTAGGGCAAAAAGCAAGTACAGAGATAAAAGATCCGAAGACCGGCGAAGTTATAGTTAAAAAGGACAGAAAGATTACCCGGCTTGCGGCGAAAAAGCTTGTCGCCGCAGGGGTTGAATATATATCTATTGAAGTTGAAGAAATAATCGGACGCGTAGCGAGTCAGGATATAGTTGACGAGTCGACGGGCGAAGTCGTGCTTGAGTGCAATCAGATACTCACGCGTGAGGTGCTTGATGAAATATCAAGCCGCAACATAGAGCATTTCAAGCTGCTTTTTGTCCAGGCCATGGGGCTTTCTTTTAGAGAAACCCTTATAAACGACCGTACCGGGGAAGAAGAGACAAAACCCGTGCACAACTACCGTCAGGCAACACAGGGCGACCCTGTTACGAACATGACGCTTAACGCGCGCATAGAGATTTACAAAAGACTTAAGCCAGGTGAGCCGCCAACCGTTGAGACGGCCAATAAATTTTTCGCAAACCTGTTTTTTACCGACGACCGTTACGACCTCTCCCGCGTCGGCAGGCTCAAGCTTAACCGTAAGCTCTCCCTTGACATACCTCTTGAGCATACGACTTTAAGGAAAGAAGACATAATGGGTGTTGTCGGATACCTAATCGGTCTTAAAAACGGTTACGGCAGCATCGACGACATTGACCATCTTGGTAACCGCCGCGTAAGGTGTGTTGGCGAGTTGCTTGAAAACCAGTACAGGATTGGCCTGCTTCGTATGGAGAGGGCCGTTAAGGAGAGGATGAGCCTTGGCGAGATAGAAACGCTTATGCCCAACGACCTTATAAACCCGAAGCCTGTAACTGCTGTTATAAAGGAATTTTTCGGCTCAAGCCAGCTCTCCCAGTTCATGGACCAGACCAACCCTCTCTCCGAGATAACTCATAAGAGAAGGTTGTCGGCACTTGGCGCCGGAGGGCTCACAAGGGAGCGGGCCGGGTTTGAGGTCAGGGATGTGCACGCCACTCACTACGGTCGAATTTGCCCGATTGAGACCCCTGAGGGGCCGAACATCGGTCTTATCGTTTCACTCAGCACGTATGGTCAGATTAACGAATTCGGTTTTGTCGAGACCCCGTACAGGAAGGTGAAAGACGGTAAGGTCACAAGCGACATATTGTATCTTTCAGCAATCGACGAGGAAGACCACATTATTGCTCAGGCAAACGCGTCTCTTGACGCAGAAGGACGTTTTACAAGCGAGTTTGTTTCCTCAAGGCAAAGTGGTGAGTTCATAATGGCGCGACCTGACACACTTACTTTAATGGACGTCTCACCGAACCAGCTTGTCAGTATTGCTGCCGCCCTTATCCCGTTTCTTGAAAACGACGATGCCAACAGGGCCCTTATGGGCAGCAACATGCAACGGCAGGCGGTCCCTCTTGTTGAGACAGAGGCGCCTTTAGTCGGCACCGGTATGGAAAGCGTTGTTGCAAGGGATTCAGGCGTAACCGTCGTAGTCAAGGAGCCTGGTACGGTCGAAAGTGTTGACGCCACAAGGGTTGTTATTAAAAACACAAAAGGCGAAGTCGATATATATAACCTGACCAAGTTCAGAAGGTCGAACCAGAACACCTGTTTTAACCAAAAACCCCTTGTATGCCGGGGTGATAAGGTAAAGGCCGGGCAGATGCTGGCCGACGGACCTTCGACCGATAACGGCGAGCTTGCTCTTGGAAAGAACATGCTTGTGGCCTTTATGCCATGGGGCGGATATAACTTTGAGGATTCAATCCTCATAAGCGAGCGTCTTTTAAGTGACGACGTGTTCACTTCGGTCCATATAGAGGAGTTCGAGGTCGTGGCTCGGGATATAAAGCTTGGTAAAGAGGAGATAACGCGCGACATACCAAACGTCGGTGATGAGGCCCTGGCTGATCTGGACGACAGCGGCATAATCAGGATCGGAGCCGAGGTTAAGCCCGGAGACATGTTAGTCGGCAAGATTACGCCAAAGGGCGAGACCCAGCTCTCACCAGAGGAAAAACTCCTGAGAGCTATATTTGGCGAAAAGGCCGAAGACGTCAAGGATACGTCTCTTCGCGTGCCCTCCGGCATAGAAGGTGTTGTTATTGACGCAAAGGTCTTTTCAAGGAAGGGTGTGGAAAAGGACGAGCGTGCATTGAGTATTGAAGAGAAAGACATGGCAAGGCTCGAAAAAGACCGTTCCGACGAACTGAATATCGTAAAGGAAAGTGTTTATAGCCGTGTTGAAAAGCTTTTGGTCGGCAAGAACTGTGCTGCTCGTATAACTGACAGCAAAGGTAAGGTGCTGATTGCCAAGGGGCATGAAATTACCTTAGAAGCCCTGCACAGTGTGCCGCGCTCGAAGTGGCCTGAAATAATCCCTGCCGCAGACGATAAGACCGAGCAGGCGCTTATTACTATTTTCAGTAATTTGACCGAGCAGGTGGATGCCATAAAACACATCTTTGGCGAAAGGATAACAAGGCTTAAGAAGGGTGATGAACTCCCGCCAGGCGTTAAAAAGACCGTAAAGGTCTATATAGCCATGAAGAGAAAAGTTGCCGTAGGCGATAAGATGGCAGGACGCCACGGGAACAAAGGTGTAATCTCGCGCATACTTCCTAACGAGGACATGCCTTTCTTGAAGGACGGGACGTGCGTGGACATCGTTTTGAACCCGCTTGGCGTGCCTTCAAGGATGAACATCGGTCAGCTCCTTGAAACACACCTTGGCTGGGGCGCAAGGGCATATGGCAAGCAAATTGAGCGCATGGTCGAGGAGAATTACTCCGCCTCCGCAATATCGGGTAAGCTTAAGGAATTTTATTCGACCGACGAGTTCAGCAAGTTTATCGACTCTCTTTCCGAGAAAGAAGTCTTTAGCGTTGCTAAAAGGCTTGAGCGCGGCATTACCATGGCAAGTCCTGTTTTCGACGGCGCCTCTGAGACGCAAATCAAGGAGTCGCTCAAGCAAAACGAGCTTGCTACAAACGGCAAGAGCGTGCTTTATGACGGAAGATCGGGTGATCCGTTTGACCAGGAAGTCACTGTCGGGTACATGTACATGTTAAAGCTCCATCACCTGGTAGACGATAAGATCCATGCAAGGAGCACGGGCCCGTACTCTCTCGTAACGCAGCAGCCGCTCGGTGGTAAGGCGCAGTTTGGCGGGCAGAGGCTTGGAGAGATGGAGGTCTGGGCGCTTGAGGCATACGGGGCTGCTTATACTTTGCAGGAGTTCCTGACTGTTAAGAGCGATGACGTGCCGGGTCGTACAAAGATGTATGAGTCAATCGTGAGGGGTGATTATACGCTTGAGGCCACAACGCCGGAGTCCTTCAGCGTGCTTATAAAGGAATTACAAAGTCTTGGCCTTGACGTTAATATGATAAAGGCAGTCGATAAGCGCAAGAAGCTTGCCTGAACCACTTCAAGGTGAGCAATTGGTTTTTGGATTTACTGAACTGAAGATACACAAATAAGCATTATAGTATTCGCCGTGCGCAGCACCTGCGGTGGGCAGATTCAGCAACAGATTTTTATAGTTGCGGAACTGAAGATACACAAGTAATTATTATGGCATTCGCCGTGCGCAGCACTTTATTACTAAAGTTTCTTATACGCAGGAGGTGACAAGGTGAGCAACCTTAGGTCCCTATTTGAAAAACCGAAAAAGCCAAATGATTTTAACGCTATTAGAATAACCATAGCGAGCCCTGAGACAATAAGGGAGTGGTCGAGTGGAGAGGTGAAGAAGCCTGAGACCATAAACTACCGCACGTTCAAGCCGGAGCGGGACGGACTTTTTTGCGCAAAGATAGTCGGTCCTGTAAAGGACTTTGAGTGTAATTGCGGAAAGTACAAGCGCATGAAACACAGAGGTGTTGTTTGTGAGAAGTGCGGTGTTGAGGTGATTCCATCCAAGGTAAGGCGCGAGAGGCTCGGGCACATCGAGCTTGCAACTCCGGTTGCCCATATATGGTTTCTGAGGAGTCTGCCGTCAAGGATAGGGGCCGCACTTAACATGACGCTCAAAGAAGTCGAGCGCGTCATGTACTACGAGCAGTATATTGTGCTTGACCCGCGTGAGACGGAGCTTAAAAAGGGTGATCTGCTTACCGACGAGAAGTATCACGAGGCAATTGAGACGTTCGGTGTTGACAGCTTTAGGAGTGGTATCGGGGCCGAAGGCATAAGAGAGCTTCTTAAAGAGATAGACTGCGGGCAGGTTAGCCGTGAGCTCAGGGCCGAGATAAAAGAGACCAGCTCGGACGCAAAGAGAAAGAGGATCTCCAAAAGGCTTAAGGTTATTGAGGCATTTTTGAATTCCGGCAACCAGCCGGCATGGATGATCATGGAAGTTGTGCCCGTGCTTCCTCCTGACTTAAGACCCCTTGTGCCGCTTGACGGCGGTCGTTTTGCCACGAGTGATCTAAACGATCTGTACAGAAGGGTTATAAATAGAAATAACAGGCTTAAAAGACTTATGGAGCTTAATGCTCCTGACATCATAATCCGTAATGAAAAGAGGATGTTGCAGGAAGCGGTCGACGCGCTTTTCGATAACGGCAGGCGTGGGCGCGTGATAACGGGCCAGAACAAGCGCCCCTTAAAATCCCTTAGCGACATGATAAAGGGTAAGGGCGGAAGGTTCAGGCAAAATCTGCTCGGTAAGCGAGTTGATTATTCAGGGCGTTCGGTTATTGTTATCGGCCCCGACCTTAGACTCCACCAGTGCGGGCTTCCAAAGAAGATGGCCATCGAGTTGTTCAAGCCCTTTATATATCAGAAGCTTGAGGAGCGCGGGTACGCAACGACCATCAAGAGTGCAAAGAAGATGCTTGAGAAGGAAAAGCCCGAGGTATGGGACGTGCTTGACGAGGTGATCAAGGAACACCCAATTATGCTCAACCGTGCGCCGACCCTTCACAGGCTCGGTATTCAGGCATTTGAACCGCTCCTTATAGAGGGTAAGGCCATTCAACTCCATCCGCTCGTCTGTACGGCGTTTAACGCTGACTTTGACGGCGACCAGATGGCCGTGCATGTTCCTTTGTCGGTTGAGTCTCAGACAGAGGCCAGGATTCTCCTGATGTCCACCAATAACATACTCTCGCCGGCACACGGTAAGCCAATTATCGTACCGACTCAGGACATCGTACTTGGTCTTTATTACCTGACGCGCGAGCGTTACGGGGTTAAGGGCGAGGGCAAGAGGCTTGCCGACTTCGATGAGGTGAACGCGGCTTACGAGGCAGGCGTTGTGGGCATCCATGCAAGGATAAAGGTCAAAGTTGGCGATGAGCTTATAGATACCACTGTTGGAAGGGTCATTTTAAGAGAGATTGTGCCTGACGTTATAACGTTTCAGGAGATGAACAAGGTCATGGATAAAAAGCAGCTTGCCGAGCTGATTGACATGTGTTACAGAAGGGCCGGGAGCAAGGAGACCGTGCTTATTGCCGACAGGCTTAAGGACATGGGTTATAAGTTTGCCACAAAGGCCGGCATATCCATTAGCGTCGATGATCTGAAAATACCTGAGAAAAAAGGGGAACTCCTGGAGGGCGCCAGTAGCGAAGTAAAGGAGATTCAGAAGCAGTACAACGAAGGTCTTATAACAGACGGCGAGCGTTACAATAAGGTTATCGATATCTGGGCTCAGGCCACGGAAGAGATAGCCGATGAGATGCTCAAAGACCTTGGCGTTGAACTATTTAAAGACGACTCAGGCGTGGAGCGCAAGGTGCCGAGCATGAACCCGATCTTCATGATGGCTGATTCGGGTGCCAGGGGTTCGGCCCAGCAAATACGCCAGCTTGCCGGTATGAGGGGACTCATGGCAAAGCCGTCGGGAGAGATTATCGAAACCCCGATTACCGCAAACTTCAGAGAAGGTCTGACGGTCTTGCAGTACTTTATATCTACTCACGGTGCAAGAAAGGGATTGGCCGATACTGCGCTAAAGACCGCTAACTCGGGATACCTGACACGTAGGCTCGTTGACGTTGCCCAGGACGCTATAATACTTGAGGGTGACTGTGGCACGTTTGACGGTATATACCTTGGCGCCCTTGTAGAGGGTGGGGAAATTATAGAGACCATAGGGGAGAGAATTCTTGGCCGGGTTGTGCTTGAAGACGTGTTCGATCCCTTTAGTGAAGCTATACTTATCGAGGCAAACGCCGAGATAGACGAGGAAGGCGTCAGGAAGATAGAAGAGGCCGGGATAGACAGGGTCAAGATAAGAAGCGTGCTTACGTGCCGCAGCGGCTGGGGTATATGCGCCAGGTGTTACGGGCGCGACCTTGCACGCGGCAAGATTGTAGAGATGGGCGAGGCGGTCGGCGTTATTGCCGCTCAAAGCATCGGAGAGCCTGGCACGCAGCTTACAATGAGAACGTTCCATATCGGAGGTACCGCAAGTCGCCGCGCCGAGCAGACAACTCTTGAGGCAAGGCACGACGGTGTTGTTAAGTACACGAACCTCAATACTGCCGTAAACTCAGCCGGTGATACGATCGTTATGAACAGGAACGGCGAGATCAGTATACAGGATGAGCAGGGACGCGAGCGTGAAAAGGATTTCGTTATATACGGCGCAAAGCTGCTTGTTAAAGAAGGCACCCCGATAAAGGTCGGCACAGTGCTTGCCGAGTGGGATCCGTATACCATTCCGATTTTAACGGAGATGAGCGGTTTCGTTAAATTCGGTGACGTGGAAGACGGTAAGACTATGAGGGAGCAGGTCGATGAGGTCACCGGGCTTTCAAGTAAGATGATTGTTGCCTATAAAGAGGTCGATATGAGGCCGCGCGTTTCAATCAAGGATGAGTCAGGAAGGACGCATAAGATCCCCGGCACTACAATTCAGGCAAGATACATGTTGCCTATCGGTGCAATTCTTATGTCGAGCCCTGATGATAGCGTTAGCGCTGGAGACATTGTAGCCAAGATACCAAGAGAGACTACCAAGACAAAAGACATTACCGGTGGTTTGCCGAGGGTCGCTGAGCTCTTTGAGGCAAGAAAGCCCAAGGAATGCGCCGTTATCAGTGAAATAGACGGTTTTGTTAGCTTTGGCAAGGACACAAAGGGCAAGCGTAAGGTTGTTATTACGCCCGAGACCGGTGATCCCAAGGAGTATCTCATACAAAAGGGCAAGCACATAACCGTCAGAGAAGGAGACCCGGTAACGGCCGGAGAGCCTCTTATGGATGGAAGTGCGAACCCGCACGATATCTTAAAGGTGCTTGGCGTAAAAGAGCTCGCCAAATACCTGGTCGACGAGGTGCAGGAAGTCTATAGGTTGCAGGGTGTTAAGATAAACGACAAGCACATAGAGGTAATTGTCAGGCAGATGCTCAAGCGTGTGCGCATTACCGACCCCGGCGATTCCGCGTTCTTGCTCGAAGAGCAGGTTGAGCGTTACCTGTTTGAAGAGGAAAACGAACGGGTGCTTGCAGCAGGCGAGATGCCTGCCGTAGCAGAGCCGCTTTTGCAGGGCATAACCAAGGCCTCGCTTTCAACCGAGAGCTTTATATCTGCCTCAAGCTTCCAGGAGACGACAAAGGTGCTTACCGGAGCTGCTTTAGAAGGTAAGGTGGATTTCCTCAGAGGACTGAAGGAGAACGTAATAATGGGAAGGCTCGTGCCCGCGGGTACCGGGTTTAAGGACTATACCAAAGTTCGTGCCGGGGTTATACCGTCAGGTACTTTGCAGCAACCCAAGCCTTTAGGAGAAGAAAAAAATATAGAGGATTCAAAGGTTTCCGCAGAGTCAGGGCAGAAGCAGATAGAAAAACACGAAGAAAGTGAAAAGGATATGCAAATAAGTCCTTGACAAATAGCGCTGTAACTGATTAAATTATCCACTTAACTCATATTGGCAAGGAAGCGTAGATGAACACAATAAATCAACTAGTAAGAAAAGGCAGGAAGAGGCCGAAGAGCAAGACTTCTTCACCTGCCCTGGAATCATGTCCGCATAAAAGAGGCGTATGTGTAAGGGTGTATACCACTACACCGAAGAAGCCTAACTCGGCACTCAGAAAAGTCGCCAGGATCAGGCTGACCAACGGTATTGAGGTCACTGCATATATACCTGGTGTCGGACATAATCTCCAGGAACACTCAGTTGTGCTCATAAGAGGCGGAAGAATAAAGGATCTTCCCGGCGTCAGGTATCACATCGTAAGGGGTGTGCTTGATACGGTAGGAGTGGATGGACGTAGGCAGAGTTGCAGTAAGTACGGAGCGAAAAAGCCCAAATAAGCAGGGCGCCCGAACAAGTAGGGCAGATATAACATATTAAGATTTAATCAGGGACAGCCAAACCGCAGCGGGTGAGGGGTTGTGCACCGGTTTTGTGTTTAGGCAAAATGTCTCTGATTTTGTAGTTTTTAAGGAGGATTTTTTTATGGCACGCAAGGGATCACCCCCGAAAAGAGAAATACTGCCTGACCCGATTTACGGTGACGTCGTCGTGACCAGGCTTATAAACAAACTCATGTACGATGGCAAGAAAAGTGCCGCCGAAAGGGGGCTTTACGGAGCCTTTGAGATTGTAAAGGAAAAGAGCAAGACCGACCCCTTGAAGGTCTTTAAGAAGGCGATTGACAACACAAGGCCAACTATAGAGGTTAAGTCGAGAAGGGTTGGAGGGGCCACCTATCAGGTGCCGGTTGAGATTCGCCCTGAAAGGAAACTTGCCCTTGCCCTGAGGTGGCTTGTTAGCCACACAAGGCAGCGCAGTGAAAGAACGCTCAAGGAACAACTCGCAGGAGAGATTCTTGACGCGGCAAACGGTCGCGGCGGAGCGGTTAAGAAAAAAGAAGACGTGCACAGGATGGCTGAGGCCAATAAGGCATTTGCCCATTACAGGTGGTAGATAGATAGGTTGCGTAATACGTTTACGTGATGCGGGAAAAATATATTACAAGGTGTTTTACGTATAACCACACGCATAACGGTTTTTAGTACGCAATTACGCTAATAAATTAAAGAGGTAAGAGAGTTGTCCAGAACAGTACCCATAGAAAAGCAGAGAAACATCGGAATAATGGCTCACATCGACGCGGGTAAAACCACGACGACAGAGAGGATCCTTTTTTATACCGGTGTTACTTACAAGATAGGTGAAGTGCATGACGGTAACGCCGTTATGGACTGGATGGACCAGGAGCGCGAGCGTGGCATTACCATTACGAGTGCAGCCACCTCTTGCAAGTGGCGCGATCATTCCATAAATATTATTGATACGCCAGGCCATGTTGACTTCACAATCGAGGTCGAAAGATCACTGCGGGTGCTTGATAGCGCGGTTGCTGTTTTCTGTTCAGTCGGAGGGGTTGAGCCTCAGAGCGAGACCGTCTGGCGTCAGGCGACCAAGTATAAAGTTCCCCGTATAGCTTTTGTAAACAAAATGGACCGTGTTGGCGCTGATTTTTTTAGAGTAGTCGAGATGATGCGTGATCGGTTAAAGACTAATGCGGTTGTTATGCACGTGCCTATTGGTGCTGAAGAATCCTTTAAAGGCATGGTGGACCTTATTACTGAAAAAGCTATTATATGGGACGAAGACGTGCTTGGCGCCAAGTTCAGATACGATGAAGTGCCGGACGATTTAAAGGAAGTTGTTGCGGAATACAGGGAAAAACTTCTTGAAGCTGCAAGTGATTTCGACGAATCACTTATGGAAAAGTTCCTTGAAGGCGAGGAGATCAACCCTGAAGAGGTAATGGCAGCCATAAGAAAAGGCACTATAGCTCAGGAAATAACCCCTGTATTATGCGGCTCTGCATTTAAGAATAAAGGTGTGCAGACGCTTCTTGACGCTGTCGTTGATCTTCTGCCTGCTCCAACCGATATTGCTTCCGTAATCGGTAAAAATATAAAAACAGGCGAGCCCATGGAAAGGCCGTGCGAAGATGACGCCCCTTACTCTGCCCTTGCCTTTAAGATAATGACAGACCAGTTTGTTGGTCAACTCACCTTTCTTAGAGTTTATTCAGGCGTGCTTACTGCCGGCTCCTACGTTTATAATTCCTCAAGAGGGCAGAAAGAGCGCATTTCGCGTCTTGTTAAGATGCATTCCAATAAAAGAGAAGAAATCAAAGAAGTCTGCGCAGGCGACATCGCCGCTGCCGTCGGACTTAAAAGCACCAGGACTGGCGACACCATATGCGACCCGGACAATCCCGTGCTTCTTGAATCCCTTGATATACCGGAGCCGGTTATCGGCATTGCCATTGAGCCGAAGACAAAAGCGGACCAGGAAAAGCTTGGTGTGTCATTACAGAAATTATCACTTGAAGACCCCTCTTTCCGCGTTAAATCAGACGAAGAAACAGGCCAGACCATTATATCCGGCATGGGTGAGCTTCATCTTGAGATTATCGTTGACAGGCTGCTCAGGGAATTCAAGGTCGAGGCAAGTGTTGGTAAACCTCAGGTAGCTTATAAAGAGACCATACTTGGAGTGGCCGAGGCTGAAGGCAAGTACATTAAACAAACCGGTGGTAGAGGCCAGTACGGTCATGTAGTCCTGAAAATTGAGCCGCATAAAGGCGGTTTTGAGTTTGAAAATAAAATTGTAGGCGGCTCTGTGCCAAGAGAATTCATAGCTCCTGTTGAAAAAGGCATCAGAGAATCACTTGAAGCAGGCTCACTTGCCGGATATCCGGTCGTAGACGTTAAGGTTACGCTTCTTGACGGCTCTTACCACGACGTTGACTCATCAGAGGTGGCCTTTAAAATAGCCGCTTCCATGGGTTTTAAGGCGTGCGCCAAAAAAGCCGGACAAGCATTGCTTGAGCCGATAATGGACGTTGAAGTAGTTGTGCCTGAGCAGTTCATGGGAGACGCCATAGGCGACCTGAGTTCAAGGCGCGGTAAAGTGCAGGGCATGGATTCAAGGGCTGGGTTCCAGGTTGTTTCCGCCAAGGTGCCGCTTGCAACCATGTTCGGTTATTCCACGGACATTCGCAGTCTTACGCAGGGCAGGGCGTCGTTCACCATGCAGTTCTCTAATTACGAACAGGTGCCGGCTTCAGTGCTTGAGGCTCTGTTTGCCGCAAAGGCCCAGGGCGTTTAAACAATTTTAAAATAACGAGCTAACTTAATTTAGACAAAGTACATATCGGAGGAAGGTCATGAGCAAGGAAAAATTTCAGAGAACCAAACCACACGTAAACGT
>CBDUXY010000082.1:0-11993 GCA_965371305.1 uncultured bacterium
AGACTTGGCCAAGGCTGCACCACTGCCGGACCGTGCCGAGATATTCAAGGATCTTTACGCATGAGAAAAATAAGTTACGGTGAAGCGATAAACGAAGCAACCATGCAGGAGATGGAACGGGACCCGAATGTATTTGTATACGGCATAGGGGTTCCGGACCATAAAAAGATATTTGGTACAACGGCCGGACTTGTTGAGAAGTTCGGGGATAAGAGGTGTTTCGACACACCTCTGTCCGAAGACGCCATGACGGGTTTTGCCCTGGGCGCGGCCTTAAACGGAATGAGGCCGATACACGTTCATGCAAGGATCGATTTTCTGCTCCTGGGTATTAATCAGATTGCCAATATGATGGCGAGCTACAGGTATTCGGTCAGGGGCAAGCTCAAGGCCCCGGTCGTTATACGGGTGGTTGTTGGGCGGGGCTGGGGACAGACCTTTCAACACAGCAAGACCATGTACTCTGCTTTCGCCCACATACCGGGACTCAAGGTAGTAATGCCGACCACGCCAAAAGACGCAAAGGGCTTGCTTATCTCGTCCATACGCGACGACTCCCCGGTGCTTTTTATTGAGCACCGCTGGCTCTATTACGCAACCGACGAAGTGCCGGAAGAGCCGTATACAATACCGCTTGGCAAGTCAAGCGTGCTGCGGGAAGGTAAGGACCTGACCGTTGTGGCCACTTCATGGATGAACGTTGAGGCTCTAAGGGCTGCAGAGTTGCTTGAAAAAAGGCACGGTGTAAGTATTGAGGTGGTAGACCCAAGGACGCTTACTCCTCTCGATGACGAGCCGATAATAGAGTCAGTGAATAAAACCGGGCACTGCGTGATTGCGGACAATGACTGGGTGCACTGCGGTTTTGGCTCTGAAATTGCCGCCCGCGTAAATGAAAAATCCTTCGGCAATCTAAAGTCTCCGACCAAGAGGATTGGTTTTGCCTTTACCCACTGCCCCGGAGCAAGGGAGCTGGAGAACGCCTTTTACCCGAATGCGGTGGATATTATCAGATCTGTAGAAGAGAAACTCGGACTTCCGAAAACCGACGTGGACAGCGAAGAGTTCTACAGTTACGAACGTAAATTCAAAGGGCCGTTTTAATATTAAAGGACGTGGTTATGACGGAAGAGATAAAAGAATTACAGGCAAAGGCAGCGCATATCAGGAGCGCCATACTTGAGATGATCGCTTCGGCCGGCAAAGGGCATATAGGCGGGGCGTTTTCATGTACTGACATATTAGTTGCCCTTTATTATGGCGGCATTTTGCGCTTTAAGCCAAATGATCCGGGCTGGGAAGGACGGGACAGGTTTTTGCTCAGTAAAGGCCATTCAGGCGCCGCCCTGTATGCCGTTCTTGCGGACCTGGGTTTTTTCCCTGCCTCCGACCTTGAGACGTACGGAGAGAACGGGACCATCTTCGGAGGGCACCCGGACACAAACGTGCCCGGGGTCGAGACTGTCACAGGCTCGCTTGGCCACGGCCCTGGCATTGGTGCAGGGCTTGCCCTGGGCGGGAAGATGAACAAAACAGATTCGCTCACGGTAGTGCTTCTTGGCGACGGCGAGTGCCATGAAGGCTCGGTATGGGAGGCGGCCATGTTTGCAGGACACCACAGGCTCGGTAACCTTGTAGCTATTGTGGACTACAATGGCCAGTGTGTTACCGACTATATTAACGAATGTATGACGCTTGAGCCGCTTGACGAGAAGTGGCGCTCGTTTGGGTGGGACGTCAGGTGCGTGGACGGACACTCGTTTGATGAACTGCTCGGTGCGTTAAAGGACGCGCGTACGCGAGAGAGTGAAAAACCGCTTGCCATTGTAGCCAGGACGGTCAAAGGCAAGGGTGTGTCGTTTATGGAAGGCGTGCTTGCCTGGCATCACTCTGTGCCAAAGGGCGAGCAGCTCGATACCGCTCGTAAAGAGCTTGAACTCAAAATATCTTAAGAAGGATTTTCTAATTGAAACAAACAGCGATTGACATAAGAGACGCGTTTTTTGACGAGCTATATGAAATAGCCTCAAAGGATAATGACGTTATATTCCTTACAGCCGACATGGGCGCTATGAGCCTTGATAAGTTCAGAAAAGAACTTCCCGAGCAGTACATAAACGTCGGCATAGGCGAGCAGAATTTAATGAGTGTTGCCGCAGGGCTTGCCCTTTCCGGCAAAAAGGTCTTTGCTTACAGCATTGTGCCTTTTGCCACCATGCGCTGTTATGAACAGATAAAAATAGACATCTGCGCTATGGACCTTCCCGTGACCATTATCGGTTCCGGCGGAGGCTTTACCTACAGCAGCGACGGCCCCACTCATCACGCAATAAAAGATATTTCAGTTATGAGGTCGTTGCCGGAACTCTCCATTTTCAACCCGTCCGACTCAAACATAAGCGCCGCGCTTGCCCGTATTGCCTATGAAAAGCCAGGGCCCAAGTATATCAGAATTGACAAGGGCACGCTTGAGTTGCTGCACACCGAAAGCGGCGAGGACTTTTCTGCGGGGCTTGCCGAGATTAAAAAAGGACGCGACCTGACCATTGTATCTACCGGAGCTATGGTCCATACGGCGCTTCGCGCTGCCAGAGAGCTTGCTACTCATGAAATGGACGCAGGGGTAATAGACCTTTACCGGGTACATCCGGTAAACAGTGCCCTCCTGCTTGAACTCATTAAAGACACGGAAAGGGTGATTACCCTTGAGGAGAACTCCCTGACAGGAGGCATCGGTACGGCCGTAGCCGAGGTGTTGACGGACGGCGGCTCAACCACACCGCTTAAACGCATGGCGCTGCCGGACGCGCATATCTTTAAATACGGTGACAGAGAGTGGCTGCTCTCACAGTACGGACTTAACGCAGCCGGCGTTGTTAAGATAGTGTTGGAATGGATTAAAAAAGAGCCTGAAGGGGAGGAATAATTTGTATAAAAACAAAAAAACACTTGTAGCGGGAGGCACCGGTACCATCGGAATACCTCTTGTGAGGAAACTTGTAGAACTCGGCGCCGACGTTACCGTTGTGTCCATGGACAGCCTTGAGTATGCAGGTAAGCTCTTTGGCGACAGCGTGGAGTTCGTTCAAAGCGACCTGACGGATTTTAATAATTGTCTGGCTGCGACAAAAGGCAAAGACTATGTTTTTAATCTGGTAGGTATAAAGGGTTCCACGGGTATCGGCGAGAGCAAGGTCGCAAGCTACTTTGTCTCCATGCTCTGGTACCAGACAAATCTGATGGAGGCGTCGTTTAGAAGTAGCGTATCACGCTACCTCTACGTTAGCAGCATCTGCGGCTATCCCCAGTCGTCAGGGTCAAAGCAGGAAGATACCATGTGGGACGGCATGCCCAAACAAAATGACCGGTTCCCGGGGCTTGCCAAGCGCATAGGCGAGGTGCAGGGCGAGACCTACTTGCACCAGCACGGGTGGGATGCGGTACGAGTGGTGAGGCCGTCGAACGTATACGGCCCATACGACGACTTCGATCCGGCAACGGCCCAGGTAATCCCCGCCCTTATCAGCAGGATGACTGGCGGCGAGGACCCGGTCATAGTCTGGGGTGACGGAAGCGCGATAAGGGATTTTATATTTTCCGAAGAACTTGCCCACTGGCTGCTTGTTGCCGTGGAAAAGGCTCCTCCATGTGTACCGATAAACATCGGATGCGGCAAGGGGGTTACGATAAAGGAACTGGCAGAGACCATTGCCGGCTGCGTGCCGGTTACGCCGAGTATAGAGTGGGACGTTACAAAACCGACGGGGGATGCGTCGCGTATATTGTCGGTCGAGCGGGCAAAGGAGCTAATAGGGTTTGAACTTAAAACATCTCTTAAAGAGGGTATACAAAAAACAGTGGACTGGTATCTGAGCAATAAGGGCCTCTTACAAAAGAAAGGTGAACGACATTATGGTAAATAAAGACAGAAAGTACCTGACCCCTTTTTCAGAGCTTGTGGATATGATGACGGTCGATCAGATAAAAGAAGTGCTGTTGCCGGATATGAAGGAGAGTGTCGCCAGGCAGATGCAAGACGTCATGCACGACATTGATTTGCTGATAAAAGAGCGCGATATTAAACTCACTTCGCGCATGATAAGGATCATTATCGTAATTGCCCAGATGAACCTTCATATCTGGCACAACAAGGACGAGATGCAAAAGGACGAGTCCCGGTACTCGGAGCTCTTAAACCTTGCACATCAGTTAAACGGTATACGCAATCAGATGAAAAACCTTTTGCTTGAAGAAGTGGGGGACAGGGAGAAATCTGCAAGAAGGACTAACTTCGGCACCGACGGGCTTGAGGGCTGGGACGTAAGCCTTTAATCAGGGTGACAATGTTATGAAATATAAAAAACTTGGAAATACCTCGACCGAGGTGCCTGTTATCGGCCAGGGCACAACCGGCGCCGGCACCAGGCAGGCGGCGAGCGAAGGGGACATCAAAAAGCGCATCGATGTGCTCAAAAGCGGTATAGAGCTTGGTATGACGCTGCTCGATACGGCCGAGAGTTACGAGGGCGGCCACGCCGAAGAGGTTGTTGGCCGGGCCGTTAAAGGGATCCGGGACAAAGTCTTTATCTGCTCCAAGTTCAAGCCTGCTAATAATTCATTTGACGGAGTAATGAACGCCGTTGAGGGCAGCCTTAAAAGGCTTGGCACCGACTACATAGACCTTTACCAGGTCCAGTGGCCCAACCCGGCCATACCTGTGTCAGAGACCATGAGGGCGATGGGGAAGTTAATAGGGCAGGGAAAGGTAAGGTACGCAGGGGTGAGCAACTTCTCTCCTGCTGAGTTCCGGGAGGCCGAGGGGTTTTTAGGACAGGGAAAGATAGTGTCGAACCAGGTAGAGTATAATTTGCGCAACCGTTCGATAGAGTCGGATTTTCTTGGTTTTTCAGAAGAGAATCAGGTCACTATCCTTGCATACAGCCCCTTTAGCCAGGGTAACTTCGCCCTGAATAGCGAGGAGACGGCTTTTTTAGGCGCTCTTGCGGAGAAATACGAAAAAACGGTTTTTCAGATTATTTTAAACTGGATTATCTCGCACAGAACAGTTGTTGCCATACCAAGGACCATGAGCATGGAGCACGGTAGGAGCAATGCAGGGGCAGCAGGGTTTGAGTTGAGCGAGCAGGACGTAAGGGAGGTCAACAAGGTCTTCTGGCGCGAACCAATGTTGGTGCCGACTGAAAGTATCAGGGTTGTTAATTACGACATAGACGAAACCCACCCTATTTATACGACGCTTGAAGAGGCGGTGGAGAACAGGCTTGGCATAGAGCCGAGTCCGGTCTGCCTTGCCGAAGAGATAAAGGGTGGAAAGTTCCTGAAGCCGGTGGAGCTTATGCCGGCGCAGGACGATACGGGCTCGTGCCGGTACGATTTGTTGCACGGCAGGATTCGGTACTGGGCATGGGTCATAGCGCACAAGGGTGAGGTTCCGATACCGGCATATGTGCTGGAAAGACCGGCCTGAGACAGCTCATATATTGCTTTTTTAAGAGGCAGGATCGTGAAGTATAAGAAACTTGGAAATTCCAGAACAGAAGTGTCCGCTATCGGTCAGGGCTGCATGGGGCTTGGCGGCGCTTTTAAAAAGGATGTGTCGCGCGACGACGCCACGGTTGAGGCCCTCTTGCTCGGTATTGAGCTTTCCATGACTTTTATCGACACGGCCGAGGTGTACGGGGCCGGGCACAGCGAAGAACTCGTCGGTGTCGCAGGTCACGGGAAAAGGGAGGGGCTTTTTATCGCCACCAAGGTTTCACCTGAGAACCTTGCGTATGACGACCTGCTCCGGTCTGCCGAGGCGAGCCTTAAGAGGCTTCAGACGGATTACATAGACCTCTACCAGGTGCACTGGCCAAATCCGTGTATCCCTATAAAGGATACGATGCGCGCCATGGAGCGCCTTGTGGACGAAGGGGTCGTTAGAAACATTGGCGTAAGCAACTTTACATTAAACGATCTGAAGGCGGCGCGAGAGGCTCTCTCCGGGTGTGACGTGTCCTCAATACAGCTTGAGTATAACCTTTTTGACCGTACCGTTGAAGGGGAGATGACGGCTTACTGTGAAGAGAACGGGATAATGGTTATCGCTTACAGTCCGCTTGACCAGGGCAGGATTACCGGTACGAAGAGTAGCTCTGTACTTGAAGGCGTAGCAGTTAAACATGCAAAGACGCAGGCGCAGGTAACGCTTAACTGGCTTGTCTCTCACCCCTGCGTTGTGGTAATACCAAAGGCAACTAACCCGGTCCACATAAGGGAGAATGCAGGGAGCACGGATTTTGAGTTGACAGGGGCGGAGTGTGAGGAGATAAGTGCTGTGTTTGCAAGTGAGGAGTTGCTTGTGCCGACAGAGAGGATAAAGGTGGTGCTCAAGGGAGAGGGTAACCGCCTTGCCTACCAGAGCATTGAGGACGCGTTAAGCAACAAACTTGGGTTTGTACCAAGCCCGGAGGAACTTTCGAGCGAGATGAAGGGCGGAGAATTTCTTAAACCCGTGAGTGTGGTAAAGAGCAAAGACGGCTCTGGAAAATATGATTACGACCTTATAGGCGGGAGGGTCCGGTACTGGGCCTGGGTAATAGCGCATAACGGGAAAAGACCCATACCGGTTCTTTTACGTGAACAATAAAGTGACTAATAAAGCACAGAGGGGAAAGATATGAATAAGTCCAATACCGGCATTAAGACATATGATTGTAGCGAGGAGAAGCAAGCGAGGCTGGATATGTTTAACCACTTCAAGGCTTGTCCAATACCGGATGAACAGACACTTTCCAACCTTGGACTGTTCCTGAATTCAAAGAACCTGTCCAGGATTCTTTTTATGGACTACATATACCGCCAGATTATTGACACGCAGGGGGTGATCATAGAGTTCGGCACCAGGTGGGGACAAAACCTCGCACTCTTTTCAGCCTTGAGGGGTATCTATGAGCCCTTTAACAGGCACAGGAAGATAGTGGGTTTTGATACCTTTGCCGGGTTCCCGTCGGTAACGCCCAAAGACGGTTCGTCTGAAATGATGAAGAAGGGAGAGCTTGCCCTTACTGAGAACTATATTGAGTACCTTACCAGGACACTGGAGCTTCAGGAGCGCGACAATCCCCTTTCTCACTTAAAGAAGTTCGAGTTAAGGGCCGGCGACGGCTCGGTGGAGACGGTTAAATATTTGGAGGAAAACCCGGAGACCATAGTGGCGCTTGCCTACTTTGATTTTGACCTGTACGAGCCTACGAAAAAATGTCTTGAAGCGATAAAAGACAGGCTGGTTAAGGGAAGCGTGCTTGGTTTCGATGAACTTAACGACCCGGACTCGCCGGGCGAAACCCTGGCCCTGAAAGAGGTCTTTGGTCTCAACAATATCAAACTGAAGCGCTACCGCTATACATCAAGGGTGTCGTATTTTGTGGTGGAGTAAACCGCCTTCTGAGCCAAGCTGCTTGTGGTGTGAAAAAAACTTACTGACTTGTGGAGTTAATAACTGATGATTAAAGAAGAGGTTCTTAAAAGTTTTAAAGGTAAAAACGCCGTGCTGACCGGAGGTACCGGACTGATTGGCAGGCAGGTGGCTGGTATCCTGTGTGATGCAGGGGCAAACGTACTGGTCGTATCTCTGGACAAGCTCAATATTAACGAAAAGGTCGAGCATGTCTACGGCGACTTGACCGACCTTAACTTCTGCCTTGACGTTACAAAGGATATGGATTTTGTCTTTCACATGGCAGGCATTAAGGGGTCAATCGACGTTACTAAGAGCAAACCCGCAAGCTTCTTTGTGCCGCTCTTGATGTTCAACACAAACGTGCTTGAGGCGGCAAGGCGAAATAAGGCCGAGAAGACCGTGTATACAAGTTCAATCGGCGCTTATTCAAGTGCTGAGGTATTTAAGGAATCCGAGAACCGCGAAGGCGCGCCGATGGACATGTTCCCGGGATGGGCCAAGCGTATGGCCGAGCTTCAGATACAGGCCTATGGCATACAGTACGGGCTGGATAACTTCTCTGTGGTGCGGCCGTGTAACGTATACGGTCCGGGCGACAACTTCGACCCGGAAAACGCCATGGTCATTCCGACCCTTATGTGCAGAATTCACCGCGGCGAAGACCCGGTCACGGTCTGGGGCGACGGTTCGGCCATAAGGGACTTTGCCTATAGCCGCGACGTTGCGGAAGGAGTCATTCTTGCCCTTTACCACGGCACCGGAGGAGACTTCGTTAATCTTGGAAGCGGTGACGGGTATTCGATAAAAGAGCTCGTTGAAACCCTTAACAGCTTTATTGATTTTAACTATGAATTCGACGTTGAAAAGCCCTCCGGTTTTCCGCGCCGTATCATGGATATTACGCTTGCAAAGGAGACCATAGATTATAACCCGACGACGTCTTTGCTTGACGGGCTTAAGGAGACGTGGGAGTGGTTCCTTGAGAATCAGGACGAATATAAAAAGAAGCAAAACTATTTTAAGTAGTTATTAGAACAAAACCGAAGGACTCGACTTGGTTGGGAAAGGGAGAAATATGAAACTGATAGACGATGATGGTGTTGAAAGGGACTTCTTTTTTGAGATGTCAAAATATTCGGCTTTTCTGTGGAAGTCTCACCTGGAAAGACATTTTGCTCTGCACGATTTGTATAAAATGACCTATGAGCTACCTGGTTCAGTCGCTGAGTTTGGTGTTTATAACGGCTCGACGTTTTATCTTTTAGCGCGACTGATCGAAACATTTAACGGGTCACAATTTGAAAACCTTGATACATCTGCGCATCATCTGTACGGGTTCGATACTTTTGAAGGCATAGTAAGACTGCACGATAACGATTCTACTCCTATAGCTACAACATCGCAAAACAAGATAGGCGGTTTTAAGCGAAACAGGGATGTGTTTTTTAAGGATTTTGAATTTTTCAAGAAGAATACGGCAATTTCCAAACGGCTTCATCTCGTCGAAGGAGATATCTGTTCAACTTTCCCCAAATTCATCGTAGAAAACCCGGGAGTTCGTTTCAGGTTGGTTTTGCTGGATATTGATCTTTATGAACCGACCAAGGTTGTATTGGATAATATTATGGACTTTATGGTTCCCGGTGGAATTATTGTCTTTGATGAATACGCTTTTCCTGAATGGCCCGGAGAATCAAAGGCTGTTGATGAGTTTATAAAGAAGCATGGCCTTAAATTAAAAGGTATACCCAATACATTTGCACCGTCGGCTTATACGATTATTTAATAATGCAATTTACTTTAATTTCTGTAAATAGCACAGACTTTTACGACGACTCCATAACACAGAGAATATTCAAGTTCGAAGGGGGTAAGTAAACATGAAAGTTGAAAAAACAAAACTTGGCGGGGTGCTGCTGATTAAACTCGATACTTTCGAGGACTTCAGAGGGGAATACGTCGAGACCTATAACGAGGAGCTTTATCATAAAAACGGTATAGACGTTAAGTTCGTTCAAGATGATATCTCAATATCGTCACGCCACGTGCTCAGGGGAATCCACGGCGACGCTGAAACGTGGAAACTCATATCGTGTCATTATGGAAAGTTCTATCTTGTTGTTGTGAACTGTGACGTAGAGTCTCAGGATTATGGAAAGTGGCAGGGTTTTACCCTCTCGGATAAGAACAGGCACCAGGTGCTTGTACCTCCTAAGTACGGTAATGGTCACGTCGTAATGAGTGAGCAGGCTATTTTTCATTACAAGCAAAATACTTACTATAACCCAAAGGGGCAATTTACCTATACGTGGAATGATCCGAAGCTTAATCTATGGTGGCCTGTTAAAAACCCGATTACTTCGCAAAGGGACGAGGTCGGGCACTTTGTGGATTAGTCTCGCAGGTTGTCGCCTATATGTTGACCTATTGACGGCTGGAGGGGTTGGTTGGAATCAGAGTTGAATTAAGAGTATTTAATTCGATTTATTAGAAAAAAACAAAACAGGGAGCAATTGATGTTTAAGGATAAGAAAGTTCTGGTAACCGGCGGGGCCGGGTTCGTCGGTGTAAATTTAATAAAACGGCTTTTAACGCTTGGGGCCAAGGTGCGTGCGACGCTTCACGTAAAAGACGCGGTCGTAACTGATCCGCGCGTAGAATACATACGCTGCGATCTTAGAGAAGCAGACGATTGCAAGCGCGTGACAGAGGGTATGGATTACGTATTCCTGTGCGCCGCGAATACTTCAGGAGCGGCAGTGATGGAGAAGACCCCGCTTGTGCACCTGACCCCTAATATAATTATGAACGTTCTTATGCTTGAGGCGGCTTACTCGGCAGGGGTGAAAAAGGTGCTTTTCATAAGCAGTAATACGGTCTATCCCCTGACTGATTTTGCGGTGAAAGAGTCTGACGTCACAAATGAATTTTATGAAAAATATTTTATCGTTGCCTGGATGAAGCGTTTTACCGAAATTGCCTGCGACATGTATTCTACAAGGATAAAAGAGCCCATGCAGGCCGTCGTAGTGCGTCCGGCTAATATATACGGCCCTTACGACGATTTCGAGTGGGAGACCTCTCATGTGCTTCCGGCCCTTATGAGGAAGGTCATGGAAAGACACGATCCGCTTGAGGTCTGGGGCGATGGAAAAGATATAAAAGACTTTATCTATATCGACGACTTCATAGACGGCATGTTGCTTGCTATGGAGAAGCTAAGCGAGTATGAGCCAATCAACATTGCAAGCGGCCACCAGTATGTCCTGAACGATGTGCTTCAGACCATGATAGAGATCGATGGTTTTCAGGACGTGAAGATAGTTCATAATTCCACAAAGCCGAGCATGATCCCCAAGCGTCTTATTGACCCGACGCTTGCCAGGGAAAAGATCGGTTTTGAGGCGAAGACCCCCATGGAAGAGGGGCTTAAAAAAACAATGGAATGGTACAGGGGTACGCTTTGCGTATAGCATCCGGGAGCGTACCTGGAGGAGGAGAGTATGACCAAGGATAGCAAAACACAGGAAACAAAAAAATCAGCAGATAGCAGCGTGGATTTGTTGCTTATAAATCCGAGCCTTAACTGGAAGTTCGATCAGGAGAAAAAGGTCTCCATACGCCTTGAGGAGGATATTCCTAATCAGGAATCACCCCATATGGGGCTTTCTTATCTTCTGGCCGTTGCCAAAAGAAGCGGCATTAAGGCAAAATACATCGACATGGTAATGGACGCCTATTACGTTGATGAGTTAATCGAATATATAAGAGAGACAAATCCGCGGCTCGTCGGCATCACATCTTTCACTTATCAGATAAAAAATGCCGCAAGTATTGCACGCAGTATAAAGGAGGCATTGCCGGATACCACTATATGTCTGGGCGGGCCTCACGCGACAGCCCTACCCAAAGAGAGCCTGGATGAGTTCCCTGAATTTGATTTTGTGGTTTGCGGAGAAGCAGAGCTGCTTTTGCCTGAAATGTTTAAAGTCCTCTCCGCTACAGACGACCTCAATGACCTTAACGGAATCGACGGTGTGGTTACCAGGACGAAAACAGACACGAAAAGGGACTCGCTGGACTCTCTTGACGACCTGCCCTTTCCGGCCTGGGAGGAGTTTGATCTTGCGAAGTACCCGGGGGCGCAACCCCATAGAAGAATGGTTGAGCTGCCGATGATTACTGGTAGGGGGTGTCCTTACCGTTGCACTTTCTGCTGCCGGGTGCTTGGCGATACGGTGCGCCGCAGAAGTGTCGCCTCTGTCATAGCCGAGATAGAGCGTAATATAGAGGAGTTCGGGTGCGAGGCCATAGCATTTCTTGACGAGACCTTTGTGTTGAGCAAGAGGTGGGCGGATGAGTTTTTCTCGACTTTGATTTCTTGTTTATCGACTTCTTGTTTATGCCAATTGGCCACAACGGTCATGGCCTCAATTTCGACCTTTTCATTGCGTTCAAAAAAACATAACACGGCGCGATCAATAACCGAAATCGGCGCCCCTGTTACGACAGCCGCTACAATCTCTTG
>CBDUXY010000083.1:0-11796 GCA_965371305.1 uncultured bacterium
GCCCCCATCCCAGATCTGTTGCAGGGTTTTCTTTCCCCTCTCCCTCTGGCCCGGACAGGTCATTTTAATGCTCCGGTTTCTGCTCCGGGAAAAGCCGTTTTATGCGCCCTTTTCAACGAGTTCCTTGATCTGGTTTTTCGGAACGGCTCCGACCACCTGGTCAACGACCTGGCCGTCTTTAAACAGTATGAGTGTCGGGATGCCCCTGACCCCGTATTTACCGGGCGTTGCGGGGTTTTCGTCAACGTTCATCTTGGCTACCTTGAGCTTGCCTTCGTAGTCTCCTGCAATCTCTTCGACTATTGGGGCAATGGCCCTGCACGGGGCGCACCACGAGGCCCAGAAATCGACGAGCACCGGTTTGTCTGATTTAAGTATTACTGATTCAAAGCTTGAATCGGTGACTTCAAGTAGTTTATCTGCCATTATATTGCTCCTTTTCTGTTTGTTGTGTCGAATTTAAACTATAGAACATGACCTGGGTATTGTCAATATTTGTTTTTTGTTTGCCTGGTAGATGGTGCGCTTAAAACCAGCCATGTGTCTGAATTGTAGAAACAATACTAATTTGCCGTAAGGTGATTTGCGTATAAGATCGGCCTTAGGCCGCGTTTTGGCTTGACACTGCCTGTGATTCGGGACAGAATAAAATGATGAAGGAACAGGAAGTTTTAGACTTACTCGAACAAACCGCAGCCCGGCTCTCGATAGAGCTTTCTTATGACGACCTTAAAAAGGGCGAGATAAACACCCCTGGCGGGTCGTTTACCCTTAAGGGTAAAAGGCACATCCTTATCCACAGACATCTCTCTGCAAAGGAAAAGGTAGAGGTGTTAAGCGAGCTTCTCTCGGGTATGGATACAGAGGGAATTCATCTGCCGCCAGACGTGCGTAAAAGGCTTGACGCTGTAAGGCTTTTACCTAAAAAACATTTTCCAGAGCCGAAGCCGGAGGAAGCAGTAATTAATACGGATAATACGGAAGCGGTTAATACGGAAATTGACGGATAGTAATTTTTACCCACATGGCGGGCTAACAAGCCCACTCTGTGGGTTTGTTAGCCCCGCAGCCTGGCTGCGGTAGTTCACTAATAATTCAGCTTTCCCTTGCCGCTTTCCCCGGTGGTGATAATCCATATAAAATTTTTGAGTGTTTTTTTAGTACTATAAGCAGGGACGAAAGCTTGTGGCGGGTGTTTGTGATTTTTTTTTGTTAGAGCAGCCGGGCATCAGGCCACCGGGCGGGTAGTGGGTCAGTTTGAATATGGGGTGGTGCGTCCACAGGGTAGAATAAAATATACCCTTTTACTTTGCAAAACCAAGAGCTTATAGGTTTTGGGGTAGAAATAAAACACCATAGGGCATACATAGTTGCAACTAGGAACATATGTGCTATGGTGTAAATATTGATATTGACGCACTCGTCAATAAAAGAGTTGACTTTCGAGTCAACAGGCTTTATCATAAGACCATGCCTAAACGCTCAAGCAAGAAACAAGATATAAACGTCCTCGCCTCAATGATAGTCAAGAAGGCAACAGAAGAGCCGGAAGAAGAAAAGCCAAAAAAGAACCCTGCGGCTGTTGCCCTTGGTAGATTAGGTGGTCTAAAGGGTGGCAAGGCTCGCGCAAAGAAGCTCTCAGCCGAAGAACGAAAAGAGATTGCTCGGATTGCCGCTACAGCTCGATGGAAAAAAACGAAGAGTTAGCCTGTCTTATCGTGTGCGTTTTTTCTCCATTTAATATCATCAGTAAAATCAAGAGGCATTATTATAGGTTCTTCGTCAGGATGTATGCTATTCCAGTGGTCGGTATCAAATGTAAGATGAAGTCCATCTCCAACCATTTGTTCCCGCCAGTTTATCAAAGATTTTAACATAGGTTTGCGTTCAGCCTCATCGATATCTATCCACAGAGTAAATTGTTCTTGTCCCTGTGTTACTGATACGGCGTGATTTGCACGATATGGATTCCCAGTTTTGTTATCTTTCCTGGTTTCTTCACGTGCTGCATCCGTAAATTGTTTTGACAACAAATCTATCGGGTTTTTAGGTTTAGGAAGAGACCATCCTTTTTTAACAGCAAACTCTGCGACCTCGTGCATATTAACTTCTCTTTTGCCCGTTTCATCTTTGTAGTATCTGATAAAACATTGCATGTCTTTCCTTCTTGTAGGCATTTACTTATTCCTCCTTTTTGTATTTTTTAGATTCCGACTGGTGCGATATCACCCCAGCCATCTACGATTGCACTTGGTGCGATGATATGCTTAACGCTCACCAAATGATTGCGGAATAGATCATAACGACCAGTCCTATGTTGTAACTGCCCAGCGATAATGCCAGGATGGATTTGTAAGGTATTGGCGAAGCCAATAATGTCACGTTTAGCAAAAAAAGGTGCCTTGCGTGCTATAAAGCTATCCATATCCTGTCTAGGCACACAAAAATTTTCTGCTGCTTTATTTGCTAATCGCTCTTCATCGGAGACATTATCACCAGTTCCCGCACGCTCCCCTTCGAGTTCTGCGTCTAACATAATTGCATTACGTCCATGTAGACGCAAAACGTGTTCAAGTTCATGCCGAAGAACAAACCAAAAATTATCAATACGGTCATATCGTAAAGTCATTCCAATAACAGGCGAAGTATTATTATTTAACCAGAAGCAGACACCATCAATTTTAGCAGATTGTAAGGATTCAACGATTACATATCTAATGCCACACTCGGCGAGAATACGGGGAACCTTGCGGATTTCTTCTGGGGCTAAAAGTAAGGCGTCCAGTTTTTTAATCGCCGTAACCCCTGTAGACTTAGAGTATCGCCCGACAATCATTTCGCTTGTGATCTCCTTAACTCGATATATCCATGCTAATTGTGCAGGAGTTACAGAGGTGGCAACATTTGTTTTCTTAGCCGCATGTGGAAAAGTTTCAATCTCACAGGGTGAATCTACGCCGAAAAATTTTGCAAGAGCAGTTTCAACTTTTAGTACGTCTCGAATATTGTCGGTATCCAACCAGCCACGTTTAATCATCTCTGCTACGGGCAAGTCACCAAATAGATGCGCACGAGTAGCGAGGTCGGGGTCGGTACGTGAGGTAATGCGAGCCTTTGCAAGGTCATAAGATTTTTGAAGTTCCAAAAACTTTTCAGCCGATACGCCAAACACCTTCCCAAGTAAAAGTGCCATCTCGGCACTTACTGGTCTTGTGTCCGTGACGATTTTATTAAATCCTGTTTCATCAACGCCTAAGATGATGGCAAGGACTCGCTGAGTCCACCCACGAGTATCTATTAAATGCTGTATCAGTTGTCCGGGGGTTTTAAAATCCTTTTCAATATCCATTGCTATATATTTGCATTTATATTCAAGTTTGTCAACAGGTGATTCGGCCTTTTTGTCAAACTGACCTATTGTGTAAATGTTGTAATATATATTTATAGTGTTTTCATATATTTATATGTAAAAATGCTTGACAATGCTTGAGCGGTGAAGTATAATACAGTCATGAACAGGTTAGATATAAAAAAGCAAACGCAGATAATTGCTTGCCTCGTTGAAGGAAATTCAATCAGGGCAACGTCACGTATGACAGGAGCGGCTAAGGGCACAGTCTTGAAGCTCTTAGCTGATGTTGGTCAAGCTTGTTCTGACTATCAGGATGAAGTCCTTAGAAACTTAACATGCAAGCGCATTGAGTGTGACGAGATATGGTCTTTCTGCTATGCTAAAAGAAAGAACGTGCCAGAGGACAAAAAGGGTAAACTTGGTTATGGCGATATGTGGACATGGACGGCTATAGACGCTGACAGTAAATTGATGGTCAGTTGGCACGTAGGAAGGCGTGACTTGGACACTGCAACCTTATTTATGAATGACTTAGCAAGCCGCCTTTCAAACCGCATACAGCTAACCACAGACGGTCACCACACCTATTTAGAAGCTGTTGAAAATGCGTTTGGTGCTGAAATAGATTATAGTCAATTGATAAAAATATATGGCAAGTCACAAGATGAAGTTCGTTATAGTCCTGCTAAACACTTGGGGTCGGAAAAAAGAACAATCATCGGCAGCCCTGATAAAAAGAAAGTATCTACAAGCTACGTGGAAAGACAGAATCTTACAATGAGAATGAGCATGAGACGCTTTACTCGTCTTACAAACGGTTTCTCAAAGAAGGCTGAAAACTTAGCTCATGCAGTTTCTTTGCACTTCATGTATTATAATTTTTGTAGGATACATCAAACACTAAGAGTAACCCCTGCAATGGAAGCAGGAGTAACAAGTAAACTTTGGGAGATTGAAGACATTTTAAAATTAATTAATTGAAACTGACCCACTACCACCGGGCGGGCGAATTTGACTATAAAAAGGAATAGTGTTATATTAAAAAATGCTACCGGCATGAATTAAATATCCATTATCCTTAAAATTGTTGCATTGAAAACATGGGATAAGAAAAGGCGTTTTTACCCGCATGGCGGGTTTTTAAAATGCCCTGCAGCCTGGCTCAGATGTCTTTATCAACATATCACCTTTGTATACCCCGTAGCTTGCTCCGGGGTAGTTGACTTTTAAACATGAAAAATTTATTTAAAAACAAAACGTTATACCTGATGGCAGGTCTGCTCCTGCTCCTTGCTTCGTGTACTGCTTCCTCTACGACCGGCAGTTCCGGACGGGTTGACACAGCTGGTCTTAAGATAGTCAAGCAGACAAGCGAAGATGCCCGTTATTACTACACTATGGGGCAGATACTCAAGAACTCCGGTGACAGCGAAGGAGCGATTGAACATTATAAAAAGGCAATTGAATTTGACCCGGCCTCTGCCGTGCTTTATTCAGACCTTGCGCACCTTTACCTGTTAAGGGGAGACACCGAACTATCTCTGGAGTTGCTTGAAAAGTCAAAGGATATTGACCCTGAATATCGCGCTGCTTACGTCTTGCTTGGAGATATTTTCAGTTTGCTCAAAAGATACACCGAGTCAATAGAGGCATATGAAAAGGCAATAGAGCTTGACCCTGAAGAGCATAAGGGCTACATACAGCTTGGTTCTTTACATGCGAAAAGAAAGCATTTTCAGAAAGCCCTTGACGTCTTTACCCGCCTTGTGGAGAAGGACCCTGAGTCGGCAATAGGGTTTTATTATTTGGGCAGGATAGAGTCCGAGATGGGGCACAAGGACAGGGCCATTGAGAATTACAGGAAGACCATTGCCGAGAATGCCGGTTTTATATCCGCGTACGTGGAGGCAGCCCATCTTTATGAGCGCGACGGCAATGTGGATGAAGCCGTGCAGATATATCTTGACGCGCTGCACGTATCTTCTCGCAATGTCTCCATAAGGAAAAGGCTTGGCAATCTGCTTATTCAGTACAACAGGTATGACGAGGCGATTGAGCAGTATCAGAAGTTAAAGGAGATGGACAGCGCAACCAGGATTGACGCCATGACCCGGATCGGGCTTATCTACTTTGAGCAGAAAAAATTAGACGAGGCAATTGACGAGTTTACAGCCATACTCGACGAGGACCCGTTCAGGGACAAGATCAGTTATTATCTTGGAACCATATATGAGGAAAAGGGCGAATTTGACAGGGCGATAGACGTATTAAAGACCATCGAACCCAACAGGGACGCCTTTCTTGACGCCAAGCTGCACCTTGCCTTTATGTACGAAAGACAGGACAGGTTTGATGACGCCATAGCTGCTTTGAAAGAGGCCATAGATTTAAAAGGGGTGGACGTTGAAATATACAGACTCCTTGCCTCTCTTTACAGAAATGCGGACAGGACAAAAGAAGCAATAGATATTCTTATCGAGGCATTACTTCTTGAGCCTGAAAATGAAAAAGTACATTTTATGATAGGCGTACTTTACGACGAAGTAGGCATGTGGAAGGAAAGCATAGCCCACATGAAAAAGGTAGTTGAGATAAACACGAGAAACGCAAACGCTTATAACTATATCGGTTATACCCTTGCCGACAGAAGTATAGAGCTTGACGAGGCCGAGGTCAATATAAAAAAGGCCCTTGCCATTGAGCCTGAAAGCGGGCATATAATAGACAGTCTCGGCTGGGTATATTATAAAAAAGGTGAATTTGAAAAGGCAATCACAGAGCTTGAAAAGGCTACAGGTTATATGCCCGAGGACGCGGTTAGTGTAGAGCACCTGGGTGACGCTTATTTTGAAAATAATGATAAGAAAAAAGCTAAAGAGGCCTATGAAAGGGCGTATAAGCTTGCCCCTGATAATGAAGCCATTAAGACAAAACTTGATAAATTACGGAAAACCCTTGAGTAGCAACAGGCTTTTTCCTTCCCTTCTTTCTTTCTTTTTTTTAATCCTGATAGTAGTTACAGGTTGTTCGACCGGGCCGCGTAAGATGGCGCTTGACGCCTCTACAGCACTCGTGCGCGGGGGAGTGCCTTACGCTGCAACGCTTAGGGCAAAGGCGGTCTTAAGTGTCGTTGTTAATGACGACGCTGCCGGACGTAAAGTGAAAAAAGCCAAAGCCGAGATTGTTGTTAAGAGGCCGGGCATGATAAGGGTTACCGTGTTTGGCCCGATGAAGAGGGTTATTGCCGTGCTTGCCGGAGACCCGGATAACTGTTTTATCTTTAGCGACGGGATAGTGAGGCGCTGTGAGTGGAACGGAGGTGAGGCGGCAGACGGCGGCTTTTTTCGTTTTATAGATCCGGCCCTGGTCGTGCCGTTTGTGCTTGGTGATACCGATATGCACGGTGTCACTAAGGGAGGGGACAAAGATTCGTATATTTTAAAAAAACTTGCCGGGCAAGCCACTTCATCTAAAGGCACTGGCGGCAAGGTAACGGTCACTGCCAGCGACTACCGTGAAGTGGCAGGTGTAAAGGTTCCTTTTAGTATAACCATAGAGAACGGAGCCGAACGTCTTACGATCGAATATAAAACCGTTGAGCTGAATAGTGAACTGGACGAGAGGCTTTTTAAATTAACCTTGTCGGTGCCTGCTGCGCAGGGCGGGTAGATTTCTTGTCATTGCGAGCAGGCAAAGCCTGCGAAGCAATCTTGTTTTTAGCTCCCTCTCCCCTCGTGGGAGAGGGTTGGGGTGAGGGGGATTGTTTCGGCGCGGGGACGCACCGAAACATCATAAGATTTCAGTTTTTAGGCATCAAAGCGAAAAACTGATTACATTTTTCTCTTATTTTTTTGATGTTATCTGTTCTGAAAACTTCAGTATGTATTTGCTCGCAATCTGTAACGATACAATCGATAACAGTTTTTTCCCAGAGTGACCGACAAGGCCAAGTTGCAATGAGTGTTAAAAGAGGAGCCGAACACTTTAGATGTCGTAACCGCTCTTGCATACTTGAGGAGAACCCGACTTTGAAACGACCTTGATCATGAGTTGGCTCTAACTGGATAAGATAAAACACACCATCTTCATTCTTATTCTTATTTTTTATTTCAGCATCTGCCTTTTCATTGGAATTTTTAACACTTGCAAAGTAATCAGCAATTCGTTTGAATTCCTTCATTGTGACGTATGAAACTTTCTGACCTTTGTGTCCTGAATGCCGCTGTTTAATAGTAGTAATGCCAAGACGCTTCAGCACCTTAAAAATGGTCTGCTTTCGTTTTCCGATCTCTTTAGCTGCGTCA
This sequence comes from uncultured bacterium, assembly GCA_965371305.1. Lineage (GTDB taxonomy): Bacteria > Desulfobacterota > GWC2-55-46 > GWC2-55-46 > DRQE01 > CBDUXY01. The sequence goes on from CBDUXY010000083.1 coordinate 7,657, forward strand.
ATAACTGAAATTAACTCATCTCTCATATCTTTTCTCTTAATTTCTAATCCTTCTGTGTGTCTTCGTATTGAAAAAAATGTCTTTTATTAACCCTTACGCAGGCGCCACGCACCCTGGCTGCGCTTCTTCAAGCCTTGCCCTTATGTAGGCCTTGTATTTATCAAGAAGTTCGGGGCTCTCGGCCTCATAACGCATCACAAGCACGGGCTGGGTGTTGCTTGCACGCACAAGGGCCCAGCCTCCTTCAAACACTATGCGAAGTCCGTCAATGTCTATAAGCTCCCTTATGTCGTCTGCGCCGGTTTTGTTTACGCTTTCCTTAAGCCGCTCTATTATGGCGAATTTTTCCTCGTCAGGGCACTCAACGCGATATTCAGGTGTGACGATCGTCTGAGGCAGGCCAGCCAGCAGGTCTGAGAATACCGCGTCAGGGTTTTCCGCCCGACGCTCGGCAAGTATCTCAACAAGCCGGGCCGAGGCGTAAAGCGCGTCGTCAAATCCAAAGTACCTGTCGGCAAAAAAGATATGACCGCTCATCTCGCCTGCCATTGCGGCTTTGAGCTGCTTCATTTTTGATTTTATAAGGGAGTGCCCGGTTTTCCACATAACAGCGTTTCCGCCAAGCCTTGTTATCTCGTCGTACATTACCTGAGAGCACTTTACCTCTCCGACGATGGTGGCATTGGGTGTTTTATTTAAAATACTCCTTGCAAATATTACAAGCAATTGGTCACCCCATATGGTCGAACCTTTTTCGTCAACAACCCCGATCCTGTCCGCGTCACCGTCGTAGCCAATGCCGAAGTCGGCCCCGGTGCGTTCTATCTCTGCCTTAAGGTGGGCAAGGTTCTCTTCCACGGTCGGGTCCGGGTGGTGGTTCGGGAAGTTCCCGTCTGGCTCGGAGAAAAGTTCTACTACGTCGCAGCCGAGTTTTCTTAAAAGCTCGGGCGCTGCAAGCCCGCCCGTGCCGTTACCCGAGTCGATTACAACTTTTACGGGCCGGTCGAGATTCCTTGCCGGAAGGGTGTCCGAGAATTTATCAGTATGATAATCAAGGTAGCTTGTGATTATGTCGTAGCTCTCAAGGGTGCCCTTTTGATCCTCGGCGACGGCCTTGACGCCTCCGGTGTTCAGCCCCTTTACGACTTCTTTTAGTTCCTGGATCTCGCCGCCGTGGATGGTCTCCTTGCCGACACTTATCTTGAAGCCGTTGTATTCGGGCGGGTTGTGGCTTCCTGTTATCATCACCCCGCCGTCAAGGGCGAGCGTATGAACCGAGAAGTACTGGAGCGGGGTTGGGCATTCGCCTATGTCGATGCAGTTGATGCCGCTTTGGCTAAGGCCGCGAAACAAGGCGTCGCGCAGGTCGTTTGAACTCAGCCTGACGTCTCGCCCGATGCTTATTTTAAGTTTTTTGTCTGTGCCAAGTTTTTCTTTAAGCGTCAAGGCCAAAGCCGCACCGATTAATTCTGTCACCTCGACAGTCAGGTCTTGGCCGAACTTTCCCCTTATGTCGTATTCGCGAAATATATTATCACTGATCTCTATGCTCATTATTTGTGCCTCCTTCTTAAACAGAGCGACATAACTTCGCTTACCCGCGTTGCTTCCCAGTTCGTCGTTGCGGCGTACATTAAAGTACGCCTCACACCTGCGGTGAGCAAATAGTGCAATTAGCTTGAAAAGGGGTACGCATTTTCTCTAACCAAAATGCGTCTTTCGCTATTTGCCGTGCGCAGCACCTCACTATCGTCGCGCCTTGGTCTGCTTTGTTCTGATGCTCTGTTTATATATTTATTTATGTAGTGACGTTGTATAAAAACTCATTTCCTGAGTTTAGAAAAAAAATCTTTGAGTAGCGCGCTTGACTCATCCTTCATTATGCCGTTTTGTACTTTAATTCTGTGGTTCATCCTTAAATCGTCCGAAAGGTCAAAGAGCGAGCCGCATGCCCCGGCCTTGGGATCCATTGACGAAAAAACCATCTCAGGCACCCTTGCCTGAACAAGCGCGCCCATACACATCACACAAGGCTCAAGCGTTACGTAAATTAAAGTATGTTCAAGGCGCCAGTTCTTTAATTTGTTTGCTGCTTTTTTTACGGCCACTACTTCTGCGTGAGCCGTGGGGTCGCCTGTTGTTTCTTTATTATTATGACCACGGGCGATTATTTCGCCGTCTTTTACTATAACGGCGCCGACCGGAACTTCGCCCTTTTCAAAGGCTTTCGCTGCCTCTTTAAGTGCTTCAGTCATAAAAAACTTATGGTCACGTGTTGTTCTTTTTTGTGTCATCAACGTTATTGAGTCCTAAACTTATAGAATATCAGGAAAGGCTTAATGGTGTCAAGATGGGTAGCCGGCACTTATAACAGGTGCAATATGTTAAACCCGTTGACATTCGTTGCTGTATTTATTAATCTTTCGAGGTTGGGTTCAGGTCAATGACAAGAGGAGGAGTTATGTTTACAAAGGCAATAGAAAAGGCGCAAAAATTCATACGCCCGCTTATCGTATGCCGCCGCCATCATGACGGCAGTGTTGCGGCAGACGGCGCTACCATTACAATAGTTAACGACCAGGGTTGGTTTATAAGTTCGGCCCGCGCGTTCGAGGTGATACCTGTTTCAAGGATGCATATGAAGGAGGCAGCCGAGTTTACAGCGAAATTAGCCAAGCTCAAAAGTGATACTTCGAAAGAGGCCAAAAAAGAGCTTAAGAGGATAAGACCGAATTTGAAGTGGATAACACACTCTTCGGTATGGACAGGGCAGGACGAGCAAAAGGTGACCGATCTGAAGGTACTTCCCGAGGCAGACCTGTTTGCCGCAAGGCTTGACCCGTTCGACCCTTCGACCGTTGCCGGTTATCCTGTGTTTAAAAAGCCGGAAGAGGTGATGGTGCCGGGCCGGTCTCTTTGCAAGATAGGGTTCTCATATGCTGAGTTGTCTACTGTGTTTGAACCGGAAAATGAAAAATTCAGTCTTGATTTTCAAAGCATGGTGCTGTGTCCGATAGACGGTATTCTTACAAGAAATATTATTTTTAAGACACCCGACGACAGTTCGACGCAGGTTAAGTTTATCGAGACTGCGACTCCGGGGCTTCGGGGACATGCAGGGGCGCCGGTGCTTGACGTTGAGGGGCGCGTGTGTGGCCTGCACAGCCGCACGGCAGAGCTGCCTATAGACGACTCGAATTCCGGACTGCAGCAGGAGTCAAAATCAACAGGCATTGCTGAGGAACGCACCGTGCCTGTAAGCTGGGCCATACACCCGGACGTGTTAACGCAGTTTTTCAAGGACAACGATATAGCATACGACTCTGAGTAATTTTTGATTGGGTATGTTGTATTGTTAATTTAAAAATATTAATTAAAATAATTTGAGGGTAAAATTAAGAACCGGCGGGCATTGCCCGCCGGTTCTTTTTGTTGGAATATTTTTATGGTGGCCCGTACTTCTCCCGCATGATTGAGTTGCAATACAGAGCGTTTAAGAAACTATTCGTACTGAGGTCCTCGAAGTACGAACGGTTAAGCATTAGCGCTTAAAAACCACCACCCGTACTTCCCCGTCAAACTCATGCTTTTTAAGTTCGTCCTGCATGATCTCAAGGATTTTTTTCTCATTCCCGCCGCCCGTGCCTGTGCCTATGAGGGGTAGTGCAATGGAGGTGAAGTTGTTTTCTCTTGCAAGGACGAGGGCGTTTTTAACGCAGTCCCTGACAGAGCCTTCACTTGACCTCCAGAGCATGTTAATGCCTGCTACGTGGATTATGGCTTTACAGGGGAGCTTTCCGGCCCCGGTCATTACAGCGCCGCCAAGCGGTATAGGCCCTTTTTTTGCAAGTTCTTTAAAGGGTGCGTACCCGGCCTTTTTCTTGATAGCGCCGGATACTCCCTGCGGCAGAAGCAGCCACCAGGGAATAATATTTCTGTTCCACGCGTTCACTATACAATCGACTTTCTGGTCGAGCAGGTCGCCATGTATTATTTTTATTTCCATCTAATTTTGTTTTTTTTATAGTGGGTAGTTTAGTGAGTTTCAAATGGTTTCCCGTGCTTTCCCGGTTTAGCGCGGCGTTGTTGCGCCACCGTTAGCAACCATGTCTCAAGCAAGTTTTTCCAGTTCTTTGAGCT
>CBDUXY010000084.1:0-11746 GCA_965371305.1 uncultured bacterium
GTTCTTTACAAACTTCTTCCTGCAGACAATCTCCATATGAGGCGGCTCGACCGTGACTTCCAAAATCCTATAACCCTTGTCGGGCTTGCCTTTAAACTTCACCTCCACCGGCAACATGCCCTTTATAAGGCGGTCAAGCCTGACGTCCACGCTTGACGGTTTAACCCCTGTAACCTTTATGCCGCTGGGCACGCTTATATCGCTATGATGTATCCTGTAGGCCTTTTCCCCTTCTTTGGCCTCACTTAGATCAATGGAGCCGCTTATGTCAGACGGGGATAGATGTTTTATAAAAGTCGTTGGCCCGGACACCCTTATCTCCACCTCAAGAGGGGGGGTGTCGACCACTATCATGTCCTCGGGTATGCCTTTAAGTCCAAGAGGCACGAGCATGCCTACCTCTGTTGTCTTCTCTCCGACCACGAGATACCACAGGGCCGCGGCAAAAACAATGGCAAGTATCTTAAGGCCGTAGTTATTATAGAAAAAGCCCCTTAGTCCACCGGGGCGGCTCTTTTCATGTGCACTCAAACTCATAACCTGTTACTCCTGGTAAAAAACCCTTTTTTCTTCTCACTGACTCTGATTTCCAGCAGTTTTCTCAATCTCGGAAGCAACTCGACCGGCTTAAGCGCAAGCTCCAGCCTCTCATCCGAAACAATGGAAATGTCTCCGCTTTTTTCCGACACTACAACCACCACCGCGTCGGTCTCCTCTGAAAGTCCGACCGCCGCCCTGTGCCTGGTGCCAAGGCTCTTTGTAAGTTCCTTACGGGTAAGAGGAAGTATGCAGCCTGCCTTTGCAACGCGACCGTGCCTGACCGTTACGGCCCCGTCATGCATGGGTGAGTCCGTATTAAAAACAGACAGGATAAGCTCCCTTGAGACCACGGCGTCAATCGTAACCCCGGTGTCGAGGTAATCGTCCAGGTCTATGCTCCTCTCAATGGCGATAAGGCCGCCCATTCTTGCCGTGGACATGGAGAGAATAGCCTTTGATATTTCTTCAAGAAACTCGGTCATAACTACTCTTTTCCCTGCAAAGGGCCTGCCCATCTGCACAAGCGCCCTCCTGATATCCTGCTGAAAGACAACTATAATAATTACTATAAGAGAACCAAGGAAATTGCTCAGTATCCAGTGAAGCGTAAACAGCTCCATCCTCTCTGAAACAAAATACACTATCACAACGATAATCAGCCCCCATAACATCCTCTCGGCACGGGTCCCCTTTAAGAGCAGCATCACCCAGTAAAGCACAAAGGCAACAATTATAATGTCGAGCGCTCCTATAATACCGGGCGCTGGAATGTACTCAAACATGCTCTTCTCCTGTTACCGTCTCCTGCTTAACACTGTCGCCGCTACAACCGCTACCTGTATCTTCTGAGGCCTCCGTCCTTACAACCCGCTCAGTCTCTGCCGCTTCGCCCGCAGGAACCGCGCCTTTTTTTACGGCGTCCATCATACGCACGGCCTTTAGTACTTCCTTTACGTCATGCACCCTTACAATCGAAGCTCCATTTAACACTGCCGCACAAATGGCCGAAATGGTGCCGGGAAGCCGGTCGGCCATAACACCTTCCAAGGCATCCAACCCACCGCCACTACTCACCTTCTCTATAAAAGACTTCCTCGATACGGCGCAAAGTACCGGAAACCCAAGGGAGGTGAACTCCTTTAACCGCCGGAGCAACTCAAGATTACCCCGGACGTCTTTGGCAAACCCAAAACCAGGGTCTATGACTATGCTCTCGCTCTGCACGCCGCTTTGCACGGCATAATCGGCTCTATCCGACAGGTACGAAAAGACCTCACCCGTAATATCTTCATATTCGGTCATCTGCTGCATGGTTGCAGGCGTACCCCGCAAGTGCATGAGTATTAATCCGGCCCGGCTCCGTGCCGCCACACCCGCCATACCGGCGTCTCTTTCAAGAGCGCTGACGTCGTTAATTATCTCAGCCCCTGCCTCTATGGCGCGCCTGGCCACCTCCGCCTTGGTCGTGTCGATTGATAAAACAATGCCTGGTGTCTTTTTTACCAGGCATTCTACGACGGGCATTACGCGTCTTAGTTCTTCGTCCTCACTAATCGCCTCAGCCCCGGGCCTTGTTGACTCGCCACCTACGTCTATAATGTCCGCGCCCTCATCACACATGGCAAGCGCGCGCGAAACCGCGTCGGTTGATTTAAAATATTGCGATCCGTCGGAAAAAGAATCCGGCGTAACGTTGAGTATGCCCATCACAAGGGTGCGAGAGGCAAGATCAAAGGTCCTGGTGCGGGTTTTAAAGACTTTACGCTGCTTACTGTCGGGAGAGATGTTTTCAAGCACGGCTTCAATTTCTTCAGCAACGTTGGTTAAACGATAAGGCTGGGTCTTGAGTTTGCGCACAAGGCGTCGTAACTGCGAAAGCGTACCTGACAGTATACAATCTGTCTCTTCCACCTCGCACGACACAACTCCCTTGGCAACGGCAGCCTCCCCCCCTATGCTCAAAATGTCCTGCTTTAATATGTTGGCCTGAGGCGGGGTAAGACGCGAGAGTTTCAGGTTGAAATGGAACTGCTTGGGGGCCATGATGGAAATGCCGCCGGGGTCCACCCCCATACGCCGCATCTCAAGACGAGCGTCCTTAGCGCTACGTAACTCAACACGCCTGACTTTAAAAAACTTCTGCTGCGCCATAGGCGCTTTCTCCCGACTTCGTATTTGCATACGGCAAATGATGCAACAGCCATTGCAAATAATCAAAAACCGTTTAACAAAAAAGCCTGTTTACTAAATCTGCTGACCATAGGCTTGCACGGCGAATGGTGCAACCCTAATTACAAGGATTCCTGAGAGGCTGGCTCAAGCTTTGGCTTTTGCTCGGCTCCTGGCTTTGATTCCGGCTTTGATTCCGGCTTGGACTTTGACTTTGGCCTATCCAACTTTGCCACCTTCACCCCGCGCGGGACTTTGCCCGTAAAAATAATCTTGTCGATCTCTTCGCAATCAAGGGTTTCCTTTTCAAGCAGTTCGGCGGCAAGCTTGTGCAAGGTGTCTACATGGTCGGTAAGAAGTTTTTTAGCCCTGTCGTAGCTGTACTTGACAACCCTTTTCATCTCGACGTCAATCTCCCTTGCGGTCTGTTCGCTAAAGTCACGGGCGTGGCCCATATCCTTACCAAGGAACACATGTTCTTCTTTCTTGCCAAAGGTAAGCGGGCCTATCTTCTCACTCATTCCCCACTCACACACCATCTTCCTGGCAAGCTCGGTTGCCACCTCGATGTCATTAGCCGCGCCGGTGGTCATGTGCTTCAAGACAATCTCCTCTGCCAGTCGCCCGCCCATTAGGATTGCAACCCTGGCAAGCAGGAATTTTCTGCTATGAGTATAACGCTCGTCTATTGGCAACTGCTGGGTTACGCCAAGTGCCATACCCCTTGGTATGATAGACACCTTGTGTATCGGGTCGGTTCCAGGAATAAGCCTTGCAACAAGCGTGTGCCCGGCCTCGTGATAGGCCGTATTTCTCTTCTCTTCTTCACTTATAATCATGCTCCTTCGCTCACTACCCATAAGGAGCTTATCCTTTGAGTCGTTAAACTCATCCATACTTACCTTGTCGCGGTCACGCCTGACGGCAAGAAGGGCCGCCTCGTTCACAAGGTTTGAAAGGTCCGCGCCCGAAAACCCCGGAGTGCCGCGTGCGACGATCCGTAAATCCACATCGTCGGTAAGCGGGGTCTTGGCCGAATGCACCTTCAAGATTTCGTACCGTCCGTTAAGGTCAGGCTTTGGTACAACAACTGTACGGTCGAACCTGCCCGGCCTTAAAAGGGCAGGGTCGAGCACGTCCGGGCGGTTGGTTGCCGCTATGATTATAACCCCCTCGTTGCTTTCAAAACCGTCCATCTCCACCAGAAGCTGGTTAAGGGTCTGCTCGCGCTCGTCATGACCACCGCCAAGCCCGGCCCCCCTGTGTCTGCCTACTGCGTCAATCTCGTCTATAAATATCAAGCACGGAGCGTTTTTCTTGCCCTGCACAAAAAGGTCCCTTACCCTTGAAGCACCGACACCGACGAACATCTCGACAAAGTCACTTCCGGATATGCTGAAAAACGACACCCCGGCCTCGCCTGCTATGGCCTTTGCAAGCAGCGTCTTACCCGTACCAGGAGCACCGATAAGAAGCACACCTTTCGGTATCCTGCCGCCAAGCTTTGTAAACTTCTTCGGGGCCTTCAGAAAATCTATTATCTCCCTTACGTCTTCCTTGGCCTCCTCTATGCCTGCAACGTCCTTAAAAGTAATATTTTGCTGACTCTCGGTAAGGAGCTTTGCCTTTGACTTTCCGAAACTCATGGCCTTGCCGCCGCCCGACTGCATCTGCCTCATGAAAAACACCCAGAAACCAACAAGCAATAATATCGGGAACAGGTAAGACAGGTAGGTAACCCACATGGATTCGCCTTCGGGTTCGGCCTCTATCTTAACGCTCATTGCCTTGAGTTTTTTAATCATCTCCGCGTCTTTCGGCGCAAAACTTGTAAACTTCTTACCGCCCTTAAACTCCCCTTTTACGGCGTCCCCCTTTATTACGACGCTCACAACCTCGCCCCTTTCGACCGCCTCTATGAACTCGCTGAATATTACTTCCTGCGTCGGCTCGTCCTTTTTTTGAAGAAAGTTAAGCATCAATACGACCGCTGCAAGGATAATCAGCCACATGGCTATGTTTTTATATAAACTCTGATTCTTCATTATCTACCTTTTATTATATTACCTGTTATTTTTGGCACTTTTTTAAATCCGTATGGTGGGTTTGAGCCCTTCATATGGGTTTAATTACCACAGCTTGTGACAGAGTAATCCATTATTTTACCTTATCTAATCACAATTAAAAATTTTCTCATATATTCAAGTAGATTACAACACAAATAATCACCATTTCAGCGGCGTACTCATAACAATATCGGGATGTTTTATTCCAAATAGACGAGCACACCTGCGGTGAGCTAATTCATTAACAGGCTTCTTACCGTACGGAACAAATGACCGTTACGCTATTCGGGTTTGCAGCACCTGCGGTCGGCACACCTGCGGTGAGCTAATTCATTAACAGGCTTCTTACCGAACGGAACTAATAACAATTGCACTATTCGGGTTTGCAGCACCGGTTCCCCTGTGCTCTGCATGCGCCGCCGTAACGCTTGCCCCAAAAAGAAAGATACAGGCCGAGTAAAATATCCATAAGAGCAGGAGCATCAAGGCACCAAGCGGGCCGTAGAGTTTATTGTAAGAGTTGAAGTTTGCGATATACCAGGTGAAAAAAAGCTTTGCCGCCTCCCATAACACGGTAAAAATAACACTTCCGTAAAAGGCCGAAAGCAGGGTGACCATCTTGCCGCCCACTATCTTGTAAGCAGCTGCCGTACCGCCGACAACGAGTATAAGGGGAAACAGACGCCTGAAGGCAAAGTCCCTTGTCGGGTCTATGACGTAACCAATCCCATGTGTCGTAAGGTCGGCAGACTCAATGAGTCCGTAAAGCACGGCTATGCCGACAGAGGCAAGGGCAAGCACAAGGCCTATTAAAAGTACAGCGACCCCGATAAGTCTTCTAAAAAGATAACCCCTGCCATGTCCGCGGCCAATATGAAATATGGAATAAAGCGAGTCCTCGACAGCATGAAACACGCGCTCGGAAGCGATCAGAAGCGCAATCAGGCCGAACCACCCAATGGCCTTCCAGTTATCGACAAGCCCGGTGAGGCTCGATACCACCCCGTCGCTTATATACGGCACTCCCTCTTTTGTTGCTTCCAGTACCGTATCAAGCAACTTTGCGTCACGACCGAATATAAAACCCGCAAGGGCGGTAATCAAAAACAGCACAGGGACAAAAGAAAAAAATGCATAAAAAGCTATTGCCGCAGCCTTTGTAAAGCAGTCGTGTTCGATAAACAGACAAACACTTTTGTGCGCTATTTTATACCTTTTATACACCGTACTTCCGTATAGTTGACTGCACCGGACTTGGCTTGAATACGCGCTGTGTTCCCATGCAAATTAACTGTTCCCGACAACCTTCCAGCCCTTCTCAGAACCCCCTAACGCCTGCTCCTGAAACTCACCCTCACAGGTACGTCGGTCAGATCAAGCGACTCTCTAAAGCGGTTTATAAGGTATCTTCTATACGCCTTTTGTATGCCGTCGGCGTGGTTCACGAACACGGTGAAACGCTGCGGGGCCGTGCCGGTCTGGGTCACGTAGTAGAGTTTGACTTCTTTACCCCTGTACACGGCCGGATGGTGGCGCGAGACAAACCCGGTCAGGAGTTTATTTAACTTTGAAGTCGAGGTCTTTTTAACCCCGGCCTCCATGACCCGGTCCACGGCCTCAAACACTTCTTTCGCTCTTTTTCCGGTAAGGGCTGAGATAAACTCTATCGGGGCGAAAGACAGGAACGGCATCATGTCGTGGATCCTCTCGGTATAGAGTTTTGTCGTATGGGTGTCCTTTTCAACCAGGTCCCACTTGTTCACCACTATAATGCAGGCCCGCCCGCTCCTCTCGATAAGCCCGGCAATCTTTTCATCCTGCATACGAAGCCCCTCGTGCCCGTCAACCACCAGCAACACGACGTCACTCCTCTCAATGTTTTTAATGGCCTCCATAACGCAGTAAATCTCAAGCTTCCTGCTTATCCTGTTCTTTTTCCTTATGCCCGCCGTATCGATAAAGAGATACTCCTTACCGTCCTTTTCAAAAGTCGTATCAATGCTGTCCCTTGTTGTACCTGCAACGTCGCTCACGATGGCCCGCTCTCGACCTATAAGGCGGTTCAAGAGTGACGACTTCCCGGCATTAGGGCGTCCTACTATTGCGACCTTTATCTGATCACCTGCAACTTCATCCGGGTCGACCTTCGGAGCATCCGGTAAAAACTTCAAGATCTCGTCGAACAACTCGCCAAGCCCGCGCCCGTGTTCCGCGGAAACAGGGAAGACCGACTCTATGCCAAGCGAATAAAACTCCGCCACACCTGAGTGAAGCTCATTGGTGTCAATCTTATTTATGACAAAAATAACGTCCTTATCGGTTTTCCTGAGTATATCAACAAGCTCTATGTCGTCCGGCGTCGGCCCCTCGCGCCCGTCCAGAAGGAGCATGATCAGATCCGCGTCTTCTATTGCCAGGCGCGCCTGCTCGCGCACCTGCACCATTATGCCCTCGGTCACGGCAGGCTCGAACCCGCCCGTGTCGATAAGGGAAAAGACCCGGCCTCGTTCTTTACAGTCGGCGTAATTAACGTCGCGCGTAACGCCGGGCTCTGCTTTTGTTATGGCCTTCCTGCGGCCTATTAATTTGTTAAATAGAGTCGACTTGCCAACGTTTGGCCTGCCAACTATAGCTACTACCGGTTTCATTTTTTATTCTCCATTCAAGTCGCACAGCGAGCTTAGTTATTCATTACCTCTTTTATTGCCTGTTCAAGTTTATCCGGCTCGTCCGTGCCGATGCGGCGAACCCTTCCGTCTCCGAGCTTTATCTGCACGACCCAACGCCCTGAGACGTTATAGAGCCATATCTTCCTACCGGGAATATATTTAATGCCGTAACCCATGTACCAGGGCTGCCTGATCTTCTCTACCGACACAATATCACTTATATTATAGCTCTTCTTGCATATGCCAGGGCCGAACCATAGCCTTACCTCGCTGGGCGTTACCACAACAGTTAAAGTCGAGCCAAGATATCCAAAAACGACCATCAACAGGGGAAAGAGAACTACTACCGGGCTAACCCCCTTCATGACCATTCCTGCCATCATGAACGATTCCACCAGCGCAAACAAACCGAAGAATATGATTATCACCCAGCCTATCTGACTGTGCCTGTAACGTTCCAACCGGCCACCCTGTTTATTTATAACCAAAATCTTTTTTTCAAATTTTGGCTAACAATCTCTTAAGGCGTTTGCAACATTAGAACAAAATTTTCCGTTTAATGATACCCAAAGTCTTTTTGTCTAATTCTCCCCGACCGTCTTTTGAGGTATTTATACCTTTCCGGCATGAACCTGCTTTTAGTGGTAACCGAAGTCTTTCAAGGCCCTTGCGTTCCTTGTCCAGCCTTTTTTCACTTTTACGAAAAGCTGAAGAAAGACCTTTACGCCGAGCAGGTTTTCTATGTCGTGCCTTGCCTCTGAGCCGATCTTTTTGAGCATCACGCCTTTTTTGCCGATGATGATACCCTTTTGCGAATCACGCTCTACGTTTATAACTGCCCTTATCTCGACAAGGGCTTTATCCTTCCGCTCTTTAAACTCCTCCACCTCCACGGCAACGGAGTAAGGAATTTCCTCTCTCGTGAGCTTAAAGACCTTCTCTCTGACCATCTCGGCTGCGATAAATCGCTCTGGCTGATCCGTTACAAAGTCGGGCGGAAAATACTCAGGGCCGTCAGGCAACAAATCTGAGATGACACTAAGTACTGTATTGAGCCCATTATTTTTAAGAGCCGAAATGGGCACTACCTCGTGGAATTTTTTTAGCTTTGTAAAACCTTCGATAAATGGCAATAAGATCTCTTTCTCCACCCTGTCGATTTTATTTACCGCAAGTATGACAGGGCAGTCGAGTTTTTTAAGACTGTTTATTATGAACTTGTCGTCTTCTCTTATCTCGCGCGACGCCTCGACAACGTAAAGTATGCCGTCAACATCGCGGAAGGCCCCGAGTGCTGACTTTACCATAAACTCGTTAAGAGGCCCTGTTGCCCTGTGAAGCCCCGGAGTGTCGATAAAAACAATTTGCGCACCCGGCAGGTGCTTTACCCCTCGTATGACGTTACGGGTTGTCTGCGGACGCCTTGATACGATTGTAATCTTCTCGCCAAGCACGGCGTTCAGGAAAGTTGACTTCCCAACATTTGGCCTGCCTATTATCGCTATAAAACCTGATTTGAATTTCATGTGAGGTAGGATAGCATTATGCGGGAGAGTAGTCAAAAAAAGACTTGCGGGTTAAAGAAATACATGATCAATTCTTAATTTTTAATGTTGCGGCCCTACCCTGGTTTGAGCTTTATCGAAGGCCGCGCCATTCGTAACAATTCAAAACAAGATTGCTTCGTCGCTCTGCTCCTCGCAATGACAAAACCCTGGTTTCCCACTTTCGCGGGAATGACAGAAAAATTACTTCTTCTTTTTTGACTTACTGCCCTTCCCCTGGGCCATACACGGTATACCCTTTGGTACTCGCCTTTTAAGCTTTTTGCAGTATACGCCGTTAAAGGTCATGCAACTTTTGGCCGCACTGGTTGCGTGTTCTGCCTTAGCATGCTCGCAGTCGAAACTACAGAATCTTGGTTCCATAAAGACCCCTCTATAATAAGGAAAATGTCATCCCACGAACGTTGGGAGCCAACATTAAACCCACACTATGATGGGCGTTCGCCCTTCAAGAGGCCAAGGACGAACGGTTAAAGTTTTACTCACCACAAATTTATGTATTCGCATCAACGCCCGAACAGCCCCTTAAGACTCTTTTCAATATCTTTAAAGTTCTTTTTAAACTCGTCTCCGGTTTGTTCAAGCTGCTTTTTAATGTCCGGCTTTGGCGCTGTTTTTTTCTTTTTTACGCCGGATTTTTTCACCCCCTTTACGGCAGCGATACAGGCGTTTTCCGCGCCGCCGTATCCGCCTGACTCCACCTCATCTCCACCCTTACTGCCGCCTGTAAGCAGCGACAGTATTCCGGCAGCCTCTTTAAAGTCGCTTCCGCCAAAGGTCTTACCAATGGCAATGGCGGCTCCTGCCGGGTCAATCTCAAGCCTCGGGTTCATCAGAGTCCCGGAAAGCTTAAAGGGTGTGGCAAGTTCGCCCACTGCCATGCTGAAACTCTCCGACCCGATCGCCTCTTTTGGTGACGGCCTGAGGACAACCTTTATTTTTTCAGTTCTCAGATCAATCCTGCCCTCGGCAACAACACTCATCAAACTGGTATCTATAACGACCGGGCGCGTCCTTGCTATCCCGTTTTTAATCCTTATCCACCCGGTAGCGCAGTTAATTTCGGTAAATTCCTTTTCCGACGCAGAAGGAGCGAGCATTCTAATAAGCCCGTTTTTTATATCCTTATTAAAGCCGTCTATGGCCTTGTTGCGAACTCGCCCCTTGCCCATTGTAATATCGGTTTTGCCGTTAAGTCCTGCCATAAGGGCCGCAACGGTACTTCCCTTTGAACTCACATCAAGGTCAAGGTCGAGCTTACCGGAAAGCATGTCGGTTATGCCAAGGTCAGAGAGCATCCGCGCGGTATCAAGACCGCTTACGTTAAACTTTGCCGTAAGCCTGGCCGGGGTCTTACTTGCATCAAACAAGCCCTTGCCTTTAACCTCCCCGCCGCCGACCTTTGCATTAATCCTGCTGGCCGTGAACTTACCATTTTTAAGGTTTGCCGCAAGCCTGAGTTCTTTTAAGACAATTGTAGTCGTCAGCACACTGGCAGCCTTAAGCTCCACCACGGCGTCAACCGTCCTTAAAAGCTCAAGCGGCAATTTCTCCCTGGAAAACATTTTTTTAGATTTTTTCTTACCTGCACCCAAGCCGCCCGCCCCACCACCGCCGTCCGCCTTCATAAAAGGTCGGAGGTCAAGCTTTTTTGAATCAAGCGAGGCCCCTACAAACGGCCTTTTCCCTGAAAGCCTTACATCAAGGTCGCCGCTTAAATCACTGCCTGCGAGATTTGCCTTAAGCCCGGTTATCTTGTACGAGCCCTTTGCCTTTTTGTCTACGACCCTGCCTGAGAACCGGACAGGACCTGAAAAAGGCAGCGTAGTTTCGGCAAGTTTCTCAAGGCCACTTAAATTTTTTGCATCAACTTTGAACTTTAAATCAATCCCGCGACCGGCAAACACGTCGCGTACCGCGCCGTCAAGCGCTATCTCAGCTCCGGCAGCCTTTGCCGTAATGTCAAGCGACCAGGGTTTGTCAGGACTGTTTAACGAGACAAAAGACCCGACAGTGCCCGAGACGTCAAAGGGCGAGTCGTTGTACGAACCTTTCAGCTTTATTTTCACCGGGGTTTCAAGCCCTGCAGCCCCGGCTTCAAGCGTGTCAAGAGCAACGTTATAAACGCTGCCCGACGCCATGTCGCGATATGAAAATGTGCCCCCTTCAATAAAGACTCTGTTAAAGGCAAAAGCCATGGGCTTTGCCTCGGGCTCTGTAGCTTGCGATTTTGTCCCTGTCCCTGCCTTTTTATCCGTCTCTTTTACTGCCTTGGTCGCCGTGTCAAAGTCAAGATTAGACCGGCCCCTTTTATCAGTCTCAACCAATATGTCCGGCTCTACCAGTATAAGCCGCTTGACCTCAATGCTTCTGCCAAGCAGCGGCATCAAGGCAACTTCCACCTCAAAACGCTTTATCCGCGCAAGGTCTTCTCTGCTTCCCCACCCGGCGTTTTCAAAACTTACGTCGTTAATGACAAGCACGGGGGTAAAGCCAAAATCAAGTGTAATGTCGCCGGCAAGAGTGAGCTTTCTACCTGTCGCCTCCATGACGGCAGTTTCAATGCGCGGCTTAAGACTGTTATAATCATAACGGGAAACTATCGCGTAAGCTACTATTACCAATACAACAATCAATAATACTGCTGCTGCGATTATATGTTTTATATACTTCATTCGTAGACTCCTATGGGAGTTTCTTTATTTCTTTATTTCTTTATTTTTATAATTTTTTATCT
>CBDUXY010000085.1:0-11733 GCA_965371305.1 uncultured bacterium
GCATGCCTCTTTGCGGTTCCATGAACTGTATGGTTGGTCCGTCTCCGCCAATTGACAAATTAATGTACCATTCGCAGTCAAAGGTAACTTTTGCAGCAAAGTATTTTTGATAAAAATCGCTGCATGCGTCCAATTTGTTTGTGTAAATGCATGTGGATAGTTCGTTGGTTTTCATGGTCTCTCTTTGTTTAAGGGTTAAGTGTTCAGCAGCCGGTGACAGAATTTAAAATTTGAACAAGGAATATAGCATTTTTTTGTATGTTTAACAATAGCGGAGGTGAGTGAGGTCTGAGGCCGCGCTTGTTCGCAAACTATTTTTGGAAAACTTAATAAGATCGGTTTTTCAGGCTTCCCGGACGGCTACCGTGGTCTTGCTAACCCCCGGCAGCAGCAAGGCTCCTCCCGAGAGGTTGAAAAGGGCGTTTGCAAGGACTCCCGTGCTCCTGCTCACAGCCGAGGGGAAATAATTGTCCGGCAACGTCTTGCCTCCGATAAAAGTCTTTATCCCCGTGTAACCGGTTTTTTTAAGTATCGCGCGGATCGTTGACGGAGAGAAATCACACAGGTGAAAGGGCGGGTCGTAGAGGTTGTTTTTTATCCTGATTATTTTTAGTAGTTTTACTATGGGTGTTGTGTGGGGGACGCGAAGCACAAGCAGCCCGCCGGGGCGGACCAGTGACTTTATAGTCTCAAGGGCGTGAGCCGGGTCGTTGAGGTGTTCGAGTACGTAAAACATGGTAACCGCGTCGAACTGCTCGCCCTGGTGGGCAATCTCTTCTATTGTCATGCACCGGACGTCAAGACCGCGTTTCCTTGCAGTCTTTACGGCAGGTTCCGATATATCAATACCGCGCCCGTTCCAACCCCTCTGGCATATTTTCTCGACGAAGAACCCGTAACCGCAACCAATATCAAGCACGCTTCCTTTTCCGGGAATTCGCTTCTCAAGCAACTCAGCGGTCCAGGTGAAGACGTCGTCCATGTAGAGTTTCCAGGTGCCGGCATCTTCCATCTTGCTCTTAAGATAGTCGGCATATAACACCCTTAACACCTCCGGCTCGGGCCTCGGGTTCACGTACACAAAGCCGCACCCGGTGCACTCGACTATGTTATATGAATTCTGTACGGTAATGCGGCGCGCGCCACTGCCGCCACAAAGGTTGCAAACCGTGTGGTTGGTGGTTGGTACCCGGGTGTTACGAGTGTTAATCATTTCCCAAGTCCGCTCTTTAAAAGAAGTTTAAGGAACCTGACCGTATCGGTAAGCTTGTTTATGCCCGATGGAGTGTCCTTGTAGATGGTCTTGACCGGAATGGAGGTTATGCGAAAACCGTTTTTTGAGGCCTTGATTATAAGCTCGCTCTCTGTGTCGTAGTTGTCGGTGTCGAGCGTTACCTTGCTTAACATATCGCAACTGATCGCCCTGAACCCGCACTGGGAGTCGGGTATCTGCTGCCCGGATACGGCCGAGATAACTCTGCTCATTATGTTGTTGGTCAGGAGCCTGAGCAGCGGCATATCTTTTGTATCGGTCATTCTTGTTCCGATAATCATGTCCGTATTGTTGCCCTGAAGGGCGTTTACGAACCCGGCTATCTCTGCCCAGTCGTGCTGGCCGTCGCCGTCAATGGTGATGACCCAGTCGTAGCCGCACTCCATTGCGTACTTGAACCCTGCTTTCAGGGCAGCGCCCTTGCCCATATGCTCTTGACTGATGACCTGCACCGGCAGCGTGGCGATGATTTTCCCGGTCGAGTCGGTAGAGCCGTCGTCAACTACCACGACATTATTGACTGCTTTAAGCACACCCTGCACGACAGAAGCAATATGCTCAGCTTCATTACGCGCAGGGATGAGAACACAGTATCTCTGTGGTACACAGTAACTCTGCGGCACACAGTACGGCTGTGAATCTAAGTCGGTTTTTCTGGCGGTGTTTTCCATGAGTTTTATAATTCGCTGCCACTGCTCATTACAAGCTCTCCACAGGCCACTATCACGTCGTTGTTCTTAGTTGTCTTGACGTCGAAGTTAGCCACCCCGCCGAGCCTGTGAGTAAGGGTCGCTGTAATTTTGAGCCTGTCGCCTGGGTGTACCTGGCCGGTAAATTTTACGCTATTAATTTTCGCGAGGTAAGCGGTTTTTTTTACGTTACTTATGGGTCTGTCTTTTTCCCTTTGTTCGTTTTCATTATCAGTTTTGCAGTCAGTATCGTTAAAGTTAAGCACAAGCCCGGAGGACTGCGCCATGGCCTCTACAATCAAGACACCCGGCATTATTGGAGTGGCAGGGAAATGACCCCGGAAGAACTCCTCGCCGATACTTACGTTTTTTATTGTTACGGCATGCGCTGCGTCTAACGCAACGACTCGATCAATAAGCCTGAAGGGGTATGAGTGGGGCAGGTGAGGAAGTGCATTGTCAGGGTTAGTGTTTGAGCTGGTTTCAGGTTTTGTCATGGTGTGGTTTTTCCTTGCGCCTCTACAAAGTCAGCTATGGTAGAGACGGAGACGAGTACTTTTTCTGCCGCAGCCTTGTCGGCAATGACGCAGTTAAATTCTTTTTGTAGGGCGACGACCAGTTCGAGCGCGTCGATTGAATCCAACCCCAGTGAATCCAAACCCAGTGAATCCAACCCCAGTGAATCTAACCCAAGTGAATCCGGCCCCGGCAAGTCCTGTCCAGACCCGTCACCAGGGTCGAAAAGCAAGTCGTCCGTCTTTATTTCATCCGCAGTAAGCTTAAGGCGAAGCCTTCTTATGAGCATCTCCTTTATCCTGGCCACTGTTTGTTCTGAAGCCACTGTAAATTCACCTCGTTTTTTTTTAAGGTAGTATAAACTACCCCTGAGCCAAGCTGCGGGGCATTTTTAAAAGCCCGCCATGCGGGTAGAGCTAAGGCAGACCGCCGCTAACGATTATGGTTTCACCCGTTATATAGGTTGCCTCCGGGGAGGCCAGAAAGGTAACCACCCCTGCAACTTCCTCAGGGCGGCCGAACCTCTTTAGCGGTATCAGGTCGAGCAATTTTTGTTTTGCAGCCTCCGGCGTTGCCTTTAACATGTCGGTCTCTATAGCGCCGGGAGCGACGCAGTTAACTAATATTCCGAACGGGGCAAGTTCTTTTGATATTGCTCTGGTAAAGGCTATGACGCCGCCCTTGGCCGCGGAGTAGGGCGATTCACCGGCAAGCCCTGTTATGCCGCTTAAGGAAGATATGTTTACGATGGTCCCTTTTCTATCGGATATCATGTGCACCATTACGCTCTTTATCATGTTGTAGACACCTTTTAGATTAGTATCCAGAACGTCGTTCCATGACCCTTCGTCCGTAAGGAGCAAAGGCGCGCCTTTTGTAATTCCGGCGTTATTAACGAGCACGTCGATCTTGCCGAAACGCTCTATTACTTCGCCTACCATCTCTTCAACTTCGATTGCGTTTGCAACGTTTGCCTGTACGGTCATGGCTTCCCCACCGGCCTCTGCGATTTCAAGGGCGACCTGTGCTGCATTTTTGCTGCTTGAGTTGTAGTTGACAACTACTGCCGCTCCCTCGGCAGCGAAGGCAAGGCATATTGCACGGCCTATGCCGCGACTCCCGCCTGTAACAAGTATGACGCGTTTATCCATTCAGTTTAAGTATCATATTCATGCTGAAAACTCAATATTGTTTGGTAGTGTGTGGAAAATAAAACGTAATTATTGCAAGTACAAATGGCGGGGTTGCTCATTTGTCCGCATGGCGGATTCAGGGGAGGGGGGGGAGGGGGGGAGTGTTTTTTTTTGCTGACGTTACTTCTTCTACCGTGTTTACCGGTTTTTCTTATGGTTTTTCACCTGTTCTGTCTTCTACGCCCTCTTTCGCGTCGTCTGCAGAGCCGAGCCAACATGCAGGGTCTGATGCAAGGTAGTTGCCGGTAAGCTCAAAGGCGTTGCCGCGGCAGCCGTAGCACTCGGCCTTGTACCGGCACTCTGAACAGGCCCCTTCAATGTTATTTCGTATACCTCTTAAGTCTTTGATAACAGTGCTTGAGTCAAGGAGTTTTTTCAGGGGGGTATCACGTATGTTGCCAATAGAGAGGTTTATGCCTGTGCATGGCTGCAAAAACCCCTGAGAATTTATAAGGCACGAATAGAGGTGACGTTTACAACTGAAAGAAGCTATGGTCGGGCGCGAGGGCCACAGGCGGTTATAGTGCTTCTGGTCTATGTCTTTTAATTCGCTAAAGGCTTGTTGCGCCTCTGCGGGGCTTACCGTGTACTCGTCATGTTCCCTGGCGCGGCCCTGCATGGTGAGCATCTCGAAGTAAGGGATAATGCCGCGGTCCCTGGCAAAGCGCCACATCTCGGGTAGTTCGTCCAGGTTTTGCTTCAGTATCACTGTCTGTATGCCAAGCTGGATGTTACCGTCCGGGTAACCCGCGTCCATCAAAAATCCCATACCCTCTTGTATCTTCTTGTGCGTCCCCTCGACTCCGACCAGGCTGTCCTGGACGCGCTGCTTAAGGCTGTTGCATTTTATTACTACCGAGACCTTATTTGCGAAAAAGAACCCGGCAAGCTCACGGGTCAGAAGCACTCCGTTTGTGAAAATCGTTTGCTCAAGCCCGGCTGCGTTTATGTGTTCGACCACCTCTCTGAGACCTTCATACATGAGAGGCTCACCACCGCCTATGAGTATTATTTTCCTTGCCCCGAGCGTTGCTGCCTGGTCTATGACGTCTTTTAGTTCCTCGGTCGTGAGTTCGCCTGTGAGGGCCTCACCTGCGTTAGAGTAGCAGTATACGCAGCGTATGTTGCATTTTCTGCTGAACTCAAGTTCGAGTGAAAGCAGCTCACCCCGACCAAGGGCGTCTTCTATCTCCTGATTGGTGAAATCAAGACCGTGAATTATCTCGTAGTTAAGCGTCATCTCTGTGTGTTCCCTTTGTCCGGTTTTTTTTTGCTTTGCCTTAAGTCTATAAACGTTAAGCTCTTCCTCCTCCCACCTTTAAAGAGGATTTTTTGCATCTCAGGTGGGCTTAGGAGTTCAAGCACAGGAGTGAACCTGGCACTCGCTCTTATGGACTGGAGCACGGCTTCGGCAAACCCGGCTCCTGTGTCCTCTGTACCGACCCGGACTTTTACCCGGTCAGTGCCGTCGCTGCCGCTGTAGACCTCTATTTGATAGCCGCTGACACCGGCACCGGCGCTCAGGTCAAACAGGGCGTTTTTGATGGCGCCGGGATATACGGTCGTACCCTTTATCTTAAGTCTGTGCGCCTTGCGTCCAATTACAGGTCCAATTCTTTGGGATTTGTTTCCGCACGGACATGTTTCATCTTCAGGCAGCAGGAACGTAATGTCCCCGGTGCAGTACCGAAGTAGAGGCATCGCCTCAACAGCGAAGGTTGTTACGACAAGCTCACCCTGTACTCCTGGTTTTACCGGTTCTCCCGAGTCGTCTACCACCTCTGCGTATACAAAGTCCGGGTGTGCGTGAAACCCTCTTTTTGCCGTGCATTCGCTGAATGCTACCGAGGCTTCGGTTATGCCGTAAGTGGAAAACACCTCTGTTTCCCAGGCATTTTCTACCATGTATCCAAGCTTATTGGAAGTGAAATCACTTTCGCGTATTGTTTCACCTATGAGCAGAGCGTTTTTTATACCAAGTCTATCAGTGCGCAACCCTTTTTTTTCCGCCTCCTTTGCAAGTTGCAGCATGAAAGAAGGTACGGCCACTATGGCGCTTGGGTTGAGTTCACAAATAAGGTCGAGTTGACGTGCCGGGTTATAAGGCCCGCTCCTTACAACCGTTGCTCCGGCCGCTTTTACGCCAAGGTAATAGGCAAGCCCGGCAATAAAGAGGTTGTCCATGGCAACCGAGACGAGTACCGTGTCGCCCTTGCCAACACCCATCTGTTGCGCGAACGTTCGACGTTCGTTTTCGGCAAGCCGTTTCAGATCACCATCAGTAAGGGCGAAGAAAAGAGGCGCGCCGGTTGTGCCGGTTGTTGAGACCCACTCGCTTACCGACTCTTTTTTTACACACAAAAGTGTTTCATCCGTGTTCTGAATGTCTTCCTTGGTTGTAAGAGGCACTTTGTGAATGTCGGTTACGTCCTTTACGTCACCCGTTTTTAGGTCGGCGTTTTTTAAAAAAAATCTGTAAAAAGGCGAGTTGGCGAGCACGTAGTCCACTGTCTGCTCCAGTAAAACGCTCTGAAGGGATTTTATTGTTGAGGCGTTTGCAGTTGCATCAGCTCTATGGGGGGCGTGCGTGCGTGTCTTCAATCCCGCGTACCTCGCTTGAGTTTAAGGGTAAACCCGACTGTGTTTGCGCCTGGGTCCGTGAGTAATACGTCAGTGCTTCCGTCTTTTTTTTCGCTCTTGCCTGCGTGCCCCTTGCCCGTTGTTTTCAACATTGAATTTAGAAATACGTCAAAGCTCCTGGAAATTGATTCTACCATTTTTGCAGGGCAGGGCGGCTCTATTGTAACGTCGTTAGATTTATCTATGATCGCGTCTATCAAAACGTCTCCGTCAGTTATAACATAGTCGTCAGTAACGGCATGAAGAAAAAGTGTTATGACCCTGCCCGGAGCAACGCCTGCTACGATAACTTTTTTTGAAGGGGCAGAACTTACAATGCCAACTGAGTAAATTAAGGCCTTTATAAAGGACAACGGCCCGCTTGAGATAGTGAGCATTTCGCCTTTTACGGCGCAGCAGATAGAGAGGCGCGAGGCAAGGGCGCCCGGGCTTGTAAAGGGAAACTCGATAGGGCTTGCCCCGACGGCCCCGTCCCTGATGACGTTTTTGAAAAAGTCCTTGTTCCAGCCCTCCACTACTTCGCTTAGCCCAAGCACAACGGCGATTTTTTCAAGTTCGCATTCAGCCCTGTCTCTAACCGCAATCGTCTTCATCCCTGAGTTTAAGAGTAACGCTTCTTCGTTGTGCACTATTCTTTCAGTGCCGTTAACGCATCTTACAGCCTGGCCCTGTCCGGAAGCCGAATTTACGCCGGTTATGACTACTGCATTTCTAATTGGCTTTCTCCTCCCCTGAGCAAGGGCCGAACACAAGCGCGCCGTTTTGTCCGCCAAACCCGGCTGAGATGGAAATGGCCGTGTCTACATGTACGCTCCGGGGGCCGCCGAAAACCAGGTCAAGGCCGAACTCTGAATCGGGTTCGGTAAGTCCAATTGTCGGGGGCACTGTGTTGTTTTTCATCGCAAGCAGGCACGTGACGGCCTCGATTGCTCCTGCCGCTCCGAACGTGTGTCCAACCGAACCTTTTATGGCACTAACCGGCACTGCGGAGGCGTTACGGCCAAACACCCTTTTTATGGCTTTAACCTCCATGAGGTCGTTGTAAGCGGTTGCCGTGCCGTGTGCGTTTATGTAGTCAACCGAGCAGAGTCCTGCCTCGTCCAATGCTGCCGTCATGGTCCTGGCAAGACCTAGACCTTCTCTGTCCGGGGCTGTCATGTGGTTTGCGTCGGCGCTTGAGCCGTATCCCATGACTTGAGCGTAAATTCGAGCTCCGCGCCCTTTGGCATGGGCACGGTCTTCGAGTACAACAAAGGCAGCGCCTTCGCCCGGAGCAAGACCGTCGCGCGCTGCGTCGAATGGTTTTACACTTGTGCCGGTTAATGCATGGAGGCTTGAAAAGCCGCTAAAAGCAAGCTCGCTTAATGTCTCGGCACCTCCGGCAATCATAATATCCGTCTGCCCTGATCTTATTGCCCTCAGGGCAAGCCCTATGGCGTCCGTGCCCGAAGAGCAGGCAGTGGATACGGTCGTTACAGGGCCGCGCAGACCGTAATGCCGGCTAAGGCGCTCCGCCCCGGTATGAAGGCAGTACTTGTCCGTTGGTTCGTTTGTTTCAGAGTGGCTTCTCCTCCAAAAACCTTCTTGCTCTAATATTGGCCCGAGCACTGTGCCGACAACCATGCCTGCTTTTGTTTTATCAATTTTCGTAAGATCCAGGGCGCTGTCGTTTAATGCATCTAAAAAGGCAAGGTCGAGCAGGGTCTGCCACCTTGATACTGCCTGATCCGGTACAAGTCCTCGCACCTCGGCACCCAGGTCGGACGAATAGGGCGTTGCGTCGAACAGAGTGATCTTGCCGAGTGACACATGACCCCTGCAAAGCTTCTCCCAGAATTCCTTTGTATTGCCGGCGCAGTCTGAAGTTGTTTTTTCCCGAGGCGTTGGCATAAGGGGGGTGAGCGCAGTTATAAGGCCGATACCCGTTACCACTACCTCTCTGTCGGTTCCCATTTTAATCCCTCTTAATCCCGCATGGCGGGTTTGATTCCCTCCAGGTGATGTTGGGGGATTTATTCCTTGAAGTGTTCGTAATCTTTTTTTCACCTTTCGGTTATCGTTTTTCCCGCATGGCGGGTTTGATTCCCCCCAGGTGATGTTGGGGGATTTATTCCTTGGAGTGTTCGTAACCTTTTTTTCACCTTTCGGTTATCGTTTTTCCCGCATGGCGGGTTTGATTCTCCCCAGGTGATGTTGGGGAATTTATTCCTTGAAGTGTTCGTAACCTTTTTTTCACCTCTCGGTTACCGTTTTTCCCGCATGGCGGGTTAAATGACACACGGCAGTTTATTGAATTATGATTCATTCCTGTATTTTTTTTAATACGCAGCACGCAGCCTCTTCAAGCACTCCGGTGGAAGAGACAAGGGCAGTGTGGCATTCATTAGTTGTATTACTATTATCAGTCAATGCCGCCCACGACCACTCCTTTGCCGTATCCGCGCAGTGCGGGTTAGGGATAATTTGACCTTGCTTCAACATCGCGACCGTTGCCGCAACACTCATCAAGGTCGAGGCTGCAAAGCTCTCGCCTGTAAAAGGCTTAATGCAAGTTGTCCTTGTGCCGGGAGCTAGTACGCGACCAAGTGAGCTGCCTTCAATTAATCTAAACCCGGGTTTAAGTCCGGCTACGTCCCGGCTGACCGGGCTTTGAAAACCGTCTGCCGCCGCCGTAACTATAGAGACGTCTCTGTCCGTGATACAGGCCTTTTTAAGGGCGTGGCTTGCGCAGTATTCAATCGACTCCTCAAGCTGACCGCCGCTATCAGATGCAAACGAGCAAAGCTCGGCAAGTGGAGAGATGCCTCGCGCCGCAGCCCTTTCCTCGCTTTCAAGCACTAATGCGGCAGAACCTTCCGAAAAGGTGAACCCCTCTTTGCCGGAGGTCGCGGCGTTTGCCACACCCTGCGTGTTCAGCCCGAACTTCCCGTATGCCTGAGTGACTGTAGCGTTTAATTCTTCAGTTGCGGCGACTATGGCAAAGTCAACTCTGCCCGATTTAATTAATGAAACGCCGAGCGCGAGCGCCTGCAATGAAGCAGTCGCCCCTCCAACGAGTGTTTGCGAAGGGCCGCGAATGGCAAAGGCAAGACTCACATTGCCTGTCTGAGCGTTCAGCACCGAGTCGGAGAAAAGTGCCGGGCTTGCGGCGTCCTGTCCAATCGTTACAAGGTCCGAATGGAAGTTAAGTGTCAGGGAAATTGCTCCGTGTGTCACGCCGACGACAAGAGCAGCGCGCGTGCCGTCATATTCACCGCAAAGCAGGGAGGCGTTCTCCAGCGCCTCTTTTACAGCGACAAGGGCGAACTGCGTAAGCCTTGCCGAGCGGCGAAACTTACGGCCAAAATAATCGCTGAATTCAAAACCTTGTACTTCTCCGGCAAAGAGGGCTGTGTTCTTTTTATCGGCGAACAAAAAGTCGCAGAATTTATCGTAACCTATTGCAAAAGGACTCACTATGCCGGCAGAGCTTATAACAACCTTCATGCGTGGCACCCTTCTGCGGCCTTAAATATAAGTGCCGCGTTGGCCCCGCCAAACCCAAACGAGTTCGTCATGGCGGTCTTGACCGAAGCCCTGGAGTGCGGCTCTGTAACGACCGAGACGGGGCAGTCTTTGTCAGGTGTTTTAAAATTTATATTCGGGGGCAGGAAACCGTCTGTAATAGCCATAATGGTGAAGATGGCCTCCACGGCTCCGGCTGCGCCAAGGGTGTGGCCTATCATGCTTTTTGTAGAGCTTACAGGCACGCCTCGTGGAAACACAGAGCATATCGCGCGCGCCTCCATAGCGTCGTTATACGGTGTGCCTGTGCCGTGGGCGTTTATGTAGTCAACACATGAAGCGTGCAAGCCTGCGTCGTCAAGGGCTGCTGTCATGGCACGCCTTGCGCCGCTGCCTTCAGGGTCAGGTCTTGTCATGTGATAAGCGTCGGAGGTAGAACCGTAGCCGATTATCTCGGCAATCGGCCTTGCCCCCCGAGCCAGGGCCGAGCTTAATTCTTCAAGTATGAGAATGGCGGCACCTTCGCCAAGCACAAGGCCTGACCTGTGCAGGTCAAATGGACGGCACACGGTCTCGGTAACGGCCTGAAGCGAGTTGAAGCCTGCAAGCGTAAATTCACTCATGGTGTCGTAACCACCGGCAATGGCTACGTCAGAGAGGCCTGAACGCACGGACGTAAAGGCGTGGCCGATTGAGTTCGCGCCGGACGTGCATGCGTCGCTAAACGTCATGGCATCACCCCTCAAGTTGTATTCCTTTTTCAGATTGTTGGCCTGTGTGTGTGCCATGTAGTCCAGAAGATCTGCCCCGCTCACCCTGTCGAATCCCTTTTCAAGCCCCAGGCGGTGGTACTTCATGCCTGAGTTCATACCGCCAAGGGTGGTGCCAAGCATTACCGGGCAGTCGGGAATGCCGCCGCCTGGAAATGAGGGCAGGGAGGTGGCCTCTTCAAATGCCTTTAACAGTAACATGCTTGCCCGGTCAAGGCGGTCTGCCCTGAGGACTTTTAATGGATTGGCTAGAGAGAACTCTCCGACCTCACCGCCGGACCTCCCCCTGTAACCCGACACGTCGAATGCCCCGACAGGGGCGATGGAATTTCTTCCTTCAATCAGACCCCTCAGGTTTTCTTTAAGCCCTGTGCCGTGGGCCGTTATGACTCCCATACCTGTTACTGCAACTCTTCGTCCCATAATAATTAAATTAAAAAGTCTTAGCCCTTTGCGTTATTATTTTGTCTGTTATTTTCTCTGGCATTTCCGTAGCTTCTTCCCTGGTTACCGGTTTTGTTTTTGTATTCAGTCCTGTTTCGGCGTCCTTTTTGCCAAACTTTTTATAGAACCAAATAAAAAAGCACACGGTGGCAAAAACGGCTGCCGCAACCCCGGCAAATCCGGTTGCGTACATGGTAAGGCAAAGGATGCCAAGAAACGTACCAAGCACCGCTACTGTCGCCAGTAATGATCTTATATAATAAAAGTCTTTAAACATAATCAGTTAAAAAACAGAAAAACTCCGTATTTCCGTATTATTATTTCTCAAGTTCCTTTGCAGCATTGACAGCGGCGTCAGTTTCAGGAGTGGAGGAGACTGCATTTTTTTAATCGCTTGACGGCTTTTCTTTCTTCTTTGTTAAGGATTTGAACCACCCACCCACCTTCTTGTATGTCTTGCCTGCCTTTTCTTTGCTTACGTCCTTTACTTCAACCGTTTTATTGTATGCCTTGTCCGCCGATTTTTTTACAGCCGATGACTCCTCGCTCTCTGTGTGCATCTCCGCATTTATTTTTTTTGCCAGTGCATGACCCTCAACGTGAGACGGGTCGTAGTGGTGTACTTTTTTAAGAGCCCTTAAGGCCTTACCCGGTCTGTAGTTAAAATATAATCAACGGGCGACAAGAAACGATAAGTCTTCCGA
>CBDUXY010000086.1:0-11729 GCA_965371305.1 uncultured bacterium
CCAGTACTGCCACAACCCTGCCGGTTACGCCGATACAAAACCCATGCTTGACAGCGACATGGCCGTTACCGGTAAAACAGGACTCTCACATCGTTGGGACTCTGAAGGGCTTAAATACATACACGTACAAAAATCTCTTGGCATGACCGGTACAACCATGGTCAGCGGCCCTTATACAGGGTCGTCTGAATATAAACAATACGACCTTACAATCACAGCAGATGACAGCGGAGGTAATGTTTCTTATTCATGGTCTTCTTATACCCTTGTTATCTCAGGCGGTACGCGCACGCCAGAGTCAAGCGGCAGCGGCACGGTTGTATTCGACACATACGCAACACTCAATGACGGAATAAAGGTAATGTTCTCGGACAACGACGCTGATAACGGCACCGTAGCTTTCCCGCAGGGTTCGACCGCAAGGGTCTATGTGCAGTTACTTAATCTGCCCACTGAACTCCTGATGTCTCTGCAAGTTTATCCTCTATTTGACGATAATGGCGACTCGAAGATAGACTCCGGCGACGTAAAAAGAATTGTTTGTACATCGTGCCACAACCAGCACTACCATAGAAACGACAAACCTTACTTAAGGGCAGACAATATAGGCAACGCACTTTGCAAGGACTGTCATTATGACAGGGACCTGTCGCATTTTGCCCTTGAAAGCGGCACGGCCACAGGGGGTGGCACAACTACACTCGTTGACACGGATAAGAGCTGGACAGATGACGAACACCTTGGCAAGCAGGTTTATTTTATAAAAAACTTTGCAACCCCGAGCCCGTATATAAGGACGGTTACGTCAAATACTACCGACACGATAAACTGGGCTGTAGCCCTGCCTGGCGCCTCAGTTAGCGGTGACGGGTATAAGGTCATGAATATTATTGACAGCGGCACGGCAACGGGCGGAGACGTTTATAACTTAATCGATACGGGTAAAAGCTGGGGCGTTGACGAACACGCCGGAAAAGACCTTTACCTGCCCGGTTATTCATTCCTGTTCGACGGCATATATGTTCCGATTGTTTCCAACACATCGGATACGCTTTATCTTGGAACCTCAGGCGTGGGGTACGAGTACTTCGGCGACGGATACAGTATAGAGAGTGGCGAGACCTACGAGATAGTCGAGACCCTTGACTCAGGCGTTGTTACTTCCGGCATGACTACGAGCCTTACCGATTCAACAGCCGACTGGTCGGCAATTGACTACACAGGCAAGAAACTTTCTATAAAAAAATTCTTCGGTACCGGCAACGGTTTTTATCGTGAGATTACAACTAACGACGCAACAACCCTTACGTGGGTTGATTCGGTTGGTGAGGATATTTTAACGGGAGATCAGTATAAGATCGTAGACGACACGAACCTCGGGATGCACCCTGTAGGGGTTGTGTACGAAGACCAGGATACAGACACGAGATTTTATAAGTCTTCAAAAATCCCGCCGCTTGTATTGGATGACACCGGCACGGCGGCTGACACAAGCGACGATACTGTTCAATGCATGACCTGCCACAGTCCGCACTATGCCTATACAACGGATGTTGTCGGAGGTACTGCAACAAGCGGCACCACAACAAGCCTTACGGACAATCAGCAGAGGTGGAACAGCGGTAACGACCCGACAGGTCTTCAAGTTAGAATATTTAACGAGAGCAGGAGTGGCACGGATAACCCTGTGTGGCGCAGAAAAAGGGTAATAAACAGTTATGACCCGCCGCACACCATTACCTGGGCAGGGGCGCTTACAGACTCGGTTGAGGCAGGAGACGTATACGAGATTGTTGACAAGACAAATGCAGGTGGCGGGCTTTTGCTCGACAAGGCAAACGACGAGACCCTTTGCATGACGTGCCATAAGTACAAGAGCCACTTCGGGGATAACGACCCGGAGATCGGGCGTATTACTAATTCTCCTATGGGCCGGCGTATGAACTGCCGCGACTGCCATACGCCTCATAACACGACCAACAGGTATTTGATCCGCGAGACGGTTAACGACCGTGACGTGGATATGAAGCCGGGTAACAACTACGTTAACAACGACGCAAGCGGCATATGCCAGGTCTGCCATACGAAAGCAAGCCACTGGCGCAACGACGCAACCGAGCCTATTCCTCATTTTAAAAACGGTTGCATTTCCTGCCACCCGCACTCGAACACAACGGCTGCATTTAAGCACGGCCTCGGAGCGCGCGGGCCAGGTATATACTGCGTGCGTTGTCACGGTCACGAGCCTGGTACGCTCTACGACCCTGACGCGACTTACCCATACACGGCCGGTACGGAGGCAAGCCTTGGCAGAGGAACAACCACGCCGCACTCCACTCATACGGAAAGTTCGACCGGTATAATGCCAAGCTCCGCAGGGGATGACGATCAGCGCGGTCCGGGAATTTATTGCAGCGTGTGTCATGATATAAACAACATCCCGACGTTTAAGTCCGGCACCGACCTTGACGGCGATGGATCCATTAACCTTGCGGAAACAGACGTGTGTAACGACTGCCACAGTCCGGAGGGTTCATACAACGGCGTTATCTCAGTCGGCGACTCTATCGGCGCAAAAGATCAGTGGCACTCGGGCGGTGTGTATGATGCGGGGAATAATTTAAAAACAGATAAACTCATGTGGTGCGCTGGTTGTCACGATGAAACCCCGTCGGTGATTGCAAACCAGGGTAACGTAACGGCTCCGATGGTAATAGGGGACGAAGATGCGCCTTATAAATACGGTACAGGCCAGTACGGTGACGGCTGGGGATTTTTTAAGACAGGGCACGGTGTGCCAAGTGACCAGACCATACCTGGTTCAGGCGGAGCTAAAAATGGTCCTGGCAGGACGTGTATTGATTGCCACGATCCGACCATAAAACATATAGACGGCAACGCAAGGACTTTTGACTGCACGGACGGATGCGATTCAAGCGAGTACCAGCAGGGCTACCGCATTAAAGAAATAAACGGCGAACTCCCGATGGAGATGCCCAGAACGGGCTCTATTCCACTTGAGAGTAAATTCCGTCTGTGTTTCAGTTGTCATACCAACACGGAAGCGTGGCTTGTGAGCGACAACACGATTGACAACCCGGACACCTCAAACCAGGCAACGAACTACTATGACGATACCGGAGCTGACACGGGCGGGGAAAGGAACCTGCACTACTACCATCTTTCAGTCGGATCGGCACCTTTTAGAGCAGACTGGGAGCCGCTCGCAGCCGGTTTAAATAGCCGTATAACCTGTATTGCCTGTCATAATCCACATGGTACGACCAACCTTGCTATGATGCGTACAGGTGAACTTACGAACAGAACACCTGGTATCAGGATCTGGTACGACAACAACGTAATACCTGTAAGTTATACGTATGGCGGCGATCCTGTGCCGGATAACATTACCCTTGCTGCAAGCACAGGTGTACTTCTTGAGGGTGACAGTGTCGCGCAGATATGTAATCACTGCCACGGTCCGTGGGCAAAGCGCATCGACAGGACCCCGATTCAGTCTCTTGCCCAGGCCCCGATCCTTACCTGGACAGGTGAGACAAGTTTTATTACAGATGGGGCAAACCCTGATACGGCGCCAGGCGGAAGCACGTTTGAGTTCAGGGTCACTTACACAGACTCCAACAACCAGCCCCCGAGTCCAATACAGGTCTGGATAGACAGGAATGACGACGGCGACTACCTTGATGCCAACGAAAAAGAGACCATGACAGAGGTGAATTCCTATGACAGTGATTATTACGACGGGAAGCTTTACAGTTTCTCAAGCGTCATAGCCAAGTCGTCCGACGGCGTGCTTACGTACCTGTTCTACGCATCTGACGGCACGAACGACGCGACAGGCTTCCCCACGAACGAAGAGTCGCTTGAGATATTAAATGTCATACCAACGCTTGACTGGACGGGCGAGACTGGTTACATGGCAGATGGGGTATTTCCCAATCCCGGGGCTAACGGCGGCACCTATACTTTCCGGGTAGAGTACACCGACGTTGACAATGAAGCTCCTCCTGCAGCCTCCGACATACAGGTCTGGATAGATCGTAACGACGACGGAGACTACGACGATGCAAATGAAAAGGAAAACCTGACAGCGGTTGACGGCGGGGACACTGACTATACCGACGGTAAGTTGTATTCAACCGACCTGACGCTTGCCTATGCGGGTGACGGCGCGCTTAACTATCTTTTCTACGCAACCGACGGCATTGAGGTAGCAACAGGCGCACCAGTGTCTGTTTCGACGGTAAATGTCTCAATTTCTTTCAATAACGTTCCGTACCTTGAATATATGAGTGTAAACTGTATCGACAGTGGCGTGAGGCCTGCTATAGGGGGAAACGGAACCAACTTTGAATTCAGGGTCACTTATACCGACGCGGATGATGAGGCACCTCCTGCTGCGTCCGACATGCAGGTGTGGATAGACCGCAACGACGATGGAGACTACGACGACGCAAACGAAAAAGAAAACATGGTCGCTGTTGACGGCGATAGCGACTATACAGACGGCAAGGACTATAAATTTGCGACTGCACTTTCGGTTAACGGTGCGCTTGATTACCGCTTCTATGCAAATGATGGAACTGACGCTGCAATCGGCACACCGACTGTAGACGGTACGGTAACGGTCGTAACGGCTATTACGGTTACCCCGCCTGCGTCGAGCTTTGGCGATTACGATACTATACAGGACGGTGTTAACGCTTCAACCGACCCGTCGATTATACTTGTTTACCCGAACGACGACTTTACCGCAGCGACTTACTCGGAAAACGTAAGTGTTGCAGGAAAGCCAAACCGAACCATTCAGTCTGTCTGCGGAAGAGACTTAACGACTATATCAAGCGCAAGCGGGCTTCACGCGGTTTCATTCTCTGGCGCAGCAGGCAGCGCGCTTGACGGCTTTACGGTAACAGGCGTTAATACTCTGGGCAATGCGGGCGTTTACCTTACATCCAGTGCTGGTTTGACAATTAAGAACAATAAAATACATTCGAACTTATTAGGTATGAATATTAGAACAGTCTCTGATTCGCCGGTTATCGACAATAACCTGATCTACAATAATTCTATCAGGGGTATTTTCTTTAACGGCATAGACGATGTTACAATTTCCAACACCGACATTTACTCGAACGGTACAACCGCTGATGGCGTTGGAGTTTTCTTTAATGGAGGTACAGGGCAAACTATTGTAGATACGACAATTCGCGACAATACGACTACTGGTAACGGCGCGGGTCTTTACCTCCAGTCGACCACGTCTACCATAACAAGAACGACCATTACAGGCAACACATCTGCCAGGGGCAGCGCCATATACAATAACGGAGGAACAACTAATGTCTACAAGAGTATTATTACCGATAATACGTCAACCGGTACGGCTGGAGCCATATTTGGTAATGTTGCCACGCTCGGGTTTGAGAACACGGTCATAGCAAGTAATACCGCAACCAGTGGAGGCGCGGTACACCAAAACAACGGCATCATGGTCTACACGAACGTAACCTTTGCCGATAACAAAGCAAGCGATAAGGGCGGTGCGTTCTATTTATGCACTGGTACTATCACGGTTCGCAACTCCATTTTCTGGGGCAATGATGCAAGCACAGGCTACAACATATACAAGGACTGCACCGCCGGTCCAGTCGGTACGATTACCGATTCTTTAATAGACACTTCGTCCGGTTACATGGTTCGCGCTACCATTATTGAATCGAATAACATAGACCCGGCATACGATCCAAAGTTTATTGGAAGCGGCGATTATCACTTGCAATTAACCTCGCCTGTTATAGACCTTGCAAATGCTGCTTACGCGCCTGCTGACGATATTGACGGAGACGCGCGTCCGGCAGACGCGGGCGACGACATGGGGGCTGACGAAGTGACTGTCGCAGGGACAAACAACGCCCCGACCCTTGCATGGCTCGGCGTGGACGGATACACAACCGACGGGGTTAAGCCCGATAGCGACGTTGGAGGGGCAAGTTTTGTATTTAAGGTAGACTATACGGACGCTGACGATGACGCACCGGCTATTATTCAGCTCTGGATAGACGAGGACGACAACGGTACGTACAGTGAATCGGAAAAACACGATATGGACGAGTCGTCGGCAGGCGATAGCGACTATACGGACGGTAAAACTTATGAGATTGATAAAATGGTGAGTTTTGCAGGCGACGGAACGCTTAATTACAGGTTCCACGCAACAGACGGCACGGACGAGGCAACCGGAGACCCGATAGCCAACAACACGATCACTATCACCAACCAGGCGCCTGTACTGTACTGGACACACGAGACTAACTACACGAACGACGGGGTCAACCCGGACAGCGGTGTTGGCGGGTCTAACTTTGTATTCCGTGTGGATTACACGGACCCGGACGACACTGCACCTTCAAGCATACAGGTCTGGCTTGACGAGGACGATAGCGGCACTTACGAGTCGAACGAAAAATACGACATGACCGAGACGGACGGGGCCGATACTGATTATACGGACAGCAAGTTCTATACAAAAACCCTTGCGGCGCTGTATCCGCCTGACGGCGAGATGGACTACCGGTTTTACGGAAGCGACGGTACGGATGACGCAACAGGCACCCCGACTTCTGATGAATCGGTAACCGTGACCGTGCCTTCAAATAACGCGCCGACCCTTTCGTGGACGACGGCAAGTTGCCTCTCTGACGGGGTAAGGCCGCCTGTCGGGGACACGGGTACTAACTTCGAGCTTATGACTGTTTATACGGACGCAGACAACCAGTGTCCGTCTATAATTCAGGCGTGGGTGGATGAAGACGACTCAGGCGTTTATGAGTCGGGCGAGAAATATAACATGACGGAAGACGACGCAGGGGATGTTGACTGTACCAACGGTAAGCTCTATACCCATACGCTACCCCTTGCCAGTGCCGGAGACAACGTGCTTGCTTACCGCTTCTACGCAACCGACGGTCTGCAGACAGCCACAGGCACGGGAGCTACCGGAAGTACGGTTACGGTGATCGGGGCTTACTCGGTCACACCGCCTGCTTCGAGCTTCGGCGACTACCACACCATTCAGGACGCGGTTGACGCTTCGACCGACCCGTCGACTATACTCGTTTATCCGAACGACGACTTTACGGCTGCGATTTACTCGGAGAACGTAAACCTTTCATCAGATCCGAACCGTACCATAAGGTCTGCCTGCGGAAGAGACTTAACAACTTTGTCAAGCGCAAGCGGCCTGCATGCTTTATATATGTTTAACAGCGCCGGTAGCGCACTTGACGGCATGACTGTAACGGGCGTTAATACTTTGAGCAATTCAGGCGTTTTTGTTTCAAGCAGCTCCGGCGTGACGATAGAGAACAATAAAATACATACCAATCCATACGGTCTTCGTGTTGAAAATAATTCTCATTCGCCGGTTATCGATAACAACCTGATCTATAGCAATAGCATCAGTGGTGTTTACTTCAACAGCACAAACACTGTTATAATTTCCAACAGCGACATTTACTCGAACGGTTCTACCAGCTCAGGAGCTGGTGTTTTCTTTAATGGAGGTACAGGGCACACTATTATAGATACGACAATTCGTGACAATACGACTTCTAATGGCGGCGCGGGCCTTTACTTCCAGTCATCGAGTACGGCGGATGTTATCCGCGCGACCATTACAGGCAACACATCTTCCTTAGGCAGCGCCATATACAATAACGGAGCAACGACTAACATCTACAAGAGCACTATTACCGATAATACGTCAACCGCTTCGGGTGGAGCCATATACAATAATTCCTCCACGATCGGGTTTGAAAACACGATCATAGCAAGTAATACCGCTGCAAGCAGCGGAGGCGCGGTATATATGAACGGAGGCACTGCGACCTACACTAATGTTACTTTTGCGGACAACCACGCAAACAGCGGCACCGGCGGCGTGCTCACTATATGCAGCGGCACGAACATCGTGCGCAACTCTATATTCTGGAACAACACGGCAAGCGGGGCAGGTGATAACATATACAAGAGCTGCGGCTTCGGATCTGCCGGAACTGTTACCGACTCTTTAATAGACACTTCATCCGGATATGTTGATAACGCAACCCTTACAACGTCTAACAACATAGACCCGGCAACAGACCCGAACTTCGTCGGCAGCGGGGATTACCATATAGTGTTCCCGTCCGATGCCATAGACGCGGCAAATGCGACTTACGCGCCTGCCGACGATATAGACGGTCAGACGCGACCGGTTGGACCTGCCGATGACATAGGGGCGGATGAGTCTTATACACCCGCAACGATACCCGGCGCTGCCACGGCGGTTTCTGCAAGCGAGACGACTATAAACGTTAGTATGCCGTACACGGCTGACGACAACGGCAACAATACCTATACGGTCGAATATAAACTTGCCTCATCGGGCACGTGGCTTGCATGGAACAACTCTGTTGCATCTCCGTACGTTCATACGACAAGTCCATTTGCTACCACCATCACGGGCCTTACCCTTGCCGAGACCTACGACGTGCGTGCTACTTTTAACGACACGGACGGTTTTAGCGGCACTGCCGTGCAAACGATCTCCGGCGTTGGTATGCCGACTTACGATACGACCGTTGGTGTTGCTACGGCTGTCGGGGCATCTAGCGATA
This sequence comes from uncultured bacterium, assembly GCA_965371305.1. Classification (GTDB taxonomy): domain Bacteria; phylum Desulfobacterota; class GWC2-55-46; order GWC2-55-46; family DRQE01; genus CBDUXY01. The sequence goes on from CBDUXY010000086.1 coordinate 8,682, forward strand.
CTATTGACATAAGCATGCCTTATACGGACGACGACAACGGGGACAATACTTATACGGTTGAATATAAGCTCAGTGCCTCTGGCACTTGGCTTGCCTGGGACAATTCAGTTTCTGTTCCATTTAGTCATACTGCCACGCCGTATAACGATTCTATAACAGGTCTTTCAGGCGGGCCTTATGACGTAAGAATGACGTATGTTGACTCGGATGGTTTTGACACCCCGAATCCTCAGACAGTGACAAGTATATCTTTGCTTTCAAACAACGCGCCTTACCTTGACTGGACAGGCGAGAGCGATTATACGACTGACGGAGCCAATCCTGATACCGGTGTTGGCGGGAGCACTTTTACCTTCCGCGTTAAATACACGGACGACGACAATGACGCGCCAGGTGTTATAGAAGTCTGGGTGGACGAGGACGACAGTGGTGGTTTCTCAGGCTCAGAGAAGTTCACAATGTCACAGGTTGATTCAGGTGACACGACCTACACAGACGGCAAGCTATATACAAGGGACGAAGGCGTGCCGTTTGTTGCCGACGGTTCGCTTGTTTATGAATTCTACGCAAACGACGGCACAAGCGACGCAACAGCCAACGCGCCTGTTAGTTCCGGCGGTTCTCTTAACGTAACTCAGCCCATAACGGTTTGCGGCAGCGGGAGTCCTGACTTCAGCACCATCAACGCAGCCATTCTGGACGGTGGTACTACTGACGGCGATACGATTTTGGTTTGCGCCGGAAGTTACGCAGAAAAGGTAGACTTTAAAGGTAAAGACATAACCATACTTTCAGAGGATGGACCTGCTACAACCTCTATAACTGGTAACGGAACATCTGCGGCAACTGTAAACTTTATAACCAGCGAAACAAGCGCAGCCGTACTGGACGGATTCACCCTTAATAATACGTCCACAGACTGTGGTGGTCGAGGAGTTTATATATCAGGCGCTTCGACCACACCGACAGTCAAGAACTCGATAATAGAGGGCAACACTCCGGGGTGTAACGCACAAGGAGCCGGTATATATATTACAGGCGGCGGCATAACCATAGAGGATACGACAATAGGAGGGGCTCTCCCCAATATCGGTGGTCATGCCCCGGCCCTATACGTAATAGCATCGTCCAATACCATAAACATCAGCGGCAGCACCATTACCAACAATAGCTCTCCAACGGGCAACGGCGGTGCGATAAGCCTGATAAGTATATCCGGCATGACCACCATAACGGCGACGACTATAAGCAGCAATACTGGCGGCAGGGGCACGGCTATTTACAGTTCCAGTTCGCCGATTACGATTAGCGATTCAAGCCTTGATTCTAACTCTTCCGCATGGGGGGGAGGCGCACTTTTTCTTACCGGAGAAGCAGCAGACGTAATCATTACCAATTCATCTATTGATGGTAACAGCGCGGCTAACGGCGGCGGTGTCGACATTCAAAACGGCGCAGACTTTGACATGACAGGCGGCTCCATAACAGGCAATACCGCAACTGGCAATTATGGTGGCGGGCTTTATACTGTACATGCAGGATCTATAGTTAATATAACAGGGGTCGAGATAAAAGGTAACATGGTTGTTGCGGCGCGCGGCGGTGGAATGTATCTGGTCGCAGGCGGTACAACTACGATTATAAACAGTCTTATTTCGGGTAACGCAGGTGGTCAGAACACCTGGTCCGAGGGTGGAGGTATACGCAACTACGGTACTCTTTACATCTATAACTCAACCATAGCCGGTAACTACACAAGAGGCCATGGCGGAGGTTTGCATACAAGCGGCACTACCGGCATTAAGAACAGTATTATTTACCATAATGTTGCAGGAAATACTCAGCCGCAGATATACAATACAACGTCAGCCGCTGTTATTTATACGAATGTCGAAGGCGGTTATACAGGAAGCGGTACGTTTGACGGCGATGCAAACGGTACGAGTAACCAGAACACCAACCCCAGTTTTGACTCGATAGACCCGGCTTCACTGTCTACTCCAAAGACAGGTGGCAGTTATCACCTGACCTCTCCTGGCTCGGCAAGCATGATAGACGCGGGTAAAGCAACAGGAGCAAACGTTCCGTCAGACGACATTGACTCAGGCAGCTCAAGACCTCAGGGCGGCGGCATAGACCTTGGAGCCGACGAGTACGGTACGCCGTAAGATATCTAATCCTTCTCAAAGGGAAAAACCATGCCTGAAGCACCCTCAGGGAACCAAATGCCCCTCACGTTCAGAGGGTATAAAATAAGTCTTAAATAGACCCCCCGCTACTACGAAGAAGGGCAAAATTTTCGGGGTGTTTCAGATGTATGCCTTAATATATTGAGGGGGTTGCGTAAAGTGACCTGCCCCCTAATATATTGGTCCACCTTCAGAGTAAATTTCTCAGCCATTTCAGAGCCCCCTTAGGCCACCAAATGCACCAGTGTATAGTAATCGTATAGTAAACAACCAATAACAGTCATTACTCACCATAAAAACTCCGGCTCCGGGGCCGGGGTTTTTCCTAACAGATACTACCAGATAACACCAAACACCACAAAACGCCCCTTACATGAAGGAAACTGAAAATCCTCGTGTTGGCGGTTCGAATACGACCCTGGGCACCATCTTTTCTACCATTATAATAAGGGGTTGCGGTTTTGGCCGCAGCCCCTTATTTGCTTCAAAACCCCAAAAGTGTATAGTAATGGTAGTTCGTTTCGGAAAAGGCACCTATAAGGGGGGCTTTTTTCCGTGAAGGTGAGTTATAAGGGACTAAAGCTTCAGGCTTTATGGCCTGTTCAATGTCGTAGTAATGCTGACAGCTCACACCGGGGTTGCGGCAGGCTTCGCTGATATTTCCGAGCATAGAGCCAGGCTCAAGCATGTTTAGCTTACAGGTACGATATACTGATTTTGAGTTATGGTTTTCCTCCTTGGTTAAGTTTGTTTTGATTAAGATATTTGCTTCGATAACAATCCTGATATAACCTTTCTTGACTTAACTATGGGAATTGCCTATAGTATGTATTCATGACAAAAAAGTCCTTTTTGAAAT
>CBDUXY010000087.1:0-11699 GCA_965371305.1 uncultured bacterium
CAACAGATAACGTTTACCGACGGTGTTTTCTCTAAGATGAGTTTTGAGCGCTCCGACATTGGCGACTTTATAATTGTCGGCTCTGACGGGGTTGCAGGCTATAACTTCGCCGTAGTGCTTGACGACGCCCTTATGAAAATAACTCACGTTATAAGGGGCGACGACCACCTCTCCAATACGGCAAGGCAGATCCTCATATTCGAGGCCCTTGGCTTTCGTCCGCCCGAGTTCATGCACCTGCCTATGGTGCTTGCTCCTGACAAAACCCCGCTTGGCAAAAGACATGCGCAGCTTTCCGTCTCAGAGCTTAGAAAAGAGGGGTTTTTGCCCCTTGCCATTTTAAACGCAGCAGCAGCGCTTGGAAACATGTGGAAGGGGGGAGAGAAGTTCAGGACCCTTGATGAGATGGCGGCGGACCTGACCACCTCACGCATCTCTAAAACTCAGCCCGTCTTTGACCCAAACACCTTGAAACGCTTTGGCAGGCTTGCCATGGAAAAGGCCGGGGCCGAGGAACTGCTGCCCCCACTTGCCGGCCGGTTTGCCGGAGTAGAACCTAAAAAACTCTTCAAAGCCATTGCATGCGCAAAACAAGGGACCGCCACGGTGAACGAAGTAACCGAACTGCTTACCCCACTCTTTAGCGAGGCTTACCTGGCTGAAGCAACAGAGGAAGTTAAAAAAACCCTGTCGGCACAGGACGCGCCGCTTGTGCTTGAGTGCCTCGGTAGCGCTGTAAAAGCAACCGATGAGTTAACGAATAAAACCGCAGCCGACGTAATGGACAAACTCTCGGACACTGGGCTTAAAGGCGCAAAACTCTTCATGCCCATACGCGCCGCCCTTACGGGCCGTACAAAGGGCCTGCAACTTCAAACAATTTTAACTCTACTTGGCAGAGAAGAAGTGCTTAAAAGGCTTGCCTCTGTTACGGAAGGAAATTAGCATGTCCATAAAACTTTATAATACCCTTACCAGAGGCAAAGAGGAATTCAGGCCTATAGAAAAAAACAAGGTGCGCATGTATGTTTGCGGCCCGACCGTGTACGCCATGAGCCATATAGGTCACGCAAGGAGCGCCGTTGCCTTTGACGCCATCTACCGGTACCTGCTCTACCGCGGCTATGACGTCACCTTCACAAAAAACTACACGGATATTGACGACAAGATAATCAAGGCCGCAAACGAAGAAGGTGTGCAATCAAAAGAACTTGCCGAACGCTACATAAAGACCTATGCCCGTGACATGGAATCTCTCGGCGTGCTCCACCCGACACACACCCCGAAGGCAACAGAGACCATCGCGGAGATCATAGAGCTTATACAGACCCTTATAGACAAAAAATTTGCTTACGCCATAGGCAACGGCGACAGTGAGAACAGCGACGTTTATTTTTCCGTTAGAAAATTTGAAGGCTACGGCAAGCTCTCCGGGAAAAATATAGACGACCTTGAAAGCGGCGCAAGGATAGCCATTGACGAGAGAAAGGAAGACCCGCTCGATTTCTCCCTGTGGAAGTCTGCAAAACCCGGTGAACCTTCGTGGAAAAGCCCCTGGGGTGCCGGACGTCCAGGGTGGCACATAGAGTGCTCGGCCATGAACATAAAACTCCTGGGACCTTCCATAGACATTCACGGCGGGGGTAAAGACCTGATTTTCCCTCACCACGAAAACGAGATCGCTCAGAGCGAGGCGGCAACCGGCGTCCCCTTTGCAAGATACTGGATGCATAACGGTTTTGTAAATATTGAGCGCGAAAAAATGAGCAAATCGCTCGGCAACATCCTCTCCATAAGAGACGTGCTTCACTCCCATACGAGCGAATCCGTGCGCCTGTTTCTACTCTCAAGCCACTACCGCTCGCCTATTGACTACTCCCCCGGGTCACTCAAGGAGAGCGAGGCAAAGGCAGAGAGGTTCTACAGAACCTTTGAGAGAATTGAAAAAGACCACGCCGAGCTTGCAGGAAAAGAAGTTTCTCCTGACACTTTGCAGGAACGGATAAAACCAATTATAGAGGCCATGGACGACGACTTTAACACGGCTTACGTAATAGGCGCGGTGTTTAAAGAGATTGCCCTTGCAAACAGACTCCTGGACGCAGCTGCTAAGGCAGGTGGATCAACACAAGAGCTGGAACGCGAACTACCCTTGATAGTTACAACAATTAAGAAAGCCGGAAGCTTTCTCGGTCTTTTCCAAAAAACGTCAGAGCAATACTTCTCCGAAAGAAAGGCGTTTTCAGGCGTAGACCCGGAAGTAATAGAAGCGCTTATTCAGGAAAGAAAAGAGGCAAGAACAAACAAGGACTTTGCCCGTTCCGATGAAATAAGAGAAAAACTCAAAGACATGGGTGTTTTACTTGAAGACACGCGTGACGGCACCGTATGGACGGTTGAGGGTTAATGTCTGTGACCGGCAGATACATAAACAGGCTTTTTCCCAGACAAAACCAATACCTGTTGCGCCATTTACCGTGCGCAGCACCTGCGGCGAGCAAATAATTGTGACACACTTTTCTTTGTGTTATACTAAAAAACTAAACTATACAACCCGGAGGAACAACAATGCAACATGTTTTTATTAAAAGGGCTTTCTTAGCCATAATTCTAATGTTTGCCTTTACCTTCCCGGCCATGGCAGAACCCATGACAGAGGAAACAGGCAAAGAGCTTGTAAAAGAAGTCAGGATGCTTCGCGAAATACTTGAAGGGGTTATAAAAGGAGCAGGGGCAGAGCCTCCGCCACAGCCTCCAGCCAAAGCCACCGTATCGGTCGATGGCTTCCACACTCTTGGCAGCGACAACGCCCCTATTACCCTCGTGGAATTCACCGACTACCAGTGCCCGTTCTGTAAGAGATTCTACGACAACGCGTACGTACAGATTAAAAAGAACTATATAGATACGGGAAAGGTAAGGTTCGTTAGCCGGAACCTGCCGCTTCCGTTCCACAATAACGCCGTGATTGCTGCTCAGGCCGTGATGTGCGCAGGAGACCAGGACCTTTACTGGTCAATGCGCGAGATCGTATTTAAAAACACCGGCGCCCTTGCAAAGAAAGATCTTATCGGCTACGCAAAGGGCATGAGCATGAAAATGAAAAAGTTTAAGAACTGCCTTGACAAGAACACATACCAGGAGAAGATTAAAAGTGACGCGACAGAAGCCAACTCAATAGGCATTCGCGGCACCCCGTCGTTCGTTATAGGTAAAACCACAAAAGGAAAAATGGAAGGCGAGGTCATACGCGGAGCAGTTCCTTACGCAGAGTTCGACGCAAAAATTAAAGAACTGCTCTCAGCCAATTAAAAAAGCACTGTATGGGTTAATTACCCGAACGCAATTATGAGATCAGATCAAATCAAACAAAAAGGGCCGCCAATATTTATTGGCGGCCCTTTTTTATAAACTGTGCCTACGCACGGCAAATAGTGCAATGTTTATTTGGATATATTTAACTTAAAAAACTCAAAAGCCTGTTGGCAAATTTGCTCGCCGCAGGTGCTTCGCACGGCGTATTATAAAATGTTTATTTGCGTATCTTTAGTTCCGTAAGCTACAAAGGCTGATTACTAAATTTGTGAACACAGGCGCTACCTTGACGGCGCCGTATTTATGCCACCCATCATGTTAAACTTCGTATACCCCGGCGGCACTTCAAAAACAGCCGGGTCCTGCTTTTCTATTTTCAGATTAGTAATCTCCATAACAATACGTCTTCCCTGAGTGCCTGGTGCGCCCTTTGTAGTCGCGTCCATCTTGACCACTATATTGTCTTTCGATGTCCACATAAAACCGTTAATTACATTCCCGTCCAGGGCCCTGGTTGAAAACTTTCTCTTGGTACTCTTTATGCCATTTACCACGTCAGGCCCTATAACGGTAAAATTATAGTCAAATTCATCGGAACTATCCGAAGCTGCGCCATGGCCTGCCTGCTTGCCTGCACCGGCAGTCTTCCTGGAAGTCGAACGCTCAATATACATGGCGCGCTCCGGCAGAAGTCTCCACTCAAGTTCCTTATCCTTACGCAATATTAAAGACTGCTTTTGCCCCTTCATCTCCTGGTCCATTCTCTGCTTACCAGGGGCGTAATAAATCTTGCCCTTCATAACCATTTGATCGCTCTCTATCTTCTGGTCAGCCGAGTACTCAACTACCGGCTCCTTAAGCCTCTCCGCACTTGCAACGCCTGAGAACCAAAAGACGGATAAAACAAGAAGCGCAACCGACAACGTTGCTTTCTTAAAATTTTTCATTCTTAAAATCTCCTTCTTACCAATACAGGCCGGCAATACAGAACGTAGTATAAACTCATCTGCAAACCGTTACCTGCGCGTAATTATCAAACGCCCCTGACTCGCGCATTACTCCACACACACACTTAACGGCTGGCGTCGCTTGCCCCGTCTTACAATGAGTATCCAGGCGCTGCCACCATTAAGGTTTACGCCCTTAAAACTCAGGCCCTGGCAATCCAGTTTTCTATCTTTGCCCTGGTCTCGTCGTCAATATCGACGAACTCAATACCCATACCCGGTTTTTCCTCAAGCTTGGGGTCGAACTCTCTTGACCAGACAACACGGCATTTGCACACAATTTTAGAACCGTCAGCCGGGATTTCAAAACATATGGTAAACTCCTCGCCAAGCTTGCGGGGGTTTACGGTGGCTATGAACATGCCGCTTCTGCTAACGTCCTTTGCGTAACCGAAAAAGATATTATCCCGGTGACCGTTGACCCTTAACACAAGCAGGCTCATCCTCAAGTTCGTGCGCCTGTCGCCGAGTACTTCTACCCGGTACTCCTCATCCCTTCCATTTTCCATAATAAACTATCTCATCTAAGTGTTTTCTGTCCTTTTCTACCCACCTGAGTTCTTCGCGCGCATAACCCATCACTATTATCCCCACCACTTCCAAATCCCTTGGAATATCAAGCAACCGCCTTACGTGATCAGGATCGAAAGCCGCCACCCAGCACGTCCCAACGCCTTCTGCCGTTGCCGCCCCTATCATCTCACTCACGGCAATCGTGGCGTCTACCCATGCGTAATTAACGTTATCGGCCTGCCTTATCCATGCCTCCTTCGGGTCGGTACAGGCAACCAGCCACACCGGCGCTTCTTTAAACCCCTGTTCAGTAAAGACCTCCCCAAACTCTTCGTTCTCTTCTCTCTTAACGAGCACAAAGCGCCACGGCTGACGGTTAGCCGCACTCTGCGCCCGCCTTAAAACGTTAAGCAACCGCTCAAGCACCACATCCTCAATTATAACGTCCCCATCAAACTCCCTTATGCTCCTTCGCCTGCCATAGAGCACATAAAAGTTTTTAAGGTTTTCATCCATGTCTATACTCCACAGGTGCTGCGCACGGCAGATACTATAATGAATATTCTTCTATCTTCAGTTCCGTAAATCCAAAAAACTAATTGCTGAATCTGCCCGACGTTAAACAAGCGCTTCGACAAATTCTGAAGCCTTAAATTCCCTTAAATCTTCCACCCCTTCGCCAACACCAATAAAGCGAATCGGTATCTTAAGCTCCCTTGCAATGGGTATGATAATCCCACCCTTTGCGGTTCCGTCAAGTTTCGTAACGACAATGCCCGTTATTCCGACCGCCTCATGAAAGAGCTTTGCCTGGTTAAGAGCGTTTTGCCCGGTAGAGGCGTCCACCACTAACAGATTCTCATGCGGTGCGTCAGGGATTAACCTTTCGACGACCCTTTTTATTTTTTTAAGCTCCTCCATGAGATTAACCTTGGTGTGGAGCCTTCCCGCGGTGTCAATTAATACTACATCGGTTTTCCTTGCAATGGCAGCCTTGACGCTGTCAAAAGCAACCGCACCGGGGTCGCCGCCCTGCGAATGTTTTATTACCGGACATCCCACCCTGTTGCCCCAGATTTCAAGCTGCTCCGTTGCCGCCGCGCGAAAGGTGTCTCCTGCGCCGAGCAGCACGCTTTTTCGCCTCTCCGTCAGGTAAGAAGACAGTTTGCCTATGGTCGTTGTCTTGCCAACGCCGTTCACCCCGAGCACCATGATAACATGCGGTTGACCATCGGTGCGCGTTACGTCAAGCGGCTCTTCCACTTCTTTTAAAATCTCCAGGATTGAGGCCCTGAGCCTGTCGGCAAAATTGTTCTTATCCCACCCGAAGTCCTCTCTCAGGCGGTCGACTATTTCAATTGCGGTATTAACCCCAACGTCCGCCATTATAAGGGCTTCTTCAAGGGCTTCAAGAGATTCCTTTCTCGAAGTCTTTCCAAGAGCAGCCTCAACACCGCCCATAAGATTGTTATGGGTCCTTGCGAGTTTTGATTTTAGTTTTCCGAGTATACCCAGCATTTTTTTAATTAATTGAAAATATTTTTTTGGCGCGTGAGCAAGCGCCTGTTTTTTTCCGCACGGTGGGTTTTAAGCCCACCATGTGAGTCTAATGTACGGCAAGCCTGGCTCAAGGGCTATTCGCTGTTTCATAGGGCCATATCGGTTTCAGACTAACATATACAAGACACTTTTCAAAGTGATTTTGTATTCGAGCCAGGAACTATTTTCGCAATTCGGCGTTTAAGTTTGTCTACTTGAATTTTAGGCGTACAGTGGCAATCCGGTCACCACTTAGTTATGTATTTACCTGTCCATAGCGGCCCTGCCTTTGTCTTGCTGTTTTAAACCCCATGTCATTTTTGCAAAATTTTGATATAATAAAAAGATGCAATTACACGCTGAGAGTCTTTCACGCTCGCTTCTGAATATTGTCTTTCCGCCGGTCTGTCCGCTTTGCCAGCGCCGGAGCGCTTCAGCTCGTCTTATATGCGCGCCCTGTGAAAAAGAACTTAAAAGGCTTTGTGCCAAGAGCGTGTGTCAGGTATGCGGTCACCCCTTTGTAAAACCAATGCAGGACTCTGCTGCTTTCACTCATACCTGTCCTGCCTGCATCAAGGAACGGCCATCTTTTTTTGCGGCAAGGAGCGGGTTCCTTTACAACGGAAACCTTGCAGGCGCAATAAGGCGTTTTAAATACCACGCCGACACGTCCCTTGCAAAAACCCTTGGAGAGCTTTCAGTCCTGAGCGCAGACTCCCTTGACCTTTCACAAACTGACTTAATCGTTCCCGTACCACTTCACAAATCAAGACTCCGGCAAAGGGGGTTTAACCAGTCCCTGCTGCTTGCAAAACATCTTTCTAAGACTTTTTCAATACCAGTTGATTATACCAGTCTTACAAGGATTCGCAACACACGCCCCCAGGTGAAACTGAAAGGCAGAGAGCGGCGCACAAACATGAAAGGGGCCTTTTTGATAGCAACGCAAACACAGGCATTTAAAGAAAAAAGCGTCTTACTCGTTGACGACGTATACACAACAGGGGCCACCACGGCAGAATGCTCAATTACACTCACCAGGGCCGGGGCTAAAAAAGTAAGAGCCTTAACACTTGCCAGAGCCGTCCTTATATGATATTTGATAGTTCCAACAGCGTATTATAGTATAATCTTCAGACTTAAATAAGCAGTGCTTCATATAGATTACAAAATACTTATAAAGAGCGTTTTGTGTTACAACAACAGAATTCAATTGCCAGTATGTTAAAAGTCGTGGGCCGCAGCATAAATGGGAAAAACACTTTCTTTAAAATCTCTGTTAAGCGAACTTGAAGGGCTTCGCCAAACTAAAAAACTCGTCTTCACCAACGGGTGTTTCGATATCCTTCATACCGGTCATGTCAGGTATCTAAAAAAGGCGGCCTCACTTGGCGACCTACTTATAGTGGGGCTTAACTCAGACGCCTCGGTGAGGAAGATAAAATCGAGTGACAGGCCAATTGTAGCGCAAAGGGACAGGGCCGAAGTTCTTGCTGCACTGCAAGTTGTTGACTACGTCGTTATATTCGGGGACTCAACCCCTCTTAAACTTATTCGTGCCATAAGGCCGGACGTGCTCGTAAAAGGCTCTGACTGGAAAAAAGGCGAGATCGTCGGCGAGGACTTTGTAACAGGCGCAGGCGGTAAGATTGCAAGAATACGTCTTGCAAAGGGACGCTCGACAACTGACATAGTGGACAAAATACGTGGATTTAACTCTTAAGCAAAACAGGTAGATAACATGAAACTAACAGAAGAAAGACTACTGAGCCGCATTGAAGAGCTTGCCAGACAGGCCGGCGAAGCAATAATGCAAGTATACAATGCAGGTGACTTTGACGTAACCTTTAAAAAAGACGACATAAGTTCACCCCTTACAAAGGCCGACACGGAGGCAAACGAAATTATAACGACCGGACTTAAAACACTTGACCCTGAAATTCCAATACTTAGCGAGGAGTCGGCGGCGGCCCCTTACGACGAGAGAAAATCCTGGAAGCGCTTCTGGCTTGTAGACCCTCTTGATGGCACAAAAGAATTCATAAACAAACGTGACCAGTTTACGGTTAACATTGCCCTCATAGAATATAGAAAACCTGTGATGGGAGTTGTGTACGCACCCGCACTTTCTACACTATATTTTGGCGGACACAACGTTGGTGGCGCTTTCAAGATATCGCAGGGCGTTTATGAGAAAATATCCGTCTCCAATTATCAGGAAAACACGCTAAAGGTGGTAGCCAGCCTCTCTCACCAGAGCCAGGAACTAAAGGACTTTATCGACTCTATTGGCCCAGCCGAGTGCGTGAGCATGGGTAGCTCTCTTAAGCTTTGCCTGGTTGCCGAAGGTGCCGCCCACCTGTACCCGAGGCTTGGCCCTACAATGGAATGGGACACTGCTGCAGCCCACGCAATAGTCAACTGCGCAGGGGGTACTGTCACCGACCTCGAGGGCGCACCGCTTTCCTACAACAAGGAAAACCTGCTTAACCCGTTTTTTATGGTAACAGGCTCTCCTGCCTTTCCGTGGCAGGACCACATCAAGGGAAACGCTTAAGGAAAACACTTGATAAGCCGTTTTAGCCCTGACAAGAACGTTCAATAAAACCTGAAAAATTAAAGAATTAACAAATAAAAAGCCCCTTGACTCTTAAACGGTCAAGGGGCTTTTACTATTACATAAACTTACGAAGCGTCGTCAAGCGTACCGCCTGAAAATGCAACGTGGCACACACATCTTAGCAGTCGTAATACATAGAGAACTCATGGGGATGAGGCCTAAGCTTTAGTTCATTAACCTCGTTCTTCATCTTGTAATCTATCCACACGTCTATGACGTCCTGAGTAAATACGTCACCCTTCAGGAGGTACTCGTGGTCGTCTCTAAGAGCTTCAAGTGCTTCTTCAAGAGAGCCTGCCGCGCTCGGCACCTCTGCAAGTTCTTCCGGAGAAAGACCGTATATGTCTTTATCGAGCGGGTCACCAGGGTCTATTTTATTTTGTATACCGTCAAGGCCTGCCATGAACAGGGCCGAGAAGGCCAGGTATCCGTTGCAGGACGGATCAGGGAAGCGCACCTCGATCCTCTTTGCCTTTGGCGAGGACGAATACATGGGTATCCTTACCGAAGCCGAGCGGTTTCTGCTTGAATAGGCAAGGTTAATGGGCGCCTCATAACCGGGAACAAGCCTTTTGTATGAGTTGGTCGAAGGGTTGCAAAATGCATTGAGCGACTTTGCGTGTTTTAAGATACCGCCGATAAAGTACATGGCCATCTCGCTTATACCGCCGTACTTGTCTCCTGCGAAAAGCGGCTTACCGTCTTTCCAGATTGACATATGCGTATGCATACCCGTGCCGTTATCGCCAGCCACAGGTTTCGGCATGAATGTAACGGTCTTGTTCCAGCGTCTTGCGACGTTCTTGACGATGTACTTAAACCACTTGAGCTGATCGCTCATCTTAAGCAGTGTCGTGAACTTCATGTCTATCTCGGCCTGCCCGGCCGTTGCCACTTCATGGTGCTGGCACTCAACCTCTATGCCGACCTGCTCCATTACAAGACACATCTCGGTTCTGAGGTCCTGAAAACTGTCAGTCGGAGGTACAGGGAAGTAGCCTTCCTTGTGCTTTGGTTTATAACCAAGGTTCGGACACTCTTCGCGTCCCGTATTCCATGTGCCTTCTACCGAATCAACAAAATAGAAACTATGGTCAGGCCCCTCGCTGTAACGGATGTCGTCGAAGATAAAAAATTCCGGCTCAGGACCGATAAATATCTCGTCCCCTATGCCGGTTGACTTGAGGTATGCCTCTGCCTTCTGTGCAATGCCGCGAGGGTCCCGGGAATAAGGTTCTTTTGTAATCGGATCGAATATATTACAGATAAGGCTGAGCGTTGGCACCTCCATGAAGGGGTCCATCACGGCAGTGCTCGGATCAGGTATGACAATCATGTCACTTGCGTGAATTGGCTGCCAGCCGCGTATGCTTGAGCCGTCAAAACCAAGGCCGTCTTCAAAGATGTCTTCGTCAAACTGCGAGATTGGAATAGTGAAGTGCTGCCAAATTCCTATAAAATCCAGGAACTTCAAATCCACCATCCTGGCCTTGTTTTCGCCTGCATATTTAACCGCTTCCTTAACTGTCATACTTCCAAACCTCCTTTTTACTTATATTACTACTGACTTTTCTTTTTTTCTTCCACCGCAGGTGCTGCGCACGGCAGATTATAAAATGTTTATTTGTATGATCCCGGCTCCGTAAACTACAAAAGCTGATTACTAAACCTGCCACCGCAGGTGCTGCGCACGGCAGATTATAAAATATTTATTTGTATGATCCCGGCTCCGTAAACTACAAAAACTGATTACTAAATCTGCCACCGCAGGTGCGTCCCTATATGGCCTCTTCGCCCTTTTCCCCTGTCCTGATCCTGACGACCTCGTCCACGGGAAGTACAAACACCTTGCCGTCCCCTATGCGTCCGGTCTTGGCGGCCTCTATTATAGTGTTGACAATATCGCTGACCACCTCTTCACTCACCACTATTTCAAGTTTTATCTTTGGAAGAAAATCAACAACGTACTCGGCCCCCCTGTAAAGCTCGGTATGACCCTTTTGCCTACCAAACCCCTTTACCTCTGTAACCGTAATACCCTGAATTCCCTTCTCATTTAAGGCTTCTTTGACCTCATCAAGCTTAAAAGGTTTTATTATAGCTTCTATTTTTTTCATGTTAAATCTCCCCTCCAAAAACAACGGATATATACGGCGCCATTTAAACCCGCCATGCGGGTTTAAATCCACCATATGGGTTTAAGCTCGTCATATTTTCTTTTAATACCCTGCTACTTGCCGCAGAGTGGTACATTTAGTTGAAAAATTAGCACAAAGCGTGTCGTCTGTAAAGTTATATTATTTTTCTTGTCTTACCCTGTGCTTACTATATGTATATGCAAACTACGTGCCGACTTTAAAATGCCGGTTTTTCGCGCCTTTTGTTTGATTACAGCAATTTAAAGGCTAAAATTTGGGCTTAACTTGAAAAATATGTATAAAAACAAGTCACACGGCCTGAGGCCGTTCTAATGCGCAAATAATTTTAGAACGACTGAACTAAGCGCCGACAATTCACTCACGTAAGTTTTCATCACTGCCCGCAGCCTGAGGCCGTTCTGATGCGCAAATAATTTTAGAACGACTGAACTAAGCGCCGACAATTCACTCACGTAAGTTTTCATCACTGCCCGCAGCCTGAGGCCGTTCTGATGCGCAAATAATTTTAGAACGACTGAACTAAGCGCCGACAATTCACTCACGTAA
>CBDUXY010000088.1:0-11667 GCA_965371305.1 uncultured bacterium
TGCCAGTGCATGACCCTCAACGTGAGACGGGTCGTAGTGGTGTACTTTTTTAAGCGCCCTTAAGGCCTTACCCGGTCTGTCGTTATAATATAAGCAACGGGCGACAAGAAACGATACGTCTGCCGAAGTAGGGTGCTTTTTGTAGAGTTTGCGCGTTTCATCCCAGGTGATCCGTATCTCTTCTTTCAAGACCTTCTTGCTTGCAGCCTTCATTTGCTCGTCTGCAGTCTTCATTTGGTCGACTGTAGTCTTCATATGCTCGACTTTATCGACCATGGCCTTAACACGCTCGTAATCTTGTTGAAAGGCCTCGGTAGACTCTCCGGCTGCGGCGTATCCGGCACTGAATATCATTACTAAAAGTAGCGCGGTTACTGCTAAGATCTTCTTCATCTTAATTCTTCTCCTGTTGGTTTATTCCAAGAACCTCGCTTACAGGCGCAAATCGGAAATGTTTGAGAAGACCCTCGAATTTGGGTTTTGTTGACCTTATATTAAAGTAATGCATGAAGCGTCTCGACAGAGGCAGCTTGATTGTGGGTCTTACGTCGTCGAACTCCCATGGGTGAACGTATAGTATGGCCGGGTTGCCGGAGTTATTGAGTCTTTTTATTGAATTTACTATGAAGAAGTAGGGTGCAATCCTCATGGGAAGACCACCGGTAAATGGCAGGCGTTCGCCAAAACACCTGAAAGTAGTCAGGGGAAATTCATGGAGCTTGCCGTAGTTTGTGTCTATTACGTGAGGCAGCGGCAGGTAGTTTCTATCTCCCATGCCGGTCATGGGCACCATGCTGGAGTCATATTTGAGCCCGCACTCTTTAATGGCATCAAGCGCCCACGTTGCCCCGTCCCTTATGCTCCACTCAGGGGCGCGGAAGCCCATTACTTTTTTACCGGAGGCCTGCTCAATAACGTTAATTGATCTCTTCAGGTCTTCGCAAAACTCAGCCCTTGACATCTCAAACACCCGGCGGTGGTAGTAGCCGTGCACGGCAAGTTCGTGCCCTTCATCGGCAAGTTTTCTTATAAGCCCCGGATTTTTCTCGGCAAGGTAGCCGAGGACGAAAAAAGTAGCCTTGCAGTTGGCCTCATTTAATAGTGCAAGAATTTTCTCCGTGTTTCTGGTAACGCGGTTTTCGTACTCGTCCCACCTGGCCGGATCCGAGTATTCACCGTCCCCGCAGATGTGGTACCAGTCCTCAAGGTCTATTGTCAGGGCATTAATAAAAGGCGTTTTTTTTGTGTGATTCATTTCTCTAATTATCTCGTCTACTAATTCACTCACTCAGTAAATCCCTAATTCTCTGTCTCTTAATGTTACCTCTTAACAAGTCTTCGCATGTCTTTGTTGTAAAGCATTGGTAATAAAGATGAAATCCTGCCAATGACCGGCATGGGGTCGGAGAAGGAGAGTATGTCGTCACCGTCTGTTTTTCTAAGTACTTGACCGAGCGCCTTTAGTTTATTTGGGTTTGTCAGGACATGGAGTATGTCGCCTGGAATCAGCCACCGGCATTTGTACCCTACCCGGTAGTCAACGACCGGTTTGATGTCGCCTTCCGTGTGGAGCTTGTAGAGCAGGTACGGAAAGTCCACGCCCGAGCGTATGGCAAGTTCAAGCGAACCCCACAGGCGCGGGTTTATTTCAAGCAGCCTGGGCCTGCCGTCTCTCGGGTCTATTTTGAACTCCACCATTGCAGGGCCGGTCCATTTAAGTTCTGTTAATAGAGAAAGGGCGATGTCTTTTATCTCGTCGTTAACCACACTTTGGCGAAGGGTGCTTGGTCCGCCCGAGACCGGGTATTCCCGGAGTCTTTGATAAACAAATGCGGCGCGAGGTTTATTTTCAAAATTAAAAAGAGCGCCAACGCCGAAGCCGCCTCCAGGAGAACCTGGTATACGTTCCTGGATGATAGGGAAGGGGTAGGTTTTGTGTACGGCCCGGTACTTCTCTATCAGGCCTTCTCTGTCCTCCACGTATTCAAGACCGCGCGAACCAGAACTCTCCCTTGGTTTGATAACAGCCGGGTAGGGGACACTGTCGGCGATGTCTTCAATGTGATTTTGTTCACATGTAAAAAAAGTTTCCGGTACAGGGTAGCCCCTCTCCCGTGCAAACCGCATGAGCTTTGCCTTGTCGTTTACAAAGGCGGTTAATTCAAGATCAGGGAAGGGGAAGCCGGTCAGTCTGGTAATTTCAGCCCTGTGCCCGGCTATCAGCTGTTGTGTTGTAAACTCCGTGGGCAGCACCATGTCGTAATTACCGTGTTTTAGCTCACCTAAAAGCCAGCTAATAAATTCCTTCGGACTTGAGGCCGGCGATGGATAGACAAGGGTCTTTGACGCGTATTTGGAAAAGAGCGCTGTTGAGAACCGGGTCTTCTCTCCTACGGCCACGTAAAACCCGCGCTCGCCAAGGCTCCTGAGCGCGGCAAGCGTTTTGTTCCACATCCCGTCGAGCAGGAGTACTCTTTTTCCGCCCCTATGTTTTTTAAATTGTGTCAAGTGGCTTCTCCCTCCTGCTGCGGGAAATTTTTCTAAGCAGCGGTGCGTTTCGGATGAAGTTAAGTATAAAACCTTTAATTGCCTTGCTCCCTCTTGCGTAGTAACTCAAGTAAGCCCAACCAAGCAGCATGTGCATAAGAGGGCCCGGAATGGTACCGTGCTGGAACACAAGGTGCAGCCCGTCGTAGCTTGCCCACTTCCTGTGCCTGAGTTTTCCTTCCAGGACCTTGAAAAGGGCGGTGCCTGGGTAAGGGGTCATTATGGTAAATTGCGCCACCCCTGCGTCGAGCTTTTTTGCCATTTTGATGGTTTTAAATATTGACCCGACCGTGTCGTTCATGCTGCCCAGGATGTAGCTTGCGAATATCTGGACGTTGTTCTTGCGCAGCAAATCAACCGCTCTCTGAGCCGTGTCTTGTTTAAGGTTTTTCTTGAATTCCTTGAGTGTCTCAGGGCTTGCGCTCTCAACCCCCATGTACACGGTCTTAAGCCCGCTCTCAGCCATCTTTTCAATCATCTGCTCGTTCTTAAGCAGTATGTCGGGACTGGAGAGGCACCACCACCATATGTCCATTTTACGCTCGATAATCATGTTTGCGACTTCAATTGCGCGCTTTGGAGAAACCGTGAAGTTATCGTCGCAAACCGCAATGGCGCGGTACCCGTAGGTGTGGTAAAGTTCTTCGAGTTCTTTTATTATGGACTCTGCACTTCTCTCCCGCCACTGGCGTCCTGATATCTGCGGGGTCAGACAAAAACT
This sequence comes from uncultured bacterium, assembly GCA_965371305.1. Lineage (GTDB taxonomy): Bacteria > Desulfobacterota > GWC2-55-46 > GWC2-55-46 > DRQE01 > CBDUXY01. The sequence continues at coordinate 3,269 of CBDUXY010000088.1, forward strand.
GCAATCGTAAGGGCAACCCCTGCTTGTTGAGATTACGGTTATCGGGCGGATTCCCCCGTATTTGAACCCGGCCTGTTTGTAGGCCTCAAGGTCAATCAGGTGTCTTGCCGGCATGGGTAAGGTGTCGAGGTCGGCAATTACTTCGCGCGCCTCGTTCCTGACGGTCTTGCCGTCTTTAAAGTAGCTGATCCCTTCAACTCCTGCCGGGTCGCCTCCTTTTTCAATTGTTTCAAGGAGTGCGGGGAAGGTTATCTCGCCTTCGCCCCTGACGATGAAATCCGCGCTTCCAGACCTTAACATCTCATCGTCAATGAAGATAGGAAGCGGACCTCCCATTACGACCGCGGCCCCGGCCTTCTTTGCTGCAAGGCCGACTTTTACGGCGCCGGGGTGGCGTTTTGCGTCTACGGTTATACCGACAACGTCGAAACCCGAAAAATCAAAGTCCTTGATTCGTTTCCTGGTTAGACAAAAATCCTCGACCACCACCTCGTGCCCGGCCTGTTCGGCTGCGGCGGCAATGTAGAGAAGTCCGAGGGGCGGGAATACGAACCCGAACGTCAGATATGCGCTCGTGCTATTTGGATTTACCAGGAGTATCTTCATTTTTTTAAATTAGTACAACAGTCATTGGTTCCGGGAATAAAACATTGTACTTTATTTAATTAATAATGCTAAGTCTTTTAATTAAATCCGTGTCACGGTTTTTTTGTCATAACCGGCCCTGGTTTGTTGTAGTAGCAGCCGCCGCTGTAACTCCGTCTACCTGTTGATCATTTTGGTGATGGAGCTGGATATTTTTGTTTGACCGTGATTTTTTATACAGGTAAGGCACAATGGAAAGACCTATGATTACCGAAAGAGAGATCAGAAACTCTTTACTCATGGGTCTTGTAACGGTGCTGCCGAAATAAGTGTAGATAAAACTTATGGGCAGCACCATCAGCAAGCTTGCCACGAAAAAGTCCTTGAATTTGATTTTAGAGAGTCCAGCCGAATAACTGACTATATCCCAGGGAATATTAAAAAGTCTGAGTACCAGTACCGTACTGAAGCCTTTATTTTCCATCTTCTCATTTAGGTTAATAAGAGATTTGCTGTTTCTTACTATGTGCTCCACGGAGTTTTTTCCGAAAAAACGCGCCACATAAAATCCAACGACGGCCGAACCGGTTCCCCCGATTGCAACGTAGAGAGTGCCGTATACAGGGCCGAACACCGTGCCTGCAATGACGCTGAGCCCAAGCGATGGGATAAAGAAAAGAGCCGGTTTACCCATACATATGAGGATAAAAACAACAGGGGCGAGGTATCCGTAACCCTCTACGAACCCCTTTATCTTTTCGATACTCAAGCCCGGCATATAGAGAAGGAAAAACACGCAGACTGCCGTTATGAACACGGCAGTTGCAATGTGCGTTTTGCGAAGTTTGAACTTGTTATTCAATCTCCATCTCCGTCTCTTTGCGCCCAGGCTCTGTTACGGTAACGTCGCTGGGTAGTGTGAGTGTGAAAATTTTGTCATCTACATCAACATTTATTTCACTGCTTTCGAAAAGGGTCTTTATGGTGCCTCGTTTTTTCCAGTCCACTGACATGCTCACAGGGGCTCCGGTGTCTTTTTGAAACTTGAGGAGGACTTTGCCAAGGTACTTTGCCCAAATGGCTGAACGCGGTACAAGTGTGACGCTGATAACACTATTATTATCTTCTACCGACAGGTGAAAGTCCTTTGAAAATTCGTCGAAAGACGCGTTCATTAAGGATGTGAAAAACTTCATCGTATGTCTTGCCGAGAAGTCGGTCTTTAGATCGAGTTTTCTGGCTCTTTTTTTATCCATAAAATATACTGTCATTGTTGTCCCGTTTATCACGGCAATCATCCGCTCGGGTTCTTCCACTACCCAGCGCATCTTATCCGGTCTCTGCATGATTAGATATCCGGTCGTCTCGACCGGCTTGTCAAGCATGGGAAGGTGCTTGATCTGCCGGGCACGGGCGTAAAATGTCTGTATGTTTTTTTGTTTTTCATTCAGGGTGTTAAGGATCTTGCGTGAGGCCTCTTCAGGGGTGTCTTCAGAGGTGTCTTCACTCAATATGTTTGTTTGTTGTTCGCCGATGTTCCCCTTTACCTCTGCTGCGTCGGCGGCGTGGGTGAGTGTCGAAGTCAACATCAAGGACGTCACTGAAAACATAAGTAAAAACAAATATTTAAGACTGTTACTTAATACAGGTTTCATGTTTTTCATGTCTGTGCTTACAGTGTTCGGGGTGCAAGATCTTAAGTACGTAGTACGCGGGTAAATCCCGGACTTCAGAGGGGGGGGTAACCCGTCTTTACAGACAGGTTAAACCGCTATAAAGTTATACCACTGGTCCGGGTACTTTCTAATATATTCTTCAAATACTTTAATTGTTTTTATGGCAGCCGTATGGTGGTCGTTACCGGCAACTTCTCCTGACCGGTTTTTGTTCTCGTCTTCCGCGGTGGGGCTGTTACCTTGTTTTTTATCGACGTATATGAGGTCCTCGACCACTGCCAGGTACCCTTCTTTCTCCCTTACGACAAAGCCCGGTATTATTGGCGCGCCTGACTGGGCTGCAAGCAAAAGAGGTCCGGTTGGAAACCTGGTGACCTTTCCGAAAAAAGGAATCTCAATGCCGTCTTCCGCGCCTCTATCAACAAGCATGGCGACTACTTCGTTACGGCCAAGCGCGTTTAGTATCTCAATTGCTGCAAAAGGGCCGTCGCCGAGCACTATGGTGTTAACGTTATAATTGCTTCTGTACCGCTCCTTTATCTCGTCTATTTTATCTATACCGTCACGAAATGTCAGAACGTTTATTTTTATGTCTTTGTTGCCGAAAAAAATCCCGCCGAGTTCCCAGTTGCCAAGGTGTGCGGTCATAAGTATTATGCCGTTACCCCTTTCAAGGGCTTTTGTGATGTTCTCCGTGCCTTCAACGCGCGTAATTTCCTTCATGATGCGTTCCCGGCTTGAGGAGTTGAAGGTGCAGTAGTCGACAAGGTATTTTGAATAGTTTAAGAACGTTTTGAGTACGAGACGTCTTAGTCTTCGTGGCGTGGCGTTGGGGAAAACACGCGCGAGATTTCCACGAACATTAGTCCTGGCGCGGGTGCAGGCAAGGTAACTTAAGAGGGCTGCTAACTCGCCCACTCTATATGTGAAGGCACGTGGAATGATGGTGGCGAGACGGATGCCTGCATTAAAAACATGAGGTTTGTTAAGGAGATGCCTTTTTTCTGGTTTTTTGTTTTCCCCGTTGTTTTCGCTTGCGTACATCTTTATATACTTATCATATAGGCCCTAAATAGTCAATAATTACGCCTTGTTGGAGTCACCTGTATTAAGTAAGCAATTGTCTGCACGATGTCAAGCATGCCGAAAGCCTTTGCGCATTAGAACAGCCCCTGGCTGCGGGCAGTGATGTAAACTTGTGCGGGTGAATTGTCGGCGCAATGTTAAGCATGCCGAAAGCCTTTGTGCATTAGAATAGCCCCTGGCTGGGGATTGACATTTTTATCCCCTACTTGGTATACTTTGTTTAGCGGTTTTTTTATAAATTCAGGCTTAAAATACCGGTTTCTGACTCTCCCGTAGAGGCAGGGGCATGGAAAGAGCAGGTTTTAGCCTGGCCCTGAGTGGTTCACTTTGAACCAAACTCTCAAACACCCCTGGATTCGATTCAATGACAAGGCTCCTGCGCCCGCTTGCGGGCTTCATTTGCAGTTATCATAAACCCATCGCGATCGTTTCTCTTTTGCTTGCCGTGGTTTCGGTGTTTTTTATTGCAAGGCTTGAACTCAAGACCGATTATCTTGACGTTTTTCCCGAGGGTAATGAGAACATTGCTCCGTTCAAGGAGTTTATCGAGGAGTTCGGCACAACCGGGAGCCTGATAGTTGTGCTTGAGAGTAAAAGCGCGGACTTGCTTGCCCACACTGAAATGATAGAAGCTACTGCAAGGCTGCTTACGGAATCTGAAAAAACCAGGTTCGTTGATTACCGTATTGACGGTGGTGAGTTCGGGTTGCTCATGAAGAACTTCCCTCTTTTTTTAGATGCCTTTGCCCTTGACATGCTTGAGTCGAGGCTTACAAAAGGCGGTATGCAGGCCGCAATCAGTAAAAATAAACGAACCCTGTTATCCCCCTTCACCTCACCGGTTGACACGGAACTTATAGCAACGGACCCGCTCGGGCTTTTCAGTATAGTACGCCAGGGTATTTTTAAGGACTCTCCGTATGGTGAGAGCGGTTATTATTCCACCGGAGACGGTAAAACTCTACTGATGTTTGTTAAGCCCACTCATAACGCAAGGAACTTAAAGGCGCTTGGTGAGTTTACAGTTGAGCTTAGCCGTATTAAGCGCGTGGTAACAGCCAAGTACGGCACAGGTGTGACAATTGGTTTTACCGGCTCTTTTGCGTTTGCAATGGAGGCGCACGCGTCACTTCAAAGAGAACTCCTGCTTACCTTTACCGCCACTGCTATTGCTATATTCCTGCTTTTTCAGTTCGTTTACAGAAAACGGTTTACCGTTCTTGTTGTAACCGGGTTGTGTATGTTGACGGCGCTCTCTTACATGCTCGCCTCAGCCTACTTGCTCTTCGGCGCCCTTAACCTTATTTCAAGCATCGTCGCCACTATGTTGATCGGCCTTGGCATAGACTACATCATCCACTCTATAAACAACATTGAGCAGGAATATAATAACTCCCGCGACGTCAGGCTTGCGCTCATTTCGACCTTTGAACGGGTAATGCCTGGCATTGTGACAGGCGCCCTTACAACGGCCATAGCCTTTCTGAGCATCGTTATAACAAGTTTTAAGGGTTTGCATGAGATGGGTATTACCGCCACTATTGGGGTCATATCAAACCTGTTTGTCACCGTGTTTTTACTTAGCGCCCTCTGTGTCTGGTTCGCGCCCGTGCTTTTCAGGGAAACGAAGCGCAGGGCAGGGAGCGGCTTTACCGGCCTCTGCTCCTTTTCCGTCAGGAATAGAAAAGCAGTTATCGGTGTTTGTCTTGTTTTGGTTTGCATTTCGCTTGTGCTTGCAACCGGCACTAAATTCGATTCGGACCCAAGGTCGTTTGGACAGAAAAACAGCCAGGCACGAAAACTCTTCTACAAGGTCTCAAAGGTCATGAAAAAAGCCCGGTATCCTCTTATTGCAACATTTAAGGCAGACACAAGGGAAAAACTTTTTAATGGCTATGACATTCTTGAGAGCAAGCTGAAGCGTTTAGAACAGGAAGAGACAATCTCGGAGTTTTCATCTCTTTCGTTTTTTATCCCGACCCCGTCAAGGCAAAAGGCGGCTATAAAAAGACTTTCCGTTATCCGGGAAAATGCAGGTGCATCACTTGAAGAGAATTTTTTTACAAGTCTTAAAAAGAGCGGTTTCAGGGTGACTGACCACTACAGGGCCTACATAAAAGGGGTGAAAGACGCGGTAGCGCTAACCGAGCCGCTCACTCTCGCGGACCTTGAAGCGACTAAAAACCATCGCGCTGAATTTTTCTACAATAAAGAAAATAAAAAGATCGCAGCCTACCTGTATCCGCCGGGGGCGGTCAAGTGGCAGCGCTCGGACATTGAACTGGCCACGGCTGCCGTGCGTGAAGTCGGCCCCGGTGCGGTACTTACGGGCGTGATCATCATGTTCGAAACCCTGACCGACGCGATTATAAAAGAGAGCGTTACGTCCTCTGTAATCGCGTTCGTTTTAATATCGCTTTTGATTTATGTTAACTTCCGCCGTTTTTCGTGGTTCCTGGTGATACTCCTGCCCATTTCCGTTGGTTTTGCCTTTACGCTTGGACTTATGAGGGTGTTCGCCATAGACTTTAACTTTATTAACATCGCTGCGGCCCCGCTTATATTCGGCATAGGGGTGGACTACGGTATATACATGGTGCAGGGTTATAAACACGGCGGAGTCAGGGAGCTTTCAGGCACAAGCAGGACCGTTGTTATGTGCGCCCTTACCTCAGTTGCCGGGTTCGGCTCGCTTATGACCATGAGTTTCAGAGGGCTTGCTTCAATAGGCGCGATTATCACTATCGGCATACTATCGTCTGTCGTTGTGGCGATCGTGGTAATACCGGCTGTGCTCTCCTTGCTTGATAAAAGGGTCGGGGAGAGGGTAGATGGGGAGGGGGATGACAGTGCCTGATTTTGACTGCATAGTTATAGGGAGCGGCATAGGGGGGCTTACGGCAGCGGCGACTCTTTCCGGCAGGGGCGTGAAAGTGTTGGTGCTTGAGAAAAACTCCGTCTCCGGCGGCTATTTACAGAGTTTCAGGAGAAAAGGTTTTCAATTTGACTCGTGTGTTGACTGCTTTAGCGGGCTTGACAAAGACGGCCCGATTCGCGCAGCGCTTGACTCGGTCGGTCAGACGGGCAACCTTGATTTTATACGGCTTGACCCGATTCGCCTTAGCATTTTCCCGGATATACGCATAAAAGTACACGCAGACGTGAACGAATATATCAGTTCGCTCTCGGCGATCTTCCCACATGAGGCAGGCGGCATAAAGTCGTTTTTCGATGTGATGCAGCTGATCTACAGTGATATTAAGGCTTGGGGGGACGGGTTAACCGGGATGTTAAGAAATGGACGCAGTCGTGGACAACGTCGAGAACAAGCGTTGCCCTTAAACGTCATGAAGTACAGTGCTGCTACTTTTGCAGATCTTCTTAACGCCCATGTTGGCGACCCATTTTTGAAGGCGGTCCTCTCCGACAGGTGTCCTTTTTACGGTCTTCCACCGAGCCGCGTCGGTGCCGTAGCAATGACGGCGCTCATGATGAGTTATTTCTCTTCCGGGGCTTACCGGGTGCGGGGCGGGACCCAGGAGCTTGCCGACACACTTGTGCGCGGCATCGTAAATAAAGGCGGCACAGTTATGTATAACCGGGAAGTGACCGGCATAATAACCGAAGAAGGAAGGGCAGAAGCAGTAAAAACAACGGACGGTACAGAGTACACGGCCAGGCACGTAATATCTAATATTGATTATAGAAAAACAATGCAGGTGTTGATTAACGCAGAGGAATTTACGGACAAGAAAGTGTCTCGGTCTCAGACACGGGTTCGGGGGCTGGCTCGCGATCTACCGGAACCTTCGTCGTCGTTTTTCATTCTTTATGTTGGGGCGGATGTTGACTTAAAGCACCTTGGTGGTGCGTCAAGCATTGGCTATTTCCCGACTAAAAACATGGAGTATAACTTTTCAAGTGAGGCTGCGTTTGCGCCTGACGGCTTTATCGGCATAACCATACCGAGTTTGCTTGATGCTGGTTTCGCCCCGGCGTCTGATGAAAATAAAGACGGGGACGGGGGAGGCGGCGGAGTCAACAAAGCAACCGGCACGGCATTAACAAAACATTCGATTGTTGCCCATGAAATGGTTGAATATGATTACGCGGACTGCTGGGCAGACGTGAAAGCAGAACTGACCGAAAGGACGTTAAAGAAAGTAGAGCGGATAATACCCGGCATAACGGAAAACGCCCTTTATATAGAGGGAGCAACGCCTGAGACACTTAAACGTTATACAGGCAACACAGGGGGCGCGGCTTACGGGTGGGCGCAGGTGCCCGGACTAAGGCCGTTAAAAACAGGTATTTCTAACTTACACCTTGCCGGACACTGGGAGGGCATCGGAGGCGGCGTTGTGGCTGCTGCTTATTCAGGGCTTAAGGCGGCGAAAGAGGTTGAGTAGATGTTTTGGTGGGCACAGCCCACCCTACAGACTTCCTCTCCCCCTGGGGGAGAGGATTGAGGTGAGGGGGGTTAGTAATATGTTTCTGCGGGGACACACCTGGTATCATTTTTTTTGTAGGTTTAAGTTGAGAAACGATGTTTAGCATTATTTTAAGTTAAGGCCGCAATTGTTGGGTATCGCTGTGCTCAACCCAACCTACGTGCTTATTTTTTCCAGAACCCACTATAGGCGTTCGCAGGTTTCTGCGGTTCTAATTCACTACGAAGAGCCTCAAGACCAGCAACTTTAGACTCACCACCTCCTAATGTCGGGTAATACGCGATGAGTCTAACTCGATCAACGCCCTCTATAGAAAAGGCAGCCGCCAGTATCTTTGGCATTCGATTAATTACCCTATTTTGAACATTATCATCATTGTGCGCAGTAAACTGTTCAACGTACGCGACCGTCACGAACTCACCGGAGGCTGTGACTTTCTTCACTTTTGTTAGCTTACCGATCACTGTCTTTACTTGGTTTTCTACACTTTGATTCTTAGTGGAACCACCAGAATGTACTTCCCTCATCACACGCTCAACCGTCGCCTTAACTTCAGATGGCGATACTCCATGCTTTTTGCCAAGCCGTTTGTAGACCTTCG
>CBDUXY010000089.1:0-11621 GCA_965371305.1 uncultured bacterium
ACGTAAAATTCCTAATTTCGCCATCTCTCAATTTTGGTTTTAATGAAACCATGCTGGCGTTTTTCTGAATTTTTTTGGCTAGGAATCACAAGTTAACGTTTCAGTCCAATCCAAGGTTTTTATCGTCGACGACTCAGGGGATCTGATAGACGCGGAGACCGCACTTAACCTGGTAACCCTGCTTGTACTTAAAACAGCCAAAGCAGGTAAAGCAAAAAAGGGCACAATAGCGGTGCCTGTTACCGCTTCAAGGGCGGTAGAGCAAATGGCAAAGTCATACGGTTTTAAGGTGGTCAGGACAAAGACTTCGTCAAGAGGGCTTATGGAGGCTGCAGCAGCCGATAATACGATTTTTGTCGGTGAGTCCCTTGGAGGTTATATATTCCCTGACTTCCAACCTGTGTTCGACGGCATGTACGCTATAGCGAAGATACTTGAGATGCTTGCTGCCGTGGGCACTACAATGCACAAACTTATAAGAGAGATACCTCCCTCCATAATGGTGAGGGAGAGCGTTTCCTGTTCCTGGGAGAACAAGGGGATGATAATGAGGCGCCTTGCCGAGGACAGCCAGGGGAAGAAAACAGCGCTTATTGATGGTATTAGGATCAGTTACGGGGATGACTGGGTTATTGCGTACCCGAGCCAGAGCCATTCATATTTTCATGTTCTTGCCGAGGCGTCAACCGTAGACAGGGCAACCGAGCTTATGACGGAGTACACGGAAAAGATAAATAAATGGCAAAAGGAGGCCACAGCGTAGAAGTTATGGACGGTGAACTTTTTAAATTCAAAGATTGTAATTTTAAGAGGGTGCAGGTCGGGCCGCTTGAGGTCAACTGCTACATAGTCTGGGACGCTGCGAGCAAAGAGGCAGCCGTGATAGACCCTGGCGGGCACGCCCTGGAATTGCAGGAAGAACTCATTGAGAAAGGGCTTGAACTCAAGTACATTCTTAACACCCACGGGCACTTCGACCACGTAGGCGGAGACGGGGAGTTGCAAGAACTCTGCGGAGGTCGTATTGCAATACATTCATCCGACATACCGCTGCTTGAAAGTGCGGCCGGGCAAAGCGCGCTTTTTGGATTCAGGAGTGTCAAGCAGCCTAAGCCTGATTTTGTGTTGCACGAAGGTCTTCTTCTGGAACTCGGCAAGCTTACCTTTAAGGTCATACACACGCCCGGACATAGCGAGGGTGGGGTGTGCCTGTATCTTGAAGATTGTGGTGTATTGTTTTCCGGCGACACGCTTTTTGCAGGCTCCATCGGACGTACCGACCTGCCCGGCGGGGATTACGACACCCTAATAAGCTCGATTAACGAACGTGTGGTGCCGCTTGGCGACCACGTAAGTGTTTTTTCGGGCCACGGCATCGAGACCACCATCAAGCAGGAACGTCAGTCAAACCCGTTTCTCTCGAAGGCGGAGATTTATTAGAGGGTTGTGTCACCTTATTTCCTGTCATTCTCGCGGGCAAAAAATGGAATCCAGAGGTTTAAGGGATCAGGGAGTGAGTGAATTAGGGAGTTAGGGAATTAGTGAGTTCTGATTCATTCCTTGTTCGTCATTGCGAGGAGCCCTTCGACTGCGCTCAGGATAGGCGAAACGACGAAGCAATCTATCCGTTTTGTCATTCCCGCGAAAGCGGGAATTCAGAGGTCTTACTCCCTCTCCCCTTGGGGGAGGTGTCAGGGGACACACGGATTGCGGTGAGGGGGAGGGTTTCGGCGCGGGGACGCACCGAAACATCATACGAGAAGCTCGCTCTACTTTAGGAGGTTAAAACAATAGCATGAGAAAATATTGCATATTACTTGTTACTTTTGTTGTGTTTGTTGCATTCTCGATGGATGCTATAGGTGAGACTCAGTACAAACTGTTACACTCTGAGAATCTTGATTTACGGGCGTATAAAAAACATCGTGGTGCTAAGAGATCTCAATATAACATACAAGTAGCTCAAGATATTAAGGATAATAAAGTTAGGGAAATTTTAAAAAAAGCTGTAAAAAATTTATCTAAAAAAAGAGATGTTGATGCTTTAAGTGTTAGACTTTTTTTAGAGCAAACATGGCGACCTTATGCAATTGCTGATTGGGCACCAGGTGGTGATTGGAGCAAAGCTGAAAGAGGAAAACCAAAATCTATTTTTAAAATATCAATACAAATATTCTCAGACCTAAGACCAAGTGAATTAAGCAAAGGAGTTAAAGATGGTCTTTCAGCAGAAGTTAGAAAAGAGATTTATAAGGAAATGAGCAAGACTGAGGCCTTGGCGCGTAGAAATGCAATAAAAAAATATCCTAACGACTATATGAAAAAAATTGATTATGAAGATATTTTGGTGAAAAAATATAGAAAAGAAACTTGTGATAAATATAGTATCGATGAATCACAATATTTTAAAATTATGGGAGAAGGTATTGATAATAATTGGCCTAATTAATAAAATTCAATGAACATAAAAGACAAAAACATAATACTTGGCGTAACAGGCGGCATAGCCGCGTACAAGGCGTGCGAGCTTACAAGGTTATTTGTAAAGCTTGGCGCTCATGTTTTTCCTGTTTTGACAAGAGCCGCGACAAAGTTCGTTACCCCGCTTACTTTTTCCACTCTTTCCGGAAACGCGGCGTCGCACAGGTTGTTCCCACGAGAGAGGGAAATAGCTCAGGCAAACCCAGGACAAAACCCCACGCAAAACGTCAGTCATATTGATATTACGGACATTGCAGACGTTATGGTGATTGCCCCTGCTACGGCAAATTATATCGGTAAGGTTGCATCCGGCATTGCTGACGACCTCTTAACGACAATCACCATGGCCTGTGACGCGCCAAAAATAATCGCCCCTGCCATGAACCACAGGATGTACGAGAACCCGGTAGTTCAGGGGAATATAGAAAAACTGAAGCGACTTGGATTTATATTTGTCGGCCCCGGAGAAGGCGAACTTGCCTGCGGTTGGGATGGTAAAGGCAGGCTTGCTCCGCTCGATGATATCGTTGAAAGTGTTATGAAGTCCCTGACCGTGCAGGACCTTACGGGCGAGAAACTTCTTGTAACGGCCGGGGCCACGCGCGAGCCCATCGACCCTGTTCGTTTCGTGTCGAACGCATCGAGCGGACGTATGGGGTATGAGATTGCAAAGGCTGCAACCAGGCGCGGAGCAGAGGTGGTGCTTGTTACTGGGCAGACGGCTTTCCCGGACCCTCCGGGTGTTACGGTTGTTCATGTGGAAAACGCTGAAGAGCTTCGTTGCGAGGCGTCGGCTTATTTTCAAACCTCTACGGTGGTCGTGATGACCGCCGCAGTGAGTGATTTCAGGCCTCTTTACATACAGGCAAAAAAAATGAAAAAGGCCGAAGGCGTGTTGTCGCTTGAGCTTGAGTTAACTCCTGATATTTTAAGAGAGATGGGCGAGAAAAAAGAAGGCAGGATACTTGTAGGGTTTGCCCTTGAGACCGATAACGCTACTGAAAACGCAATAAAGAAGTTAAGGGAGAAGAACCTGGACATGGTGGTTGTCAACTCTCCTGCTGCAATCGATAGCAAGGATAACGAGGTTACGGTAATAGACAGTGAGGAGAGATGCGAGAGCCTGCCGTCGATGCCGAAGAGTGAACTTGCTGACTTGCTCCTTGACAGGGTTGTGAAGATCAGGGATTGACTTTTACCCGCAGCCTGGTTTAGCTGTTTTTATTAACATACCACCTTTTCATGCCTTGTAGCTTGGCTCAGGGGTAGTTGACTCGCGCGAGGGCCTCTTCAAGTTCTGCCTCCCAGTCGCCGTGACTGCTCTTCAAGGCCTTTAATTTCTTTCGGGTCAGGGCTGCGAATTTTAAATTCTGTTTTCCCGTTGGGTCAAGAGCAAGGCAGTTTGCGTCTTGAAAATCATTTAAAAATCCAAGCGACGCTGTGATGGATTCGTTCAGGTAATACTCTCTTGTTGTTGTTTTTAATGTTGACCTGGACATCTTCGTTAGCATGTCGATCATCCTGTGCCAGCGCTCGATGCGGTGGATGTTGATGACGGCGGAGAAAATAGTCTTGTTGGTACGAAACGAAAGAGGCGTGCCGACAAGGGTAGACGACAGCAGCCGGTCGTTTTCCCTGTGAATATGTTTTTCTATTGTTTCAGGTATTTTCCAGATTTTTTTATCGGCCATGGCGTCGAAGCGCAGCTCCCAGTATATGTGGCGGTGGATGCGGGTTTCAAAAGATTGTATCATCATTGCCGGAATGAAGCTGTTATGGGCCACGGTGTCGGAGGCAAGGTGGGTCAGGTAGCCGTAAGCAAAGGCACGCTGGGAATCATTTTTGGCCTTGTTGAATAGTTTCCGGCCAAAGCGCCAGTTATGGCAGTGCTTCAGCTCCTCCATTAAGTTCTTGCCCACCACTATATCGGCGCTTATGTTGCCGTAGAGAAAGTCAAAGCGGTATTCGTTTATAAGGGCTGCAACGGCGGGGGCAATAAGGGTGTGGTTCCTGAGTATGTTTGAAGCTATCTCAAGGTGGGTGCCGGGACCCCAGGCAAGGGCGTCTGCCGGAGTGAAGAAAACCACTAATAGAGTTATAATTATAGCAAAAACTTTCATCTTATCTCTATTTTAACAGATGAATCTGTGTGTGTGAAGGTGCAATGGAAAAAATTACGGAATCCGAAAACCCTGAATTAGAGTACGACGACATTTTAAGGGCGGCAAAGGCGAGGCTTGCCTATCTTGCCGAGTGCGGCGTAACCCACATTCCAACGTCCGTGGGTGGTGATAGAGTTTCGCGCGCCCTTGCCGGTTTAAGTGCCCGCGTTGCAGCTTGTACGTGTTGCCCGCTTTCGAAAGAACGCAAAAACCCGATACTGCCTCGCGGCAGCGCCCGGAGCGGGGTTATGTTTGTTTCAGGCCCGCCAACCCCAACCAATGAAGAGGACGAGTCGGGCGTTACGCTCTCTGGAGAGCCGGGCGCGCTTTTAGAGCGGATAATTCGTTCAATGGAGTTAGAGCCAGAGGATGTTTATATTTCAAGTGTTGTGCGCTGCAGGGGGGAGGGTGGGCGAGGACCTGCGTCCCCTGAGTACGAAAGCTGCTCTGCCTATCTGAAAGAAGAGATAGACCTGATAAACCCGCTTGTTATTATAACGCTTGGTGCTGAGGCGGCGGCTGTTATACCGGAATTTAACCGGGAGGCTGATTTTGCAGACTTGAGAGGGCGTTTCCACGAGCTTGACGGCGTGCCGGTTCGGCCTACATATCATCCATCGGAGCTTCTAGAAAAACCCGAACTTAAGAAACTTGCATGGGAAGATATAAAGGCCGTTATTGTCAGGCTTAAGAACGGGGAATAAAAATACGTTTTTTTGTTTTTTTGCTTCTCATTCCTGCCTCGTATCAAGTTTGCGGCAGGCTCCAGCGGGAGTTCAGCTTTATTAGATTCTCCGCGGGACGCACCGAGACATACTTTTATTCTTTCCAACGTTGCAATCACTTGAAATCTCTGCTAAAATTACAGTCTTATGAAAAGAAAGAATTACATGCTTATCTTTTTTATGTTTCTTTTTGTGGCAGGTGCTGCCAGCATAGTCACGCCTGCTTTTTCAAATATTAAAAACCCTCTTGCAGGGAAAACAACCCCTGAAAAACCTATTTCTAAACCGGTCCGTCCCGTGCACTACGTTAAGGTTGACGGCGTGGTTAATCCTGTAATGAGCGAGTATTTGTTAAAGACAATTGACAACGCCCATGAACAGGGGGCAGGTCTTATTGTGATTGAGATAGACACGCCGGGCGGGCTTGACACCTCGATGCGAGATATTATAAAGGCGATACTCTCAAGCGAAGTGCCTGTTGTCGTGTACGTTGCCCCGCCAGGGGCAAGGGCTGCGAGTGCCGGGGTGTTTATTACCTATGCGGCGCATGTGGCGGCTATGGCTCCGGGTACTAACATAGGCTCTGCCTCGCCAGTTGCCATGGGCGGAAAAAAGATGGATGAGACAATGACAAAAAAGGTCACAAACGACGCCGTGGCCTATATCGAAAGCATAGCGAAAAAACGCGGCCGCAACCACGAGTGGGCTGAAAGAGCCGTAAGGGAGAGCGTGAACATAAGTGCCGAAGAGGCGCTTAAGTTAAATGTCATAGACCTTATAGCAGAGAATCAGTCGTCCCTTTTGACCACGCTTAACGGAAGAAAGGTAGATACGATTATAGGTGAAAAAATCTTGAACACGGAGAAAGCCCAGGTGCTTGTTATTGAGATGAACCTCCGGAGCAGGATACTCAAGGTCATTGCCAACCCGAACATTGCTTATATCTTGATGATGATAGGCATGATGGGTATATATTTTGAACTTTCCAACCCGGGAGTAATCCTGCCGGGAGTTGTCGGGGCAATTTGCCTTGTGCTTGCGTTCTATTCTTTTCAAAGTCTTCCGGTAAACTACGCGGGAATTATACTTATTGGTCTTGCCGGGGTGTTTTTTATTGCAGAGTTTCAGGTGGCAAGTTACGGTTTCCTGACTCTCGCAGGTGTCGCGTCTCTTGTCCTGGGCTCTCTCATGCTCTTTGATTCTCCTGAACCTTTCTTCAGGGTTTCTCTTGGCGTAATGCTGCCAACGCTAATCGGTGTATCTGCTTGCAGCGCAACTCTGACGTATTTTGCAGTGAAGGGTTACAGGACAAAGCCTGTGAGCGGCCCTGAAGGGCTTTTGGATACTGTTGGTGAGGCGGTGGACGACCTGGGGCCTGTTGTCGGTCACGGTAAGGTCTTTGTCGAGGGCGAGTACTGGGATGCGATAAGCGACGAGCCTGTTAAAAAAGGTACGCAAGTAATTGTCGTAGAGGTTCATGGGCTGCATATTAAAGTCGTTAAAATTTAAAACACAAATCCTGGAGGTGTCTTTATGCAAGGCGTTGGAGCTGGCTTAATTATACTGATCGTTTTCTTTATCATGCTTCTTTTTTCTATTGTAAAGATTTTGCCTGAATATGAGAGGGGCGTTATTTTCAGTCTTGGTAAATTCAGTTCGGTAAAGGGGCCGGGCCTGATACTTTTACTTCCCATTTACCATAAAATGATGAAGGTAAGCCTTCGTACCGTGGCAATGGACGTGCCTCCGCAGGAAGTCATAACAAGAGATAACGTGTCTGTAAGGGTAAACGCTGTGATTTATTTTCGTGTGATGAACGCGGATAAGGCAATTATACAGGTGGAGAATTATCTTTATGCAACGAGCCAGCTTGCTCAAACGACCTTGAGAAGTATTTGTGGTCAGGCCGAGCTTGACGAACTCCTTACCTCAAGAGAGAGGATAAACAAGCAGATTGCCGATATTTTAGACCGTCAGACAGACCCCTGGGGCGTTAAGGTCGGCATGGTCGAGGTAAAGGCGATTGACCTGCCCGACGAGATGAAAAGAGCCATGGCCAAGCAGGCCGAGGCGGAGCGTGAGAGAAGGGCAAAGATTATACACGCAGCAGGCGAGCACCAGGCAGCCTCAAAAATCCTTGACGCTGCAAACCTTCTTAGCCAAAACCCTGTGTCGCTGCAGCTGAGGTACTTGCAGACCCTTACCGAGGTGGCGGCAGAGAAAAATTCAACCACTATATTCCCGCTCCCGATTGATCTGATTAAGCCTTTTGTAGAAGGCTTTATGAATAAGATGGCAGCGCCAGCGCCGGCAAGTCCGGTGGCGGTGAAAGAGGCCGAGGAATCCGATGCTCCGGTATCGCCGCTTGTGGAAACGGAGGCAGTGCTTGTTGAGCCAACTTCGGTTGAAGTCGCTGCCGACGACTCAGGTACGTCCGGGCAATCCCCGGACGAAACGAATACGGACAAGGACAACGGCGAAAGTTAATAAATCTATAACTGCAGGAATTTTCTCTTAAATCCACACTAAAACGCGCAGGCTTGTTTATGAAGGCTTATGAAGGTTAAAGACAGCAACGGTAATTCAGACGATTCAAATACCGGGCACAGGAAGCGGCTTCGTGAGAAGTTCAAGAACTCCGGCCTGTCCGGGTTTCACGACTATGAGGCCGTGGAGCTGCTCTTGACCTTTGCCGTGCCAAGGCGCGACGTAAAGCCGCTTGCAAAGAGGCTTATTAAAAAGTTTTCAGGGTTAAGGGGCGTATTTGATGCGTCAATTGACGAGCTTCAGACGGTCTCCGGCATAGGAGAGAACGCTGCCGTACTTATAAAACTCATGAAGGAAGTTGCAGCCGAGTACTTAAGAGAGCGCTCAATGAAAAAAGACGTTATACGCTCGTCTGAGGACGTTATAAAATACCTTACCCTTAAGCTCTCGGGAGAAAAAACAGAAAAATTCCTTGCTCTTTACCTTAACACCAAAAACGAAGTCCTTAGCGTAGATACCATTCATGAGGGTACAATCGACCAGACGTTCGTATATCCCAGAAAAATAATCGAAAAAGCCTTTTCACATAATGCAAGGAGCATCATACTCGTGCACAATCACCCAAGCGGTGACCCAACACCTTCAAGGAACGACCATAAGCTTACGCGCGAGATAGTGAATGCTGCAAAAACCGTTGACCTTATAATCCACGACCATATAATTGTCGGCAAGGACAAATACGTAAGCGGACGCGACCTTGGCTGGTTTGGCAGGAGGTAGGGCAGGCTATTGATGATACTTCAAAGGAAAGTAGTGTCGTGAGTATCCGCTGCATGTGTAATGAGCCGAAGTAATCCCGTATGGCGGGTTTGTTTGATGGTTAATGAACCACTCCTGGCGGCCACTCAACAACCGAGTTTAAAGGCTCGGGCAACATGATGTCGTCCAAAAGTTTTCTGGCCGGGTTTTTGTAAATCTCAGCAGCAGGGTTGACAACTTCCGTGTAATTTTTCAAGCCCGTCAACCACGCCCGAAAGCATACATTCAACCTTTTCTACTGTTTGCGATTCACCGTCCTCATGTCCTGTCGTCATGTCAAAGGTGCCGCCCCAGGCAATCTCGGTTTGACCTTCATTTATTTTGCGAACCTCAATCCTGCCGATATAATTTTCAAACGGCATTGGCGTGTTTATATAAAGAGTGTATAGTTTAATAAGTTACTGTAATACGGATATTTATGTTATACTCTTTAGGAAATTTATTAATAAATTACTCAGACATTTAAGACTTTTATTAATTGCTACTTAACCACACACAGCGATATTGAACGCGAAGGGTCAGGGTTTTAGCATGAAAAAAGTTTTTATTTTAATAGTGCTTGCCGTTGCCGGATATATGCTTTATCCTCACATCACGGGTGGAGGTTATATCGCAGGCGAGCTTGTTGACTACAGTACACCGGACACCCGTGTGTCGCAGAATTTTGTAGGTTGGCTCAATGATGCGTCCGGTTATCAGAGTGCTCTTGACCAGCGCATGAATACCGGAGAGCCCATGATGGTGTACTTTTATACCGATTGGTGCGGCGCCTGTAAAACTTTCACAAAAAGAACCCTTACATCTGGTAATGTTCAGGATTATCTCGACGGGATGCTGCGTGTCAGAATTAACCCTGACAACGGCAGTACCGAGAGAGACATTGCAGATGTTTTCAAGGTAAGGGGGTATCCCTCGATTTTTGTTATTCCCTGGGATTCGGATAAAAAAATAAAGATAGATGGCACGAAGAAGTGGTCTCCGGTAACTTTCATAAACGCCTGTGATGAAGCCGAGTATAGTTAGGCTTAATACATGTTGTATATATTATTAGAAGTACGTCCTTTGTTTGTTGCTTTGGCATAAGGGTAGGTGTAAAATGAATAATGCTTTTCATGAAAAAAGTTCTGCCGATAATAGCTCTCGTCGTTATAGGATACCTGCTTTACCCCTACTTCAGTTCCAGGTTTACCACTCCTCAGCTTGAAGGAGATTTTAACTATGCCGGATGGTACAGCGGCGCGGACGGCTATGACAAGGCACTCAGAATACACAGGAAAGAGGGTAAGCCGATGGTCCTGTATTTTTATACGGACTGGTGTCCTCCGTGCAAGGATTTTAAAAGAGACGTGCTTGGTTCCGAGGTTGTGCAGGTGTTTTTAAGCGACGCGGTCAAGGTGTATATCAACCCTGAACTTGGCAATCATGAGAGAGGAGTCGCCACTAATTACAACGTGAGGTACTTTCCTACCGTTTACGTAATCCCGGCAGGCACGGACAAGGCCCGTGAGGTGGTAAGGGTTTGGTCGCCCGAGGTCTTTATGGAAGACTGTAAAAAAGCAGGGCTTGGTGCGTGAGGGAAACGTAAATCCGGTCATTCAATTGAAAGGTGTTCAAGTTGACAGAATTAGATGATAACAACAGCACCTTAAGCAGTGTTTTTAGCTTAATTAACCTGCACTTATTTAAGCTCTTTATAATTGCGGCCATTATAGTTTTTGTATTAAGAGCTCCGGAGATTGCGCTTCGTATTAAAATTTCATCTATGGGGGAGGGTCTAAGACCTATTGATGAAGCGATGATATTCGCAGCAGACTCTCTTATTTCACTTGTAGCTACCCTGATAATTATTCCGCTCCTGTATAATTCACTCATTGGCGCAACTGCCGAGCACTACTTGCTCAGAACTATAAGTATATCCCGTGCCTTGCGTTTTTCAAGGAGAAGGTTCGGCAATATGCTACTGACAATTTTTTTCTTTAACTTGATGACGTTTGGTCTTTACAGAGCGATTTTTTATTTTTCGTTCCGTTTGTTTGGGGGCGTGATAGTAGAATATAGATGGTTGGTATTTGTAGCGGTAGTGTTTGTTGCATCCTGTGTGGCGGCAAACTGGGCATTTGCAATTCAAGTGGTTTCTCTGGAAGGTATTAGCGCCGTGAAGGCTTTTTCGCGAAGCAGAGCTCTGGTGAAGAACAACTATATTAAGGTACTTGTTGTATTGTTCCCCCTACTGTTGTTATCTTTTGTCCCTTTTATGATATTGCAGGATCATGCGCAGGTAGAGCTGCATGGGCTGGAAAGGACTGTTGTAGCCATGCCTGTTTTTGTTTTAGGGCTGACGCTACTTTATTTTAGGCTGCGTACAAAGAAAGAAGGTATTGACCCTGGCGCTATTGCGCAGGTAATTGGCGTCAAGACCGACCTGTATTAACCGTTTTAAACCTACCTTGCCTTGATGGTCTCAAGCACGTAAGCTTTTGCGTCTCTGACAGCTCTTTTTACGGAATATCCTTTTGCAAGCCCCGCGGCAAGGGCCGACGAGAAAAGACAACCCGTGCCGTGAAGTTTAGCTTTCGATTTATCAATCCTTTCCCCGCTGAATTCGTAAAACTTCTTGCCGTCATAAAGCGTGGTGATTATCGGCTCGGCTTTGGGCTTACCCACAGTCTCGCCCAAAGCCCCATTACCCTTCAGGTGTCCACCTGTTATAACAACGTTTTTGGCCCCCATCTCATGCAGCCTGTGCGCTGCCTCTCTTACGTCTTCAAGCGTGTTTATTTCAATTCCGGTTAGAATCTCTGCTTCATCCGTGTTCGGTGTGATGACGGTGACGCAGGGCAGGATCTGCTTGATTGCCCTGACACCCTTTTCTTCTATTAATGCAACGCCGCCTGTCGAACACAACACAGGGTCCATAACGACGTTTTTCAGTCCGTATTTTTTTATA
>CBDUXY010000090.1:0-11570 GCA_965371305.1 uncultured bacterium
TCTGTGAGGGGTTTAGGTCTTTTAGAAGTGTCATTACGCTTAAGATGGCCCTGGAGTTGGAGTAATACCTATCTATTTAATTTATCATATATAGAGCTTGAAAGTCAAAAAAACCGGGACAGAGAGTACGAGCTCCGGACGACGAGTGTCGTGGTGCCGGAGGGGGGGATCGAACCCCCACGGGATTGCTCCCACGGGATTTTGAGTCCCGCGCGTCTACCAATTTCACCACTCCGGCATCTTTTCTACTAAAACCTCTTGTGCCACCAATGCTTCCATAACACAACCTAAAGCAGTATAACACCGGCAGCGCTGCACATCAAACAATTCTTCAGGCATGATTATAAATTGATCCGTGTAAACCGTCAAACCCTCTTAACAAACCAAAGTTGCTGATTTATATATAAGAATTTACAACCAGAAAATGTTTTTTGTCTTATTATACGAGAAGAAAACAGGACATGGAAAAAAAACATACACATTTCACTACATCTTAACTTTAACTCAATGGTTGCCTTATCTCTCTGTCAGGTATATACTACGTGCATGTTAAGCACAGAGCAAATTCTAAAGAGGCTCAGAGCGGTCCGGGAGGCAAAGTACCTGAAACAAGAATATGTGGCCAGAAAGATGGGGATTGACAGGACTACCTACATCAGAAAAGAAAAAGGCAATATACCCATCACTACGGAAGAATGGCTTAAGCTTGCACATGCGATGAACAAGGAGCCCTCCTACTTTTTTTCCTGCAATTCCGGCTCAGGCACCGACGCGCACTTGCATGAAGACCCCATTGAAAACGGCTGCGACAAGAAAGAATTGGTACTCCTGGAACTCTACCGCTCTCTGAGCGCCGAAGAAAGGCGCGACATTGCAAGATGTTTGCGCGTTGTGCTGAAAAGCGTGATGACAGCTGGCGTACTTGAAGCAATTGACAGACTTGCCGAATAATTACAAAGTAACAAAAATACGGCTTTTCTGACCTTGCATCCCGGCTGCCTCAACCCTTTCAAGCCTCACTCAGCACACTACTGCTGCGAAAAAGAGCATCTTTTCACAACAAAAGGCTAAGTGTGCTGTAAATTTGTCTGCATTATACTTATCCACGCCTGTTTTATAAAGCCTGTAACGGTTTTATACGCTTCACCAGCGGCCTCATGCCGTAAAAGTGATTGACACGCACCAAAAAAAAGTGTATACTATAAACCTTTACTTTATCAGCTTTGCTTTATCAAGGCTGAGACTTTAACCCCATAAAAAAATAAAATAACAATGAACCCACTACTGCTGCTCAACACAGGAAGAATCAAAATAGAATTCAGGAGTTTAGACGCAACCCTGCACGTCTACCGAGACGGGAACTACCTTGGCTGTGAAGACCTGCTTGAATCAGTCAACCACCTACTTGACGAATCCCCAATGGACGAACACATAAAGATCGAGCAACACGGCGGCGGCGACAACCACAACCGCCTTGTCAACTAAAAGACCCCTGTAATTTTTTTTAGTTTTTTATTTTTTTATTTTTATAATTCAGCAAATCCAGGATTTGATTGCTCAATTCGCGCAACTCAGGTGTGCTCAACTCAGGCGCTTGCGCTTACCGTAGTCTTTCAGCCATTGCAAAAACTCATTAACCTCTAATTGGCTCTTTAGATAAAAATCCGCGCCGGCCTTTTCAACACTCGTGCTGCCGACGTAAACAGACACTCCCACGTCTTTAACCGCCCTGAAGCCATCGAAATCCGTCTGGTCGTCTCCGACATATACCGGCACCGTACCATTAAAAGGCGCTCTATCAAGGATCCAGTCAACCGCACTACCTTTATTCCAGGAAATCGGCGGCCTTATCTCAACAACCTTTTTACCATCTGTTATCTTTACAAGTCCGTCATTTTCAAAAGCCCTTAAAAACTCTTTCACCTTGGGGAGGAAGTCTTTTTTCTCCCTTGAGTCAAGCAGCCTGTAATGTACGCTCGTGGTAGCGCCCTTATTTTCATAAACAATACCCTTATATTTACCGAACTGCTCTTTTAACAGGTTTTCAATCTTTCTGATCTCTTTTTTGGCGTCCCCAAGGTCGTATAACATTGTAAAGTTCTCCGACCATATCTCCATGCCGTGGTTGGCGGCGTATACTATACCCTTCATGCCGACCCTGTCCTTTATATCCTTCATACCTCTGCCGGTAATAACGATTACCGGGTAATAGGCGGGAAGCGACCTTAAAAGCTGCTTCATGAAGTAAGAGAGTGCGGCAAGCTCCGGCCTTGCAACTATAGGCGCAAGCGTGCCGTCAAAATCCAGAAAAAGAGAAACTTCCCTTCCCTTGAACTTACCTTCCAACACGTCAAGATGCTTCAAAAGATGCCTTCGACTACTACTCACCTGATGCTTTTCAACTCCTCAAGGATGTCTTCCACCCAGCCGTAAATATCGTTTTCACTTACGTGAGCCCTGGCAGCCCTCATAAGTTTTCTCTTCTGTACGCGCTTCATAGTGAGCGCGTCTTTCATGGCGTCGGCACACTGCTCTGCGTAATACGGGTTTATGCGTATAACGCCGGGCATGTCCTCGGACGCTCCTGCAAACTCGCTTACAAGCAGCACCCCGTTTAAGTCTATTTGAGAGGCAACGTACTCCTTGGCCACAAGGTTCATGCCGTCGTAAACGCTCGTTATGAGAATCAGGTCAGAGCCCCTGTAAAGGGCGGAGAGTTCGTCATGAGTCAATTTGCCCTCTATGTATTCGACCGGTCGCCAGTCGCCTGTTGAGTATTTATCGTTTATCGCAGCTACTTTTTTCCTGACAAGTTCCATGTAACTTAAATACGGCTCGACCTTCCTCGTTGGCACCGCTATCTGCACAAAAGTAAACTCCTCTCTAAAACGCGGGTACTTTTTGAAAAAAAAATCAAGCGCCTCAATGCACTTAACTATGCCCTTTGTGTAGTCAAGCCTGTCAACGCTAAGACCTATCATCTTGCCATCCAACTTCCTTTGCTTCTTGAACCTGGCAAGGAACTTAAGTGATTTTTTCTTCTCTGCACTGTTTTCAAACCAATCGTAATCAATACTTATAGGGAAGGCCCTTACCTTTGTGGTATGCCCCTGCCAGTTAACAAAACCTTCTTTCACGTCCACCCCGGCACCGAGCTCAATGTCAACACATCTAAGAAAATTCCTCCTGAACCTCGGCGTTTGAAAACCTACCAGGTCGTTTGCGAGTATGCCTTCGAGCACTTCCCTTCTGTGTGGGCAGGCCTTGAAAACGTCGTAAGGAGGCCACGGGATGTGCCAGAATATGGCAAGCCTCAGGTCCGGTCTTTTCTTCCTTAGATACGAGGCCGTAAGGGCAAGGTGGTAGTCCTGAAGCCAGACGAGTGAGCCTTTTTTCCTTGCTTCGGCAAGTACCGCGTCGGCAAAAAGAGAATTAACTTTTTTGTAGCTCGTCCAGTAGGATTTTTTAAGATAGATCTGCTCAAGGGTTATGTGACACAGGGGCCACAAGAAGCGGTTTGAATAACCGTGGTAATAACCGTTAATATCACGCTTGCTAAGGGGCACAAGACGCATGGTGTATGAAGGTTTTTCAGGAGGCGGCGGAACCGGGATACGGCGCGGCGTTTTTTCTGTCGAACTCGATGCTATCCAGACCCCTTTTGACGAACGCATTACAGGGTCGAGCGCAGACACAAGCCCTCCGACCGTTTTCTCCGGCACACCTTTTTTAAACACGTAAGGTTCGCGGTTGGAAACAACGATAAGCTTTTCTCTAAAGACGCGCTTTTTTGTTTTTGTTCTGCGGCGTTCGGACACTTGTTCGCCTCACGTGCAATCTACAATAAAAGACCTCTCAAATAAAAAAAACACACACACTGCGCCTCAGCAGGAGGCAGGGTATCAAAAAGGAATGTGTTGGCAAAAACCTCGCAGCACCTGCGGTGAACAAATTTAGCAATAAGCTTTTTTACCAAACTGAATGCAATAAGCACAATGACCATTGCAGCATTCGCCGTGCGCAGCACCTGCGGTGAGCAAATTTAGCAATAAGCTTTTTTACCAGACTGAATGCAATAAGCACAATAACCATTGCAGCATTCGCCGTGCGCAGCACCTGTGGAGAATTATACCCGCCATGCGGGTATAATCAGCAGCAATCAGGATGTATTACTCCTGATGCACAGACTTCAATATACCACGACCAAGGAAAGTTGCAAGGCCGGAAGGGGAAATTCATACAATCTTATACGCAAAAAGGGATTTTTAATGGTTTTACGGCAGGTTTTACAGAGTTTTAAAACAATTACCCGACCTATAACAAGCTGCGGGGTATAAAAACATACCAAGTTCCAAACAAATAGTAATATGAAAACTTCAGGGAATTAAACCCACACGCGAGCTTAACCCCGCCATGGAGGATTAAACGTAGGTCACCTTATTATCTTTATTCTCCATTGCAAGCCAGAGCGACAGGTAGTTCCTTATATGTCCTGTAATAAGAAAATTCCTTCTTATGTGCTCGCGTCCCGCCTCGCCCATCTCTTTTGCAAGTTTCGGGTTCTGCAAAAGCCGTCTTATACGAAATGCCGTGCCTTCGACCGAATGCACGAGGTAACCCGTCACCCCGTTAATCACCTGAAGCGGGATGCCTCCGACGTCTCCTGCGACAACGGGCTTTCTCTTCCACAACGCCTCGGCCACGACCAGGCCGAACCCCTCTCTGGTTGATTTCTGCAGCACAATGTCTGCGCCCGTTTGCAGCGCGTTAATTGCCCTGTCACTAAAAGGCGGTACGAGCAATATATGTATGTCCGGGTCGTCCCCGGCCCTCTCGCGCACCTTTTCAAGCACCCTTTCGCCTTCGGGGTCGTCGGTTGCCGTACCTCCTGCAAGCACCAGGCGACAGTCGTGGTACTTCCTGACAAGACGGAAAGCGTCTATCACGCCCAGGGGGTCTTTAAACGGGTCAAAGCGTGAGACCTGGAGCAGGACCGGCTTGTCGCGCGGCACGGAGAAACGTTCAAAGACAGAATCTACTTCTTCTTCATCTAGCTCAATATTCTTTTCACTAAGGGGATCAATTGAAGGAGGAACCATCAGCTGTGGTATGGGCAAAGACCTTGCAAAACTTGCAACCGAAAACATGGCGGCGTCATATCTCTGCACGTATTCTTTAAGTAAATACCAGGTGGCCGTGTCCGGCATTGATATGTCTATGTGGCATCTCCACACCCAGAGCCCTCTTTTTTTCTTCTCTATAAGCAGGGCCGGCTGCGGGTCGTGGATTAGAACACAGTCAGCGTCAAGGTCAAGCTTTTCAGCATTCGCCCTGTTCATGGCTTCGTACACGTCCCACATCTCTTTTGTAAAAGGCTCACCCATGCCCTGAAGCCCGTTGTGTATATTCTTTGTGACCTCGAAAAACTCTTTGTTGCCTTCAATCACTTCCCACCTGGCCTCTATGCCAAGCTCGGTTAATATCGGCAGTATCCTGTGCAAAAGCTCAGCCACCCCACCGCCTTCTTTCGTGGAATTCACGTGGAGGAAACTTCTACCCCGAAGCCTCTCGGCCATATGCTCTATGGCGCGCAGCTCCCCAGGCTCTACTATTCCAACATAATCATTCAGGCTCATTTGACTTCACACCTTTCCATTACAAGGTCTTTCAGTTTTCCCCTTAACACCTCGGTCGTGTACATGTAGGGGTCAAGCTTGCTTACCACGTCTGCAAGCCCGGGGCACTCTTCGCCCAAACAATCTCTGAAAAACACGCTAAAGTCGTCGTTTTCCTTAGCGAGCCTTAAGCGCGACTCATAAAAATGAAAATAGATGCTTGAATCATCGACCTTATCAAGGGCCTCGACAAACTCAAGCGCGGTTGACGCCGTAATGCCGGTCGGTATAACAAGAGTCCTGCTCTCGTTAAAATAAAACTCCTTACCCCGGACCACGGGCCTTGCCACGGGGTCTTCTTTTAGAAAATCCGTTGTGATACGTACAAGCTCTGTCCTGATATCCTCGATGCTTGAGTACTCAAATGGGTTTAAATTGGCAAGCCTTTCGGCAAGGACTTTTTGCTCGAGCGAGTCCGAGGCCCACTCGGCAAAATCGTTTGGGTACTCGGGCATACGCACGTGGGGTTTAAGGAAGTACTGGTGCATGTGATGGAAGATGCTTGACTTGCTCACGCGCTTCAAGACTTCAAGGAACTCCACAAGCTCACTTGCGTGCCGCCCTGTTAGTTCAACAATAGACGTGCATTCGTAAAATTTAAAACATTCGCTCATAATATATTATCCAACTTAATCTGATGTCCAAATTTGATTAAACCGTTCATTCTTCCAATAAAAAACAACCGCAGATTTTTCAAAAACTATAAGCCTTAAAGAAGGTTGACCATCTTCCAAAGTAACTGCTTTTTCTTCAGGAAGTGGGTCAAAGGTTTTCAATTGTTTCTCAAATATCTTTTCAATAAAAATATAATTTACAGGTGGGTCAAAACTGTATACCTCTAATTTTTCTCCATTATGCAAACCATCGTATATTAATTTTATTACTTTCCCATGTCCTTCATCCACTATCAACTTAAAACAACCAACACTACCATTGTTTTTGAAATCATCACAGGCCAACCCTGGACTTATTCTTTTCAAATCGTTTGCATAATAATCTTGAAGCAAAACCTCCATATCACTTAATTGATATAACCGGTGCTTGGAACTGTTTATTTTTGTTGTAAAACAACCCGTCACGAAAAGTAATGCAACTACTACTACGAAAAATCTCATGACCGGTGCGCCGCTTCCCAAAAACCACCTCCGCTGTTTCTTCATCTTAAACACCGGCAGAGTCCGCATCCTTCTTAATATACACGGTACGCACGGGAAAGGGAATCTCTATGCCTTCTTTTTTGAAACGCTTAAAAATTCTTTTTCTGAGTTCGCTCTGGACCAGATACTGGTCAACAAACTCGGCGACCTGACATATGACCGTAAAGTCAAGCGACGACTCCCCGAACCCCGGACTGAAGCGCACCACCGGCGGAGGATCAGTTAGAAGCCCTTTTAACTCACCTGCCGCCTTCACCGCCTCGTCAAGCAACATAACCTCCACCTCTTCCGGGTCTGAGTCGTAACTCACCCCGACCGGGATATAAAGCGACATGCGCTTCTCCGGCATCGTGCAGTTTGTAATAACACTTTGCGAGAGCTTGGAGTTGGGGATAATTATCAAATTATTTTGCAGCTTTCTTATCTTGGTCGTCCTCCACCCTATGTCGAGCACGTAACCTTCCTGCCCGGAATCAAGCATTATATAGTCGCCGACCCTTATAGGCTTTTCAACAAGTATATGCATACCCGCGAACATGTTGGAGAGGGTATCCTGAAGCGCCAGGGCAACGGCAAGACCACCGACGCCAAGGGCCGTTATCATAGGGGTTATGGAGATGCCAAGGGTGTTTAATATTACAAGGAAGCCAAGGACCAGGATAACGCCTTTTACAAGGGTCCTGGTAAGGCCTGTTGTCTGGACGGAAGCGTCGTTTTTTTCGACGTAACTCTGTATGGCGCGCGAAACACATCCGGCAACCGCCATGGTGACGGAAAGGATGATAAGGACGTAAAGGGTTTTAAGGCCGTAGCTTACGTAACGCGGGGTAAAATTAGACGTGGCAAGGGCCAGGTAAAGCGAAAGGGCAAGCATCCATAAAATCGACGGGTGCCTGAGCGAGTCGATAAGTATATCGTCAACGTTTGTCTTTGACTTCGTGGACCACTTTTGAAGCACACCGAGCGCGACCCTTCTCAATATAAAGAGTACGACCGCGCTCAGGACAAAAACAAGACCGAAAAACGCAAACTTGCGCCAATCAAAGTCTGAAAAAAGCTCCGGCATAACATCGGGCATAATCACCTACTCCCAACTAACCGCACTTGCGTCTGCATTGCCGATAAGCAAGACAATTACCTGACGACAAAATGCGCCCTTCTGTTACTCTGCCAGCACGCCTCGTTACTATCGTTGCAAAAGGGTTTTTCCTTGCCAAAACTTACAATATTAATGCGCCCTGGCGACACGCCAAGGTTAACAAGGTACTTCTGCACGGACTCTGCCCTTCTCTGACCAAGCGCAATATTGTACTCGCCCGAGCCACGGTCGTCACAATGGCCCTCTATGGTTATAGTGCTTGCCATGTCACTGCTAAGGATGTCTGCATTGGTTTTGAGTACCCCTCTTGCATCTCCCCTTACGGTAAACTGGTCATAATCAAAATATACGTCTTTTATACTCTCGGCAGTCGCGGCCAGGGCTGCGGTGTCTCCAAGACTTGCCTCTGTAATGCCGCCTCTATCACCACCGGGCGCTGCCGCGTCCGTACCGGAAGCCGTCCCGGCCATATCCGTGGTAGTTGCCTTGGGCTGACAACCCGTAAGGCCAAGCCCCACTATCATCATAAACAGCGCCAGCACATATAAACTCTTTTTCATAATTCCTCCATCCTTTCGTTTTAATATCAATAACTTAGTATCCCGCATAACGGGTTTAATCCCTCACTGTTCGTGCGAGGTCTACTTCATCATAATTGCCTTTGAAACTCGGTTACTTGTAGCAGGGCAATTCATTTCAAAAAATTAAATAATCAAATATAAACACACAAACAAAAAAATCCCTTTTCACACCTGTTACCCTGTTACATAAACTATCAAAAGGCCAAGTTAACTGTCAAGGACTTTACGGTCAGTGACCGGTTTTATACGCAAATAGCTTGACAACTAATTACTCTCCGTGCCTTCAATCCACGCAGTCACGATTGCGACATGATCAGGTCAGAGACGGTTTTATCCGCAAACAGCTTGACAACTAATTACTCTCCGTGCCTTCAATCCACGCAGTCACGATTGCGACATGATCAGGTCAGAGACGGTTTTATCCGCAAACAGCTTGACAATTAATCACTCTCCGTGCCTTCAATCCACGCAGTGAAGTTCCCGGCATATCAGTGGCCTGCCGCGTATTGTGTTGACAACGGCTTTGTTAAAAATTAAAATATAAAATCATGAGACTCAGTATAAAAATATTTACTGCCTTTGCGTTAATGGTCTTTGCCGCAGCCCTTTTTACTTCTCCAGCGCCGGGCTTTGTCGTAAGCCCACTTGGAGCAGACACCGCTAAAGACGCGAAAAACGCAGGGCACGGAAACAAACTCGCTATAATCGTAATAGACCCCGGGCACGGCGGCGACGATACGGGGGCGATCGGTTCAAGCGGGAAAAAGGAAAAAGACATCACCCTCTCCGTTGCCCTGGAACTTGAAAAGCAACTGAAAAAAAACACAAAGGCACGCGTAATCCTGACCCGTCGCGACGACAGCTACATCACGCTCGAAGAGCGCACGGCAATTGCAAACAAAAAAAACGCCGACATATTCATCAGCATACACGCAAACTCTGCACGCAGAAAAGCCGCAAGCGGGGTTGAGACTTTTTTCATGAGCGTTAACGCAACCGACGACGAAGCTCGGGAACTCGCTGCCATTGAGAACAACGCCGGCGCAGACGACGGCGCAAACGGTACAGATGAACAGAGCGATTTTCTGAAAAAAATACTGTGGGACCTTGCAAGAAACGTGGCCCATCACGAAAGTTCAAGGCTTGCTCAACACATACACGAAAGGCTCACCGACGGTATCGGAGTAAAAAACAGGGGCATAAAACAGGCGCCGTTCAGGGTGCTTGCAGGGGCAGACATGCCTGCCGTGCTCGTAGAAGTCGGCTTTATATCGAACCCAAAAGAAGAGCGGCGGCTTGCAAGCAAAAAAGCAAGGGCGCTGATAGCATCGTACATAACTATCGGAGTAATGGAATTCGAAAAGAAACTTTCAGGTACAAAACAAGCTACAGGCGCAAACAAAGGCGCGTCGCGACATAACACCGACAATGCAATATTGGAAACACAATACAAAAAAAAAGAAAGCAAACACACAAATGACAAGAAGAATTGACGGCAGAAAACACGACCAGCTAAGACCGGTCAGGATTGAAAGAAATTATCTCAAATTCGCCGAGGGCTCGGTAATGATAGCCTCGGGCAATACGCGGGTCGTCTGTACCGCCACCATAGAGGACCGGGTCCCGCCCTTTCTCATCGGTACGGGCCGCGGCTGGATTACAGCCGAGTACTCCATGCTCCCGCGCTCTTCCAAAAAAAGAATCCCAAGGGAATCGCGCATCGGGCGCGTTGGCGGCAGGACGCATGAGATCCAACGCCTTATAGGCAGGAGCCTCAGGGCCGTTACGGACCTGTCCATGCTTGGTGAAAGGACGGTTACTATCGACTGCGACGTAATACAGGCCGACGGCGGCACCAGGACCACTTCCATCACAGGCGCCTTTGTTGCCCTGACCGATACCATTAGCACCCTTGTCGAGGCAGGGGCCATACCAAGGTCTCCGTTCCTGGACACGGTTGCCGCAACGAGTGCGGGCATAGTAGACGGGCTTAGCCTTCTTGACCTTTCCTACGAAGAGGACTCGACTGCTTCAGTTGACATGAACTTCGTAATGACCGGAAAGGGTAAAATCATAGAAGTGCAGGGCACGGCCGAATCATCTCCCTTTTCAAAGGATGAACTCGACAGCCTCTACTCGCTTGCCGCGGACGCAATAGCCGAACTCACCGTGCTTCAGCAAGAAGTACTGACAAAAACAAGCTGATAAACCAGGCACCCGAATGTTTTTCTCTTTAATAAAAAGACTCCGGGTGCAGGACCCTGCGCACCGAGACATATGACAATCGTACTTGCCACTAAAAACAAAGGCAAAATAAAAGAATTTTTAGAGCTGCTTAAGGGCACTCAAGTTAAAACGCTCTCACTTGACGACTTCCCGGACCTTGTAATGCCCGAGGAGACAGGTGAAAGTTTTGAGGAAAACGCCCTTTTAAAGGCGCGCTCCGTTGCCGCTCAAACCGGCATAAGCGCGCTTGCCGACGACTCGGGTCTTGTTGTCGACGCACTCGGGGGCCGCCCGGGGATGTTCTCCGCCCGCTACGCGGGCCCCGGCGCAACCGACCGGGAAAACTACCAGAAACTTATTAAAGAATTATCAGACGTGCCGCAAGAAAAGCGCACGGCTCGCTTCAGGTGCGTCATTGCTTTCGTCAGCACGGGTAAAGATAACCCTGCGCAACCGGAAGAAATGACTTTTAACGGCACACTCGAAGGCAGCATTGACCAGGCGCCAAAAGGCGAGGGCGGATTTGGCTACGACCCGGTCTTTATTCCAGATGGACTACCGTTTTCGGCTCCATCATCACCAACAAAATCAAAAAAACGCACCCTTGCCCAGTTTACCCCTGAAGAAAAAAACGCGATTAGCCACAGAGCCCTTGCCCTTAAGGAGTTTAGACGCCGGCTTATAAAATCAGACGTATAGCTAAAACTGTAAGCCAACACATCCGTTTAATTTAAGTCCCGAGTTATTTGGTTTAACAATGGTTTTTTACATGACATAACCTATGGTTATTTTTTATTGCAATATAAGATACCCTGTGGTAGTTTACCCGATT
>CBDUXY010000091.1:0-11508 GCA_965371305.1 uncultured bacterium
GCCAAGGACTTTTACCACTGAGGTTGTCGGGGCAAGAACCTTTGGTTTCCTGAGCGACGTTGAGAAGTTAAAGGAAAACGGCTTTGCAAGGGGCGGCTCGCTTGATAACGCCGTTGTAATAGGCGAGGACGATGTGCTTAATGAAGGCGGGCTAAGGTTCGGTGATGAGTTTGTAAGGCACAAGGTGCTTGATCTGATCGGCGACATCTCACTCGTTGGTATGCCCATTGTCGGACGTCTTGTGGCTGTAAGGGCAGGGCACGCAATGAACCAGGAGCTTGTTAAGAAGATAAGGAAAAACACGCTCAGGTGGAGAATTGAGACACCGGGTGAAACAACGCATCCCGTGCCGGCTCCGCTCACGGCTTCGATTCCGGCCTTTGTTGAAAAGCTTGCTACGGCCTAACCTGGGCCTGAGTCCTTGCAAGGGGCTTGAATAAAAAGGGACTTGAATGAAAAGGGACTTGAATGAAAAGGGACTTGAATGAAAAGGGGCTTGAATAAAAAGGGGTTTGTGCTAAAAGGGGCTTGTGTGAATCAGGCGTAAAACAGGGTTGCAAGTTACACGGGTTGTAAATCATAATAGATAAAAATCAGAAAGACCGCTTTTTTAAAAAAAAGCGGTCTTTTTTTATGCTTTCAGTTAATTCGGAGATAGGGTAGGATAAAAAATATATAAAGAATAAAAAATCTACCCGGCTTTTTTTTAAAGAGTATCAACATGAGTGTTAGCAAAGGTTACCTTGATTTTGTGCTTGAGCAACTTGAATGTGCAGGTACGGTTACGGCTAGGCGCATGTTCGGCGGGGTGGGACTGTATATCGAAGGCGTGTTTTGCGCCCTTATAGCGGATGACGTGCTTTTTTTTAAGGTAGATGATGAAAATAGAGCGGATTACGACCTTGCCGGCATGGAGCCGTTCAGGCCGTTTGGCAAGGAATCCTACGCAATGGGTTATTACCGTGTCCCATTGGATGTGCTTGAAAACACGGAAGAATTAAAGGCCTGGGCTGAAAAGGCCTTTGCCGTAGGCATAAGGAAAAAACCCGAAAATAAGAAGTCAAAAACAGGAAAGAGAAAATAAATTGATGTCTGATTGTGTCCATGCGCCGAATTGAATAGAACGTCTGTTTTCATCTTTAAAAAAGCCTTTTTATTCTATTTACAGCACTAACTTGAAATTGCAATAATAAGTCGTCTGTGGTAAACTTTTTTTATAACTTAAAAACTATATATACCGTGGTAGAATTTTTAATTCCTATTTTAGGGTAAGTTTAACTTTTCCAGGCTTCCCTGGTGGTGGTTTTATAGATTTCAACTTATTAATACTTCGCTGCTTGCAGCGGGGTAATTTATTTTTCGGAGGTACGTCACATTGAAAAAGCTTGGTTCGTTTAGTCTGGTATTACATGCCCATCTTCCCTACGTTGTCTCTCACGGCACCTGGCCGCACGGGATGGATTGGCTTAACGAGGCGGCGGTAGAGACCTACATGCCGCTTCTGAATATTTTTAACCGCTTGAAAGACGAGGGGATAAGGCCTGGAGTTACTATTGACATCTCCCCCGTGCTTGCCGAGATGCTTGCAAGCGGAGAGTTCAAGACGAAGTTCAAGGGGTACTTGAGGCACAAGTCGGTAGCTGCGGAAAAGGACCTTCGCGAGTTTAAAAGGCTCGAAGAGGACCATATGGCTACGGTGGCGCAAATGTGGCTTGAATTTTATCATAACAGCTTCGAGGACTTTACCGTAAAATATAATGAAAACATCCTCGAAGCCTTTAAAGTACTACAAGATACCGATATGATTGAGATAACGACTTGCGGCGCGACGCATGGATATTTTCCGCTTCTTAGCAACGACACGAGCATACAGGCGCAGGTAAAGCAGGCGGTTGCGAGTTACTCGCGCCACTTCGGGCGCAAGCCGCGCGGCATCTGGCTGCCCGAGTGCGCCTACCGGCCTTCTTATAAGTGGAAGCGCCCGGGCGTTGAAGGGGCCGAGCCGTATTTGAGAAAAGGCGTGGAGGAGTTCCTCTCTGAAAACGGTATTGAGTACTTCTACGTTGACGGACACTTGCTTAAGGGCGGGAAGGCCATAGGCGTTTATCACGATAGGTTCGACGACTTAAATGAACTGTGGAAGACATTTGAAAAGCAATATACCCCGAAAACAGAGTCGGCAGGCGGCACTCCGCATAACTCTTACTGGGTGGATTCCCCGTCGAAGACTAATAAGCCTGTTGCGGTTTACGCCAGGGACGAGCAGAGCGGGCTTCAGGTATGGAGTGGTGAGTGGGGCTATCCGGGAGACAGGAATTATCTGGATTTTCATAAAAAGCGCTTCCCAGGGGGGCTTCGCTACTGGAGCGTGACCGACTCTAAGGCAGACCTTGCCGATAAGACCGCGTATCATCCCGAGCTTATACCGGAGCGCATCAGGGAAAACGCCGAGCACTTTAAGGACCTTATAAAAGAGACTCTTTCCGAGCACCGGGAAAAGGCGGGAGAACCGGGCATAGTGGTTTCTCCGTACGACGCGGAGCTTTTCGGCCACTGGTGGTTCGAGGGGCCTGAGTACCTCTACCATATGATCAAAAACATCCATAACGACGGAGAGATTGATCTTGTTACAGGCGGCGAGTACCTTGACGCAAACAGTCCAACCGAGGTAGTGAGGCTGCCGGAGGGATCTTGGGGAGAGGGGGGGTATCACTGGATATGGTACAACGAGATGAACGAGTGGACGTGGGAGCGTATATACGAGGCAGAGGCAGAGATGCAAAAACTTGCCATAGCCTACTCGGGCAGGACGGACGATAAACTCCTGACAGATATACTCAAGCAAACGGCAAGGGAGCTCCTGCTCCTGCAGTCCTCTGATTGGCAGTTTCTTATTTCAACGCGTGCGGCGGCTGATTACGCCGAACTGCGTGTTGCCCGGCACTATGAGGACTTTAAAAAGCTTGCCTCTCTTGCAAGAAAATGCGGGGAAGGCGGCGAGGTCACCGAAGGCGAGCGCGGGCTTCTTGAGCTTGTGATGGAGCGCGACTCACTTTTTCCGGACATAGACCCGGCATGGTTCGCCGTGCTTGACGTGGAACCGACCGGTAATTAAACTCACATACGGGGAATAAAAAAATTGAGGAATAATTTTGACGGATAAAAAGGCAGGTAGTCCTGAGCGTAGCGGAGCCAGGGATGCTACAAGGCAATTAACATTAGAGGAAAATTCCGCTGCCAGAACACTTTTTGGCGAAAGCGGGGAGAATTTAAAGACGCTTGAAAAGAAGCTCGGGGTCAGTCTTGATTCAAGGGGCACACTTGTCACCATTCAGGGCGCAAAGAAGGACGTTCTTTTTGTCGAGCGTCTTTTAAGCGAACTCTACGACCTTGTGCGCTCCGGCTACGCCCTTACGAGCGCTGATATGGACTATGCAGTGCGAATACTCAAGGGTGACGATGGTAAGACGAGCCTTAAAGACGTGTTTAACGACATCGTTCTGGTCTCTTTTCGCAAGGCAAAGATCGCTCCCAAGAGTGTAGCACAGAAGGGCTACGTGGACGCCATTAGAAGGAGCGACATTGTCTTTGGTATAGGACCTGCCGGCACGGGCAAGACCTACCTTGCCATGGCCGCGGCTGTGGCCGCATTTACGGCCAAGACTGTGGAGAGGATAATACTTGTAAGACCGGCGGTTGAGGCGGGAGAGAAGCTTGGTTTCCTGCCCGGAGACCTTGTGCAGAAAGTTGATCCTTACTTAAGGCCTCTTTACGACGCGTTGCATGACATGATGGATTTTGAACAGATTCAAAGGCTCATGGAGCGCGGCATAATAGAAGTCGCCCCTCTTGCCTTTATGAGGGGACGCACGCTAAACGATTCCTTCGTGATACTTGACGAGGCCCAGAACACAACCGTCGAGCAGATGAAGATGTTTTTGACCCGGCTTGGCTTTGGTTCCAAAGCTGTCATTACGGGTGACATAACTCAGATAGACCTGCCTCTTTCAAAGCCCTCCGGTCTTGTAGAGGTGCAAAAGATTTTAAAAAATGTTGCAGAGGGTATTGAGTTCCTGTATTTCACGGATGCGGACGTCGTGCGCCACCCACTTGTTCAGGCAGTCATAAAGGCCTTTGAAAAGGCAGATAGAAAGAAGCGAAGCGCCATATTGGAGAACGACTGAGATGAGGTTTAAGGTTAAAGACGCCCTGCGTGAGGAGTACGGGAGACTGCCCAAGGGTTTTTTCAGAGAACGGGCTTTTGTTGAAAAGATAGCCATCCTTGTTGTTGTTTGCGCCATATCCGCTGTGGTGTTTTTCCCCTCTTTCAGCTTCATCAATTTCAACTACAAGGCCGGCGACATAGTGATGATGGACTTGAAGTCACCTGCTGATATTAATACTACGGAGTTCTCCATAAAAAAAGGCGAGATCGTCGTAAGGGAAGGTCACAGGGTCCAGGCCGAAGATATAGAAAAGTTCACCTATATGGAAGAGGCCCTTAAGTCAAGGCGTTACCGCGCCCCTATTACCGGGGCCTTTGTGTTCATGCTTGCCCTTATTATGGCCTGTTACCTGTTTGCAAGGGGCGGGATAAAGCGCTTTTCCTCGTCGTCGAAAGACATGCTTTTCATGTCGGTTGTATTTCTCGGCCTGATGATGTTAATTAGATTCTCCGGCATTGCAGCGCCCGTGTTGCAGGCGGTATTCCCGTTTGTGCCTTCTACGGTTTATATATACATAGTTCCTATTGCCGCGGGCGCGATGCTTGTGAGGCTTTTCCTTAATGCGGTAACTGCACTTCTTTTTGCCGCAGTCAGCTCTATTATGGCAGGCATGTTCCTTGCAGGCAGCCTTGACTTCGCGGCTTACTTTTTTATTGGAGGTGTTGTGGCTGCCCTTGAGGCGAGGCATGCAACGCAGCGGGCGACTGTTTTAAAAGCTGGCGTTTACTTAGGCATTGTGAATTGTATTGTGCTTCTAAGCCTCGCTGCCATCAGGGGCGGGGCAAGCGTGTGGGCGCCGCTCTCTACCGTGTCGGCTGGACTATTAAACGGCATTATAACCGCCGTGCTGGTAATAGGCATTGCCCCGATTGTAGAGATACTTTTCGGTTATACCACAAACATCCGTTTGCTTGAGCTCTCAAGGATGGACCACCCGCTCCTGAAAGACCTTGCGATAAAGGCGCCCGGAACCTACCATCATTCAATCGTAATAGGCACGCTCGTTGAGGCAGCGGCTGAGTCGATAGGCGCCAACCCCCTGCTTGCAAGGGTAAGTGCTTATTATCACGACATAGGAAAGACCAAGAAACCGCTTTATTTCATAGAGAACATGAAGGGCGAGAACAAGCACGATAAGCTAACGCCGAGCATGAGCGCCCTTGTAATTGGCAACCACGTTAAAGAAGGTATTGAGCTTGCAAAGCAGTACCGGCTCGGTAAAGAGATAACCGACGCAATACCCCAGCATCACGGTACGTCACTTATGCGGTTCTTTTATGATAAGGCCCTTAAGGAGCAGGACGCGGACATGCATGAAGTGAACGAAAAGGATTTTCGTTACCCAGGGCCAAAGCCTCAGACAAAGGAGACGGGTATTTTAATGCTTGCCGACGCGATAGAGGCTGCAAGCCGCACCCTTCCCGACCCCACGCCAGCGAAGATCCAGGGCATGACGCAAAAACTGGTTAACAGGATATTCGCCGACGGACAACTTGACGAGTGTGAACTTACTCTTAAAGACCTGCATGCCATAACCAGCAGCTTTAACCGCGTGCTTTCCGGTATATTCCATCAGAGGATAAACTATCCGGACCCCGTAGAGGTAACGAAAAAGAAAAAGGAGGACACCGGTGAAGGTGGAGATGACGGTAAGTCCGGAGGTAAAGGCGGCGCTCAAGGGAAAGCAGAGAAAGATAAAAAAGGCGGCAGAGATAATCTTAGAAGACTTGGGATTAAATGACTCGGAGCTTAGCCTGCTTTTTACCGGCGACGAAGGGGCAGGAGGCATAAGGGAATTAAACCGCAGATACCGCAGTAAAGATACTCCAACCGACGTGCTTAGTTTCCCAATGGACGACGACGAAGTTATGCTTGGCGACGTTGTTGTCTCGGTTGAGACAGCGGCGAGGCAAGCGGACGAGTTTTCTGTATTAATTGAAGACGAACTTATGCGCCTGCTTGTGCACGGCGTGCTGCACCTTGTAGGGTACGACCACGTACGCGGCGGCCGTCAGGCCGCGAAGATGAAGCGGCGGGAAGAAAAACTGTTGGAGGCAATCAGGGCAAGCGGGGTTGTTTAGATTTGGTAGGACCGGGATTAAGCCGCAGGCCGAGTCCTCACCCGACCAGAGTCAGGGAAAAAAGCCTTGTAATAAACGGTAGGGTAATAAACGACGTGCTACTGTGCGGCTTAAAATGCGTCGTGATTAGATAAAATTACTACTTACTAAAGCTTTCAGGGTATTAAAATAAAACATGATGGCTATAACCTCGCAGCACTTGTGAGGAATTAAACCCACATGGTGGGCTTGTAGCCCGCCACGCGGGGTTAAGGAGAAGACATGCATATATTCGTTTTGATTCTGGTTGTTTTTGCTATTGGCGCGACAGGCGCACTTGGTATGGCTGTTGTTACGTGGCACGTCAGGGTGGGCGAAAGGACCAGGCGCGACTTTCCCGAGTTATGGGAGAAGCTGGGAAGACCTAATTTTATTACTATAAACCCGATAAAACTGTTTTGCAGTTTTATGGCGGTTATATTTTTTCTGATCAGAAAAGATTACGAAAAGCTTGAAGACATAAAGTTTAGAAGGGAGTGCAGAAAGTTTCGCAAGTGGTACCCGGTCTTCTATTTGTTTGTAATAGTATCGGTTATTTTGTTTATGTGGTGGGCCAACATGATGCAGGGTTTGTCCCAGATCTAAGCTTTAAGTTTTTTTTCCGTAATAGCAATGTTTCTTTTTAACTATTTACTTTCAGTTGTCTAACCCCTCTGTGAGGCTTGAATCCGACCGGTAAGACCGGCAGGTAAGAGCGGCCTTACAGGGCTGCGTTACAGAACGCCGCAGCGCATATCTCAGATGAAAAAAAGACTCCTTCTTGCCATATTCTCGGCTGTCCTGCTTGTCCTGTCGTTTGCCCCTTTCAGGCTTATCCCGCTTTCATGGGTGGCTCTGGTGCCGCTGTTTTTCGCCCTTGACGGTTTGCAAGGCGGTTTACAAGGCGGTTTAAAAGGAACTCTTAACGGCGAGGGGCTTAAAAGCTGTCGCAAAAAGATCTTCCTGGTTGGTTGGGTATGGGGAGTCGTGTTTTTCCTTTCTACCGTTTACTGGGTTGTTTACTCGATGTACTACTACGGCGGAGTGCCGTTTGTCTTAGGTGTTGGGGTTGCGCTCTTAATGTCTTCGCTGCTTGCCGTATATCCTGCCATCTTTGCGCTCCTGTTTGCAAGGACAAACGGACTTTCTCCTGTTGCGAGATTCTTTGCGATTCCATTTTTGTGGGTGTTTGTTGAATTCCTGCGCGCAACACTTTTTACGGGTTTCCCCTGGGAATTAATAGGTTATAGCCAGACAGGCTACACAACACTCATCCAGAGCGCCGACATATTCGGTATATGGGGAGTGAGCTTTTTTGTCGTAGCGGTTAACGCAGGGCTTTATCTGATAGCTAAGTCGGTGATGCACAGGCAAAGGGGAATAAAGTCGGTTGCGGTGGTTTGTTCCATATTGGTTGTTTTAGTAGTTGCCTACGGCATAATGAAGCCAAAAGTCGTTCGGTCAGGCATGAGCGGGGGCAAAGTTGTTAAAGTAACAGTCGTTCAGGGCAGCATCGAGCAATCGGTAAAGTGGTCAAAGGACAAGATAAAATATACCATAGACACGTACAGGGATTTAAGCCTGAAGGCAGTTGGTGTAAAAGAGCCAGGCAACGCTCCTGAAGGCAAAAAGTTAATCTCTGAAAAAAGCACTGAACACAAATTAATCGTCTGGCCTGAAACGGCAATGCCTTTTTTTCTTGCACGTAACAGAGAGAGGGCGGTTTTAGTTACCGACGTTGCCGAGCGTTCAGGCGCATGGCTCCTTACCGGCGCGCCGCATTACGAGTACCGGCCGGGAGACGACAAATACAATATGTACAACAGTGCGTTTTTAATCGACCCTGAAGGAGAGTTTGCAGGGCAGGCAAGGCGGTACGATAAGATGCACCTCGTACCTTTTGGCGAATACGTGCCGCTTAAAAAGATACTTTTTTTCATAGAGAAACTTACCGAAGGGGCAGGCGACTTTGTGCCGGGCTCCGGGGCTGTGCCGCTTCATATGGCGAGGGCGGACAAGGACGTCGCCACGGCGAAGGGTGTCGCCCCGCTTGCAGGGAACGCAGGCAAGAACGCAGATAGAGACACAATCGCTGACATTGGGGTTTTAATTTGCTACGAGGCGATATTCCCTGAGATCTCCGCCGAGTTCAGTAATAACGGCGCTAATTTGCTTGTAAACATCACAAACGACGGGTGGTTCGGAAAGACCTCGGCCCCGTACCAGCACTTTGATATGACCATTATGAGGGCGGTCGAGAACAGGGTGTATCTGGTGCGCGCCGCCAACACAGGTATAAGCGCTGTCGTAGACCCGGCAGGCCGGGTTGTTAGTCAAACAGAACTTTTTGAAAAGACAACACTTTCAGAGGTGATAAGAGTTCGCAAGAACCGGCCGACTTTTTTTGCGACCTATCCGCTTCTTTTCCCTTGTCTGTCGATTATATTGTCGGTTATTATTATACTCTGGTCGTATAAGAAAAGGAGGAGGTAGGTAAAATGTTTGAAGAGATAAGAGATAGAGTTACAAAGGTTACAGGAAAATTGCTTGAGCTTAGAGGTTGTCTTTGACCGGACTGCCAGAGAAGCCGAGCTTACCGAGATAGAAAAGAAGACCCTTGCGCCGGGTTTCTGGAATGACCAGAAGACCGCAAAAAAAATAATGAAGCGTAAGGGCGAGATAGAGAGCGAGCTTGCGCGTTTTGATAAATTAGCAGAACTTGTGGAAGACGCTGAGGTGCTTATCACTCTTGCCATTGAAGGCGAGGATGAAGACACGGCAAGCGAAGCCGACTTGCAGATAACCGAGGCCGAAACCGCCATTGCCGAGGAAGAAATAAAGCGCATACTTGGCAAGGAAAACGACCGTTCGAGCGCGATTATTTCAATCAACCCGGGGGCAGGAGGTACGGAGGCGCAGGACTGGGCCGATATGCTATTTCGTATGTACCAGAGGTGGGCCGAGGCGCGGGGTTACGACACAGAGATAGTCGATTATACGCCGGGCGATGAGGCCGGCATAAAGACCGTGACCATGCTTGTTAAGGGCGAGTTTGCGTACGGATACCTGAAGGCTGAGATGGGCGTGCACAGGTTAGTTAGAATTTCCCCCTACGACGCCGCGAAAAGGCGGCACACGTCGTTTACCTCCGTGTTCGTGTACCCTGAGGTTGCAGACGACGTTGAGATAGAGATAAACGAGGCCGAGCTTCGTATAGACACGTACAGGGCAAGCGGGGCCGGAGGGCAGCACGTAAACAAG
The DNA here is from genome assembly GCA_965371305.1 of uncultured bacterium. GTDB lineage: Bacteria > Desulfobacterota > GWC2-55-46 > GWC2-55-46 > DRQE01 > CBDUXY01. The sequence continues at coordinate 9,587 of CBDUXY010000091.1, forward strand.
ACCGACTCGGCAGTGCGCATAACCCACCTTCCGACAAACGTGGTGGTGCAGTGCCAGAGCGGCAGGAGCCAGCACAAAAACAAAGAGACCGCTTTAAAACTTCTTAAAGCGCGTCTTTATGAAGAACGCAAGCGCGAGGAAGAAGAGAAGATGGGGGAGATACACAAGGACAAACAGAAAATCGAGTGGGGCAGCCAGATACGTTCGTATGTGCTGCAACCTTACAGGATGGTAAAAGACCACCGCACGAACGTTGAAACCGGCGACGTTGACTCTGTGCTCGACGGCAGCATAGATAAATTTATCGACGCTTATTTGATGTTTGCCGCTGGTATTGGGGTTGGGGAGGGGTAGAGTTTGAAGGCGCACATATTCTGCCATGTAGAAATATGAGAAAGCTTGTTACAATTTTTGCCATCACAGATTTTGTCCCTGCGGGACGGCTTTTGTGGGGTAGGGTGTTTCAGGGCGAAGCTTCCTCTTCCCCGTTCGTTCGTCCGCCTAAATCGCTGCGCTCATGCTCCCTCGGCCTCACTCACCCAGCCCTTCTTTAGCCCAACCGTAACAGGGTAGGAGGCCCTATCCCCACTGGGTTTCGAAAAGACAAAACAAGATAGAAAGGATGAGGTAAGGTGTCAATCGTTCGTCCTGAGGCTCTCGAAGGATGAATGGGTTTATTATTATTTGTTATTGCGAGGAGGCGTTGCCGACGAAGCAATCTGGTTTTGTCATTCCCGCGAAAGCGGGAATCCAGATTTTTGCTCCCTCTCCCCTGGTGGGAGAGGGCTGGGGTGAGGGGGAATAGTTCCAGCGCGGTCTGGTTCGACAGGCTCACCACAGGCTTCGAGAGCCTCAGGGCAGGGTTGCACCGAAACATCGGTGAATGTATCCGTTGTTAACTTTTTGATGCGGCAACTTTTTTGTTAAATTGATTGTTAGCATTCATTAAAAACCTGAAAAACTGCTCTGTATTATTTACTTTCCCTTGTGCTTCTTTTGGAATATCTTTTTTATGTTTCCAGAAAGACTCTAAAATATATTGACGGATGTCACTAATAGGGTTAGATGTTAGCCCAAAAGTATTTAATCCATTATAATGCTGATTTTCTGTTTTTTTGAGAGGGAATAGGTATTCAATAACTAAGTGTTGCAGTAAATCGTCAAAGGTCAGTTTTTTTGTTTTAGGGTCTTCTTCTGAATTATCTCTTGAATCGATGCTAAGGAAATTTTTACTTGCGTCTTCAGTTAATGCACATGCTGCTAAGTCAAGCTTCTGTGCGAGTTTGTATGCATCGATAATTGGTTGACCTGCAAAGCAATTTTTTTCTATCACATATTCTCCGGTTGCAATAGCGCCTCTTAAAGGAAGGCCAGCATTAAACATTCTACGATTTAAAAAAATGGAGAGAAGTATAAAAAAGAGCCACTGGTTGTCTCGATATTGTGATTCAGAATCTTTAAGTGGTAAAGTTAATAATATTGTATCAGAAAAAATAAGCCATTCAGAATCTTCAAGAAGGATATTAAAATAGTCAACAAATATTTTTCCTTTGTTAGCAGTGAGAAATTTAGTAAATTCTTTTTTTGTGTCTTGTTCTGCAGATGTAATTATGTTCAGGACTTCTTCAGCAGCATCTATTGTTTTATTGTTTTCCAAAAATGAAGTGTATCCAAGTATGTCAAAAAAACCAACAATACCATTGGTTACTTCAATTTTTTTATTTAAAACAGTCATGTTGTCAGACTCATCAAAAATTATTATCTCAATTGTGTGCGTTTTGCCCGGACGAAATCCCAGCACCTGAAGTGAATGTTCGGTATTGAACTCGTCAAATTCTATTATCCAGCTATCGTTTCCAACTGTCTTAACCTGTGAAGTGGTATTATTGACTGAATCATTGACAACACTTACCTGTAAAGTA
>CBDUXY010000092.1:0-11423 GCA_965371305.1 uncultured bacterium
GCCCGCATGGCGGGTTTAATGCCCCGCAACATGGTTCAGGTGTCTTTATTCAACGGATTCCCTTTTTATACCCCGTAGCCTTACTCAGAGGTGATTTGCCCGCATGGCGGGTTTAATGCCCCGCAACATGGTTCAGGTGTCTTTATTCAACGAATTCCCTTTTTATACCCCGTAGCCTTACTCAGAGGTGATTTGCCAAGATACAACAGTATTATCTTGCTCTTTGCACCCTGATTTTGATATTAATAGTACTTCATAACTCTGGAGGTTTAAAAAAATGTTCGAACACATTGAGGAAAAAGAGGCGGTTGAAAAGGCTGCCCTTATAGAGAAAAACGGTATACGTTTCTACACGCTGCTTCTTGAAAAAATTCATGTACCTAATATCCGCGAGGTATTCAAGGAGCTTCTTAAGGACGAAAAACGCCATCTTCAGATAGTTGAAGAGGAGTACTTCCCCGAGGCCGGGTTCAGCGACATAGTAACGGACGAGGAATTGGAGATAGAGAACTACGTAAAAAATCTTGGCGTGCCCGACCTGTTCATGAAAAGAATCAACATAGACAAACTTGTCGCAGCCATAAACGACCCGAAAAAGGCGTTGCTTATAGCATTGGATACCGAGAGGCACTCGGCAAAATTCTTTGAACACATGGCCGGGAGGGCAAGCACCGCGGAAGGCAGAAAGATGTACCGGGAGCTTGCCGAAGAAGAAAAGGCGCACGTAAAACACATTGAGTATTTGCTGGAATCCAAAGCATAAACTGCCTTGCCGCATGCAACGGGTTAACTTAAAAGGAGACAAGTCCATGACACAGATGCGTTGTATTTACAAAAAATTTTTTTCTGCCTTTAAAGGCGCAACCCATACCCTGACTTCCAGGGCGTCTTCGGCATCTTTTTTGACGACCTCGGCATGCAAGGCAGCCTTGCTGGTTGCAGCCATAACTCTTTCAACCGGCGCCCTTCCCGGCCTGGGCATAGCAGCCGAAGCAAAACCGGCGGCGGCAGAAAAAACCTCGCCCGACACCACAAACGTACTTACCATGGAAGGTTTCAAGTCCCCTGAAAGTGCGGTGATCGACCCGCTCGGGCGGCGCATATACGTATCAAACGTCGGGGAGAAACTTGCCCCGAGCACCAAGGACGGAGACGGCTTTATATCTGAAATACTGCCTGACGGAAGGCTTCTTAATAATAAGTACCTGCCAGGACGCGGCGACACCACGCTTGACGCGCCAAAGGGCATGGTAATCCTTGGCCGCACACTGTACGTGGCCGACGTGGACCGGGTCGTTGGGTTTGACATTGATTCAAGGTACATGGTTTTTGAACTCGACTTTTCAAAAGAAAAAACCGTCTTCCTCAACGACCTGACCATGATGGACTATAAATCTCTTTTCGTGTCGTCAACCGACACTGGCAACATCTACAAGATCTTGCTTGGCAAGAAACCCTCTTACAAACTTGTAGCAAAAGGCATTGCAGGGGTGAACGGACTTTATTACAACTCGGTCGAGGACACCCTTTATTTCGTAAGTTTTGGTAAAGGTAAGGACGGCAAGGGAAGTTTAGGGTCGATATCATTTGCCACCACCCCACCGACCTATACCAAACTAACGTCCGGGCTTGGCGCGCTTGACGGGCTTGTCCGACTTCCGGGATACAGGTTTTTATTCTCGGACTGGGGGGCAGCCGGAGAGCCGGGCAGACTTCTTATCTACGACATGGACACGGGAAAGGTAACAGAACTTAAGCTTTCAACGGACGTCGACGCGCCAGCCGACATAACCTATGACAATCTAAAAAAACAAATTCTGATTCCGGCAATGACCGAGAACATGCTCCTGATAGAAGCGATGGGGGAGTAGTTTTTTTTGGTGGGGACAACCACCCTGCTTGACCAATTCAAAAGCGAGATCCTGAATCAAGTTCAGGATGAGGGTATATGCTTAAGGTGTTTTCTGTACAGGGGCTCACAGAAACATCCAAATCACAACCCTTTTCGTTTAACACGACCCGTATAGCTTTATAAAAGCATTCAGGAGGTAAGTTTTGAAAAACATACAATATTTGATTGTTTTATTGTTATTTCTATGTGCGTCTTGCGTCAACAACACAAGCCACACTAGTCATATAAGCAACACTCACACTGACCACACAAGCAACGTCCGCCACGATCCGAATTTCTGGAGAAAAAAAACTGAATGCGACAAAACATCAAATAGCCAAATCACCTTAGCGGTATATTGCACTGCACTGGGTGGTAGTTTTAGCAATGCTTGCAGGGATGCTTATAAACGTCGCTGCAAAACAACATGGTTTCCCATACTTGCTGATGCCGCAAGAGATGGGAATATTTCCAGAGTAGAGACCCTGCTGGAAAAAGGCGCGGACGTAAATGCACAGGACGACGAAAACGGCAAGACGGCGCTGATGTCTGCTTCAAACTCTGGCCATACTGACATTGCCCGTATCCTTATCGAAAAGGGAGCGGACGTGAATGCGAAAAGCAACAAACTTGGCTACACGGCGCTGATGTTAGCGTCCTCCAAAGACATTGTCCGTCTACTTATCGAAAATGGCGCGGGCGTGGACGCGAAGGACACAAGCATGGGCGGGATGACTGCGCTGATGTATGCATCCTTCAGTGGCCGTACCGACATTGCCCGTCTACTTATCGAAAAGGGTGCGGACGTGAACGCGAAAGCTGATAAATACGAGCAGTCCGATCAATTAGACCAGACTCTTGCAAAGTTAAAAAAATCTGGTGACCCTAAGATTACAAGATTGGTGAAGAGCTTGGAAAAAACAGTTAATGGTATACAAAGATTCAATCGAACAGCCCTTATGTCAGCATCCAATAAAGGTCATACCGACATTGTCCGTCTACTTATTGAAAAGGGCGCGAATATTAACGCTAAAGATGACAGATACGGTCGAACGGCCCTCATGTCAGCATCTTACAAAGGCCATGCCGACACTATACGTATACTTCTAAATAAAGGCGCAGACGTGAATGTGAAGGACAAAAACGGTAAGACGGCTCTGGAGCATGCATCCTCCAACGGTCATACTGACATTGTTAGTCTCCTCAAAGAAAAGGGCACCCGGTAACAGGCTTCGCAGGTTTAGGGGAGCAGAGACACTCTTCCCCCTCTTGACTTCTTTCAATCCCTCCCCTCTTACCCGCCACGGCCTGACGGCTTTCTAAAAAGGCCTTTACTTCTGCCGACCCTCAATGCCGGTGAGCAAAATGCCGGCTGCTATCATAAGTCTCATGTCAATGGCAGGGGCCGGTGAGTTTATCGTCATCGTATATTTCAAGACAAACGGATTGAAGTGCTGCTTCAGTTCGGCAACGTCTCTGTCCATGCCCGCCTCTCCTGCAACTATTTTGTACGACTGAGGAACGAGATTTACAAGGCGGCTTAAAATAGCCATAGCCATGCTCGCCTCCGTGAGTTTACCGAGCTCCTGGCCCTGTGGCGAGAGAAACGTCCACTCGTCTCTTATGATCGACTTAAGCCCCTTTCTCTTCAAAGACCCTACAGACGCGCCGTTTAGAGAGTCCGTAACGTGATAGGTCGCGCCTATGTCGAGTATCTGAGGGGTTTTTATCATAAGCAACTCCTGAGTCTTGCCCTGGTCCGCGTAGATGCGTATGTCTTCCCTGAGCTTAAAGGCCTTTTGCTCGGAATAGAGCAAGAGGTTGTCAGAGCCGTCATATACGTGAAAGGCCCCGCCAAGGATCTTTAAGACCTTCTTCCTGAACAGGTACGTCTGGTGCCGGAATGCCGGGTGCAGGTCGGTTGTTGTTTCCATCGGTTGTCTCTCCTGTGCGACTGTATGTTAGGGTAACATTTTATCAAATTACGCGCGCGATGGGGGTATTATTAACAACCTTGCCTGTATTGCTGCGACTACTCGCCCTCAATCAACCACCGTCACCTTGCCGTACATTACCTTGTGGATAAAACATATATAAAAGTACTCGCCGGTCTCGGTAAATTCACGCTCCCATGTCTCGTCCGTTTTTAACCTTGGCGAAAAGATACCCTTCTTACCTATAAAAGGCACGGAACCGACAAGATGCTCGGTCTCAGCTTTATTCACCCACCTTACTGTCTCGCCCTTTTTGATGACGATGTTGTCAGGGACAAAACTGTGCTCGTGCGTGTTTGCGGTGACTGCATCGACTATATGCACGGCAGCGGTTGCCTCGAGTGTTGCCTCGGGCCTGGTCTCGGGGTTAAGCCTGAGTTCGAAAATGGTTTGCTTGGTCTCTCTTAACGGCTCAGGGTCGAGTGTCAGGTCTTTGTACTGCTTTGCCATTGTCTCGGCAAGGAAGAGTTTTTCCCGCCTCTGCTCGTCTGTTAACTCAGGCACGCCGGGCTTAAGCACGTCTTCTATTATGGAACGTACAGCCGCCGGGACCTGGTCTTTATTGTGCTCTATGACGAACTTCATCATGGTGTCGTTTTGCTCGTCAAGGGCCTTTGAAAACTTATCAACAAAGCCGTAATGAGCGGCATTGGACAAAACAGGCAGAGCAACCATCGCAACTGTCATAATGGCTATTAGAAAAAATGTTTTAAAATAGAATTTGATTTTCATTATCGTTGTCATTGTAAAGGCACCTCCTTTCATAGTTGAAGTATAGCAGGTTTTCTGACGGGGGCCGGCCAGACTACATGGCGGCAATGGTTTCAAGCTCGCCGAGCATGTTTTGCCTGTGAGTGCCGCCCCAGTAAATGCGCGAGCAATCAGGGCATTTCGAGAATATATCGCAGGTAGAAAAAACATAGGGCGGGACGTGTTCTTTTATAAACTCCTTTTCGACCTTAACAAGCACGGCATTACAGCGAAGGCAGCGGGTCAGAAAAGATTTCTTATTAAAGTCGTATTTACCTATGACCTCTTTAAGCTGCACGCGATAGTCGTCGCTATGGATGAAAAAATACCTGTCACGAACGACGCGGCGTTTTATTAAAAGCGTATCCCTTGTAAGGATTATACGGTCCTGCTCTATTGCCCTTTTTATAAGTTCGTTGTCGTCGATTGCCCGAGCGTATGAAACATCATAGCCTGCCGCCCTCATCCAGGTAGCAAGCCTGCCGAGCATACAGTCGGCAAAGAATTTTGAAAAATTTTGCACGTTATGTCCGGGTTATTAGTATTTATTTGGTGGGCGCAGCCCACCTGCATGGCAAACAATTAATATCTCGGTGCGTCCCCGCCCGAAACTTTTCCCCCTCACCCTGATCCGTGTGTCCCCTGACACCTCCCCCATGGGGAGAGGAAATAAAAATCTGACGCAATCTTGTGAAAATTAAAAAAAGAGAGCACCAGAACAAAGCAGACCAAGGCGCGACGAAGGTGAGGAGTTGAGGCTGTACTTTATAGTACGCCGAAACTACGAACTGAGGAGCAACACTGGTATGCGAAGTTATAGTGTTCTCTCTGCTATATCAGCCCTAACGCCCCGACCTCCCCCCACTCAGCGCTCAAATACTTCCACTCGCCTTTTTCCTTTTGGCAGACAATGCTCATACGCAGCCCCTGTCTTTCATCCGGTATTATATCGGTTTCAGCCTCGTCCCCTCTTACGACAAAACTCCTTACGTCAAGAAGGGCCTTGTCACCCTTGACCTCAACCTTTACGTCACGGATGTAAATCTTTATCTTCCCGCCGCGCAGCATCTGCACCAGAAGCAGCGACTTTACCATCTTTTTGTCGTTACCCTTGTCGTCGGCAAAGTCGTCAGAAAAATGCTTCAGCGCCGCTTTAACGTCTTTTTTTTCTATTAAAGTGGCCGTGTCACGGACAAGGGCCTTTAGCAGTTCCTCGTCGCTCGTGCCCTTGCCGCAGCCTGTAATTAACATACAACCAAAGACCATCAGCACGCAGAGTATAAAGTAGTAACGCATATTTATTTTCATTTTTTTCTCCCGGATTCCAAAATATTTATTTGGTGGGCTACATGACTGCGTAGCTATTTTTGTACTCTCTGACGCAAACGTTCAATAAGCTTAACTGCTTGAGAACTCGGCTGACGCAATTCGTAATGATCTATTTGAAATTCTCCAGAAGCCACCTTATCAATTATTCTCTTCAGAAAATCTCTGAAGGCAATCTCAGCTCTCTCTACATAAGCATGAAGGGTTTTTAATTGCTCTGTCTTAAAAATACTCAAATCCACATGACCCACATCGATTTCATTTCTGAGCGCCATTGCCGGAATATAATTTGCTTCAATCTCGTCATTTGTATAACCTAATTTTTTTAATCCAGTCCGGACTGCATCACGTGTGCGTCCGTCTCCTGTTGGGGGAAACAAAACTTCAAGAGTCTTGGCCAAATTCAGTAGAACCTCAGCTAAAAATTCACCAGGTATACTACCACAACGGGCCAGTCGACAAGCAACGTGAAAATAATGAAGAGCTGCAAGAAGACGACGGCGACCTGTGTCGGCAAGAATATCCATCCTTTCCCAAGAACGAACTATGGCCGATTCCTGATTATCCTGCGTTGTAGTAAAGAACTCTGTCCGCCAATTCGACAACTCCCACCGAAAGTTGGCCTCTCCCGATACACCATCCACTCTTTCGACAAAAGGCGTGTCAGCAAACTCAATGTTAAAAAGCATTGGTAGTGCAAAATAGAGACTCTGGATCGTATCATGCAAAGTCTTAAGATTATCGAAATGCTGCTCGATGCATAGGACATTTCCTTTTAGCGTAATTTTTCGAATAGGTTCCTTAATTGTTACGTCCAGAGGTTCAAGCGGGATTGCGGATTGAATCGTATGCTCACCAGTGTTTGCATTAAACAGCACACTGGCGGCAACTGCCCGTACACATGTGTGTCCTCCACCGGCTTCCATTCCAAATGGCTGAAGTGGTTTCAAGTGAAATCGGACTTTCACGTCAGCAGGTAGGCTAATATCCGCTCCTGTATCAAACTTAAAAATTCTTTGACGTATTTGATAAGTCAGCATATCTATTCCTTTTTTGATTTTTCAGTGCATCCCTGACGTATCCCCCTGGGGAGAGGGGTAAATAAGTATATACAGAGCACTAGAACAAAGCAGATCAAGGCGCGACGAAGATGAAGAGCGAGGCGTACTAAAAGTACGCTGCAGCGATGAATCGAGGAGCAACGCAGATATGCAAAGTTATAGTGCTCTGCCCCCTTACACCCAGCCGAATAAGGGGCACATAATCCTCAGCCCCGCCATGATGATAAAAAACCCGCCTATATCGAACATTATACCTTTTCTGACCATAGTTAATATCGGAACCTGGCCTGAGCCGTAAACGATAGCATTGGGCGGGGTCGATACGGGCAGCATAAAACCGAAACTCGCCCCAAGACACGCGCCAAGCGCAGGCGGCATGGGTGAAACTCCCATCGTATGGGCAATGGCAATAACAACCGGTATAACCATGTTGGCCGAGGCCGTGTTGGATGTGGTTTCGCTGAGAATAATACCAAACAGAACGCTTATGGCCGTTATGGTCCAGAGTGAGTTTGCACCTGTTATGCTGGTCAGGTAATGCCCGAACGACTCGGCAAGACCTGTGGTAAACATGAGTTTACCAAGGCTAAGGCCGCCGCCGAACAGGAAGATCGTACCCCAGTCTATCTTTACGGCCCGCTCCCAGGTCATGGTGAAGACGCGCTGTTTATAAGACACCGGCAGGAGAAAAAGCAGGGTTGCAGCAAACATGGCCACAACACCGGCGTTAAGCCTGGAACTCATGAATACGGCACTCAGGTGAGTCTTACCAATGACCAGCCCGACTATACTTGGCAGCACCCACAGGCTTACTGCAAGACCGAAACAAACGGCCGTGTTTTTCTGCCCCCTTGTCCAGGGGCCGAGCGCTGCTCGTTTCTCTCTTACGTACTCCCTTACCCCATGCAGAGTGCCGGTTGTACGCAGGCCCAGCACGCCGAGTATCAGGAATAGAAACCCGAACATTACCACAGTTATGGGCAGGGCAAAACTCATCCACTCGAAAAACGTTATCTTAACGCCTGCAAGCTCGTGTATCATGCCTATGCCTATGAGGTTCGGAGGGGTGCCTATGGGAGTTGCTATGCCGCCGACGGACGCGCCGTAGGCGACCATGAGCATCAAGGCCGCCGAGTACTTTTTCCAGTCCATGCTTGTTTCGCCGGTGTCGTCGTAGATGCCTTTAATGGCGCTTAAGATGCCGATGGCAATGGGCAGCATCATGGCGGTTGCCGCGGTGTTGCTTATCCACATGGAGGCAAAGCCGGAAATAAGCCCAAAGGCGAGGAGTACCCGTAGCGGCCCTTTTTCAAGAAATTTGAACGATAAAATGGCAAAGGAAAAACGCCGGTCAAGACCGTGCGTGGTAATGGCCTTGGCAAGGATAAAACTGCCTATAAACAGGAACACAAGTGGATGGGCAAAAGGCGCAAGGACTACCTTTGCAGGAGCAACACCTGTAAAGACGTTTAATACCGCGCCAAGGAGCGCGGTTACAGGAATGGGTATCGCCTCGGTAAGCCAGAAAATAAGGACAAAACCAACGACCGCAAGCAGCCTGTGCGCTTCGGTCGAGAGTGAGGGGAAAGGCAGCAGGTAGAGAACAATAAACACAAGGGGGCCAAGGAAAAGCCCAAGCGTTTTCCTGCCTTTTTCAAAGGCCTCTTCTGCGCTGCTCAGTACCTCTTTCGGCTCCATTTAAAATAAGACCGTGTTTGTTGTTTTCTGCGATTTACGGTTTTTTTTACGCAAAAAATACGCTCGCTATCCTGTACATCTCCTCGTCAACCGTCTTTGTCTCTCCCACTGCTTCTTCAATCGGCACGTCTACAATTTTATTCCCCTGGAGCGCGACCATGCGCCCGAACTTGCCGTCACGCACAAGCTCGACAGCCCCGACCCCGTACCGTGTCGCAAGAATTCTATCGTAAGCCGTAGGCGTCCCGCCGCGCTGAAGATGACCGAGCACAACGTGCCTTGTCTCGCTCATGGTCCTCTGTTCTATTTCGCGAGCAAGCAGCTCTCCCACTCCGCCAAGCTTTACGTTGCCAAAGGCGTCTCTCTCTTCGTCCTTTGTAACCACCTCTCCTGCGTCTTTTGGATATGCACCTTCGGCGGCAACGATGATCGAAAAATTCTTCCCGGCCTGTTTTCTGGTCTTAACGACTTTTGTTACGTCGTCCATTTCAAAGGGCCGCTCCGGAATGAGTATCATATCCGCGCCTCCGGCAAGTCCTCCGTAGACCGCAATCCACCCTGCATGCCTGCCCATCACCTCTACCACCATGACGCGGTGATGCGCCTCGGTGGTCGTATGAAGCCTGTCAAGGGCCTCCGTAACGATACTCACCGCCGTGTCGAAACCAAATGTAAAGTCTGTTGCCGACAGGTCGTTGTCGATTGTTTTAGGTACGCCCACGGTATTCACGCCGCGTTCCTGCATACCAGCGGCAACGCTGAGAGTGTCGTCTCCGCCTATACAAACGATACAGTCAAGCCCGAGCTTCGTGGCCGTTTTTACCGCAATCTTTGCGTCTTCTTCGTTTTTAAGCGGGTTTGTGCGCGAGGTGCCGAGTATGGTCCCGCCCTTTGGCAAAAGTCCTGAGATCATGTGCTCTTCTATGGGTATAGTCGATTGCTCTATAAGCCCTCTCCAACCGTCTTTTATGCCAATAAACTCCATATCGAGCTGAAAACCCCTTTTTACGACAGCCCTTATAACCGCATTAAGACCGGGACAATCGCCACCACCCGTAAGTATTCCAACCTTCATTATGATTCTCCCTGTTTAACTTGTATTAAATTCTACAAATGAAACCCGCCGTAAGCAAACACCTCAGGGCTTGTCATATTTCACACCCTCGTCGCTTGAAACCGGTATCCTGACCGTAAAGGTCGTACCCACTCCCTGCTCGCTTTCGACCTCGATAACCCCTTCCATTGACTCGATTATCTCCTTACAGATGCTAAGTCCCAACCCGACGCCTCCGGCGCTGCGCGTCCTTGCCTTATCCTCGCGCCAGAACCGGTCGAACACAAATGGTATATCTTCCTTTGCTATGCCAATACCCGTGTCCTTTACAGTAAGTATAGCCCAACCTCCGCTCTGTTCAAGGCTTATTTCAACTTCCCCTTCCTCGTGGGTATATTTAATCGCATTGTCTATTAAATTATATACCACCTGGCCGAACCTTACCGGGTCTGCCATGCCGGTTACCTGCGCGTTATGCCTTATGCCAAGTTTAATCCTCTTTATTGCGGCAATTTTCTTGCATTGCTCGAAACTCTCGCCGACAACCGTGTCAAATCCAATAATAGTCTTTGCCCCTGCCTCGCGCTCAACGTCGGCCCTTGCAAGCACAAGCAAGTTTCTGACGATAAGGTTCATCCTGTCTATTTCCTCAAGCGTACTTCTAAGGGCCTCTTTTAACTCCTCCGCGTCGTCGTCTCCCCTTAAGGCAACCTCTATCTCGCCCTTCATAACGGTAAGCGGGGTCTTGAGTTCGTGCGAGGCGTCCTCTGTAAACTGTTTCGTCCTGTTAAAAGACCTTTCAAGCCTCATTATCATATTGTTAAAGGTATGGGCAAGACGACCTATCTCGTCCTCAGGCCCGGTTATCACAAGTCTCTCATCAAGATTCTCAGCCCCTATCCTCCTTGCCATTCTCGTTACGCCGGCAACCGGTTTGAGCGCAGCTCTGGCAAGAAAATAACCAACGAAGCTTGCCACCAGTATTGAGGCTATTACGCCTATGACGAAAAAATAAATCATATCGTGATACACCTCTTCCATACCGCCAAGGGAAGCTCCCACCTGCACCGTCGCCACAAGTCCGACCCCCTTTACCTTAACCGGCATGGACACCACTCTGATCGGATAGACCCCGAACTTCTTATCTACCTCGTAAGTCAAAATCCCTTTTTTTGCGTTGAAAAGGACTTCCTGTGTCACAGGAAGTTCAAAACCCTCAAGTGTCGCGCTCTTGCCAACAATCTTTCCCCGGGCGTTAAGTATCTGTATATAGTTTCCGCCAGTCCTTATGCCGAAGAATTTTTCAAGTATAAGGTCGAAATTCCTTGGTATTACAAGTTCTCCCGGAGGTCTTACTATATTATGCGCTATTATGCTTGCAACCGAATGTATCTGCTTATCAACACTCTCCATATACACCTTTGACATGGCATAGAAAAAACTCAAGCCAAAGACGATAAGGCTTACCGTGAGCATGGATACGTACCAGAATGTCAGTCTTGATCTAATTGAAAAGTTCATGGCAGATTTCTTGATCCCGCATGGCGAATCTAAACACCCACACGCGGCGTATGGTACGAGATTTGTTTGTGTATTTTTAGTTCCGTAAATCCAAAAAGTGATTGCTGAATTTGTGACCGCAGGTGCTG
>CBDUXY010000093.1:0-11403 GCA_965371305.1 uncultured bacterium
GGTAATGTCGCTTGTCGAGAAAATAAAGGCCGTTGAAGAAGAAACCGCAAAGGTAGAGGAAGAAATAGAAAAGGTAAAGCTTGATGTGGAATGGCACGTGGGGGGCGGCACACAAGAAGCCGCGCCGGAGCCTGAACCAACCCCGGAGCCCAAGTCGGCACCGAAGAAGACTACAAAAAAAACACAAGCCACTAAAAAAGAAACACCCAGAGGAACATCCGTAGAAGCCCCAAAAGCGACAAAAACAACAAAAGCAAAAAAAGCAACCGTTAAGACAAAGAAGAAAGACACTGGGGCAATAAAAGCAAAACCAGTAAAAAAGGCCGCGCCGAAAAAGCGCGTTAAGAAAGAAGACAAGAGCGAATAAATTACCACGCTGCAAATTGCGGGATATCAAAAAAAAATGTCGGGAAAAACCTCCTGGCAACCTGCAAGGCATTAAACCCGCCATGCGGGTAACGTTTTAAATGCAACACTCCAAGGCTAAGCCTCAAGCCTCGGAGCGCGCCGGCATAATCCGCCAAACATTTCTATTTTAAAAGTTTCCCGGATTATGCCGGACATTTTATTTCCGCACTGATTTCAAAACCGTCTTTCACCTGACTCACTAACTCCCTGACTCACTATATTCACTAACTCACTAACTCCTTAATTCACTAACTCCCTGATAAGCGGCTTATCTTATTGCCAAAAACATGTTTTTCTGGTTTTATTACATGTAGTTGTATTGCATCTCTTTGTCCGGGTTTATTTGAAATAAAAATAAGGAACAAACTTAATTGGAAAATATTCCATTATTAAGAGACATGGTGATACTTCTGGGCATATCCGTGCCCCTGAGTATCATACTTACGCGTATCGGGTTGCCCACTGTCGTCGGGTTTCTGATTACAGGCGTTATAATAGGTCCATCAGGGCTCGGGCTTGTAACGGAAATGGTCATTGTCGAGACCCTGGCCCAGATAGGCATCGTGCTGCTGCTCTTTACCATCGGGCTTGAATTTTCCGTAAAAAGAATGTTCAAGATAAAACACGAAGCAATGCTTGGCGGCGGGCTACAACTTGGCGTAACCATTTTATGCGTGTTCTTTCTGTCTCGCTTTTTCGGCCTGTCGTTGCAGGTATCAATTCTGCTTGGTTTCATAGTGGGCCTGTCGTCTTCCGCCATAGTACTAAAACTTCTTGGAGACAGGGGAGAGGTGGACTCGCAGCACGGGAACCTCTCCATAGGCATACTCCTGTTTCAAGACATAAGCCTGGTCGTAATGGTCATAGTGCTGCAAAGCTTCGCAACGGGACAGACGCTAACCGCCGCTGCCGTTGGACAAAAGCTCGCCGTAGCCGCAGGCGCAATATTGCTTATAGTCGTAAGCGTCGCCTATCTCATACCAAAACTTTTCCACGAGGTCGTCAGGCTAAGGAACAGAGAGGTGCTTATACTGACGACCGTGCTCGTGTGTATCGGCACGGCATGGCTGACTTCGCTTGCCGGGCTTTCTCTTGCAATCGGGGCCTTTATCGCAGGGCTTGTCATATCAGACTCCGAATACTCAAACCAGCTTACGGTTGAAGTTCTGCCGTTTCGCGACACCTTCGGCGCGCTCTTTTTCATATCCATCGGAATGCTGCTTGAGTTCTCCTACTTTGTCTCTCACTTGCCCGTTGTATTGGGCCTCACACTTGGCGTTTTGTTATTAAAAATGATTATAATAATCGGGGTTGGGCGTATCCTTCGCTACCCTGTGCGCCTTGCCTTTATAGTCGGGTTCAACCTTGCCCAGATAGGCGAGTTCTCGTTCATACTGATAAAGATGGGCGAGGAACATAGCATACTGCCACACGACCTCTACCAGTTAGTCCTTGCCGTATCCATCCTCACCATGGCGGCTACCCCGTTCATGTTCCGTATCTCGCCGTCGGCAGCAACGTTTTTAGCAGGCATATTTGGAGGTGGTGCAATCAAGGGGCCGGAAGAAGAGGAAACAGTCCCCGGAGTTTCAAACCACGTAATAATAATCGGTTACGGGCTTAACGGCAAAAACCTTGCAAACGTGCTGAAGAAAACAGGCATAGAACATGTGATTATGGACGTAAACGCCGATAGGATTAAAAAGGCCCAGAAAGACGGACACAAGGCCTACTTCGGCGACGCGTGCCACCCGGCGGTACTCGGACACATGGGTGTAGAAAAAGCAAAGATGCTGGTAATAGGCATAACAGACCCGGTCGGCACGCGGCAGATGGTAAAGACCGCAAGGCAGCTTAACCCGGGTATAGCAATAGTCGTAAGGACGCGCCTCATAGACGACGTAGAGGAACTGTATCAGCTCGGCGCAACCCAGGTCATACCGGAAGAGTTCGAGACCTCGGTTGAGATATTCGCCCGCGTACTTAAGGCATACGGCATACCCGGTAACGTCATTCAAAACCAGATAGACCTTGTAAGACACGAAGGGTACGCAATGTTCAGGAGCCAATCGCTTTCGGTCGAGCGCCTTGCCGACTTAACGAGGATACTTGAAACAAGTGTTATGGACACGCACTATGTGGAAGAGGGAAGCGACATAGAAGGCAAGACCCTTAATGATATAAATATTAGAAAATTAACCGGTGCGGGCGTTATGGCCATTATCAGAAAAGGCCAGGCCCATACCAACCCAAGAGGGGATTTTGTGGTACTCGCCGGCGACATGCTCGTAATACTCGGCAGCCACGCAGAACTTAATGCGGCAATGATACTTTTAAAGGCCACCTGCATAATTTAACGCCTGCATAATCTGATAGACAGGGCAGTTAACATTACCTACAGGAGACAAACAATGACATATTCAAAATTTATAATAACCATATCTTGCGCCTTCATCTGCTTTGGCCTTGCTTTAATAACTCCCGGTGCAACGCAGGCAGAGACGCTGCAAGTAGACTTGACCAGAACGTACGCAAAATCGCTTAACAGATATTGCTTTGCCGTTGTAAACGACGACTTAAACGAAACCGAAGAAGAACATCTATATGCGATAGGCTCTTTCACGCTTAATTTTTCATACGAGCGCCCTTACGACCACGACACCTTCCGCGGTAACGTAACAACGCCTACCGGGTGGCAGGGAGGACTTACCGAAACAGACGACGTGCTTCAAGGAGGCGACATGGTAACCTCCGGCACGTTCGAGTGGTGGACAAGTGTCATTAATTACACGGTCGCCCCCGGAGACCGCTCGGACGCTTTTTGCTTTGTTATAAAAGGCGAAGAGATCACCGTCACGTCGGTTGAATTCGGTTTTTTAGATGCAGAAAATAACGAAGCACCGGACGAGACCAATCAGAAACCATACTATGATACCTACGGCTATACCGAAAACCCCTTTGGCAAAGACACGCAAATAACCGAAAAAAACGACACGGACTTTCTCTACGACAGGGACCGGGACGGTATTGCTTACGGTTTTGACAAGAATCCGTATAAGAAGGATTAAACGATTAAACCTTAACCAATAAGTAACTTAAAAAAACGGCAATTGAAAACAAGCTTCAAACACTTTTCTTTAAGGCTTTCAAAAAGCTAACTTTCTGTCAAAATACTTTCACAACAACACACCCACAACAACATATCATTTAAAATCAACTTTCCTGTTGACAAGCAGTTGTGGAAAAGTTATTAACTATAACCTACCTGTTTTATTGTAATCATTTACACATAAAGAGGAGGATTATCATGGCATGCAAGATCGGAAACGTTGAATTTCACACCGGGCCAAAAGAGGTGGGAGGGTCTGACGACTTAAAAAAGGCAATAATCGACTTTATAGACGGCGCCAACAAAAGACTTGATATCGCGGTCCAGGAGCTGGACTCATTAGACATAGCAAACGCCGTAATAAGGGCCCGCCATAGAAAAGTACGCGTGAGGCTTGTTATTGAGAACGATTACCTTAAAGTGAAAAGAGCCCGTAAATACCCGTTTGAACTGAAAGGCAAAAACGAAATAAACCGCACTATACATAACGCAATCCTGCGTTCCGCCATAAGCGTAAGGTCTGACTTTAACAGCAAAATATTTCACCAGAAATTCATCATACGAGACGGGAAAGAACTCCTCACCGGCTCCACTAACTTCACCGATACAGGGACAAGCTCAAACCTGAATCATGTCGTCATTATACGTGACGAAAAGGTAGCCAAGATATACGGCCGCGAATTCAAGGAAATCATGCAGGGTCACTTTGGCAAACTTAACGAAGGTCACGACCCCACACCACGCGAAGAAACAGTATCCGGTATCCCTATAAAAGTGCTATTTGCGCCGGACCACAGCCCGGAGATGGAAATCATGAAGCAAATGCTGAAGGCAAAGAGCCGGATTGATTTCGCCATCTTCACTTTTTCCAAATCATCCGGCATAGACGATACCATGATAGCGTTGCGCGGCGCAGGCAAGAAGATATGCGGTGCGCTCGATGGGATGCAGGCAAATCAGGACTGGGCCGCCACAGACCCGCTTAAGGCGGCCGGAGTAAAACTATTCGGCGTCCACAAAAAAGGCAACTTAAATAAGCTCCACCATAAGCTCATGGTCATAGACGAACAGGTCATAGTCGCCGGGAGTTTCAATTATACCGGGCCAGCCAACAACTTAAACGATGAAAATATCATAATACTCGGCGACCTGGAATCCACAAGCACCACCTCTATCAATAAACAAAAGAAACTTGCGTCACACGCGTTAACTGAAATAAACCGCATCATAAGCGACTTCGGCCAGCCTATGTGATAAGCGGTTGCAAAAAAGCAGCTTGAGTATCTACTCGTAAAACTTGACATGGAAAGGCAGAAGACACCTGGTAAAGTTAATGGCCTAAACCGCATGCCTCATTACAGGGAAAAGATATATTCGAAGTTTCTGGGGTAAGATTAAAATAACGGGTAAGGCTTTAGCCTTGCTTAAAATAACTCTAAAAAAATACTATACGACTTTATTAATCTTCTCCATCAGAGTTTTCTTTGTTTTCATTACTATATTTCTTAAAAAACCATCCTAGGGTTTTCTGCAAATCCTCATCCTCTTTTTTCTTTTCAGATTCATTCGTGTTCTGTAAAAAAGCACTCAAAGCACTTCTTCTAAAATTACCCGAAGTATCTCTTTCACTCTTTGACTTCACATCCTTCAAAGAAGCCACTTCTTTCGTTAACAAATCCAACTTAGCTCCCACCGTTGCGTCCTCGGATTTCAAAACACCTGTCTGAGCTATACCAAAATGTTTCCAAAGAGCATTTCTTTCACCGCTCTTATCAAATGAAATTTTGATATGCTCCACTAAACCTTTAATATCATCTTTAATGTGCCAGGGCTCTAATGAACTATCATATGGATGACAATTAATGAATCCTGCATCAAATGGAACTTTTCCTTTGAGCTTATCATCTGCAACAAGTACAACTGGTTTATCCAGTGCTGTCCTGATTCCAAACTCAAAAAACACGTTTGGATTTAATATAGACATATCACAAAGCACTAAATCAGCATCAGAAAGTTGCTTTATTATATCTGCATGAATTATTTCTGAGCCTTGTGACGTAGGTGGTATTGGATTAAAACCAGCCTCTTCAAGCGCTGGCATAAACAAATGTTCCAACACATGAGTGAAATGATCTTTATCACCTTTATATAGTCCCACATGTTCATCCGGTGTGGTAATAGGCATTATGATAAAACAGTCTTTCTTTTTTGTAGCCATTTTCTTTACCTCAACAACACAGTTATTAAATAAAAAAGATTTACTATCAAGTCAAAGCATACAACATTTAATCAAAGGCTACAATAAATACCTAACCAGCCACATCCTTTATCGCCTTTGCAAGCTTCTCGGTTATGCCGGGAAGCTCGCAAAGCTCGCCTATTGATGCGTTTTTGATTCCATCTAAATCCACGAAATGTTCAAAAAGCATTTTTCGCTTTTTTGCTCCTACTCCACTAACTGTCTCAAGGACAGAGCCTATCTTCTTGCTCCGAAGTTTCCTGTGATACCTTATGGCAAACCTATGCACCTCGTCCCTTACAAGTCTTAATAAAAGATCTCCTTTTGAGCCTTCCTTCAAAAGTACCGGGTCTTTAACGCCAGGACGAAACACCCGCTCGCCTTTTGTTTTTTTCTCTGCCAGTAACTTCTCTGCCCCGGTCGCGTTATTACTAACCGGTTTTTCCTTTGCAAGGGCCGCCACGTCAACGCCTGTGATTTGCAGGGTGTTTAAAACGTCAAGGGCAATGCCGAGCTGCCCCTTGCCCCCGTCTATAAGTATTAAATCGGGCAGGCTCGATTCGTCACATCTCCCGTATCTACGCGAAAGCAGCTCACACATCATTGCGTAATCGTTTGGCCCGTCTATTGTTTTAATTTTAAAAACACGGTAGTTTTTGTTATCCGGCTTGCCGTTCTTTAATACCGCCATTGCCCCGACAGCCTCACTGCCAGCAAGGTTTGAGATGTCGAAGGCCTCAATTACCCTTGGCAGCCTCGTTAACCGAAGCCTTCTTTTAAGCTCTTCAAGCGGGGCCTCGTCTATTGATAGTTCGACCTTTTTCAAACTCTCTCTGGCGTTCTCCTCGGCCATTTTTACAAGTTTTAATTTTTTACCCCGCACCGGGCGCCTTACAAAAACCTTCCGGCCTTTTCTATCGGAGAGCCACTCGGCAATTACGCCAGCGTCGGGTAACGTGATTGGAAGCAGCACCTCATTCGGTATAAACGATTCAATCCTGCGATAGAGTTGTCCAAGAAAAGAACTAACCACGTCTTCAATTAAAACACCGGCAGAGTCAGGGAACAAAAAATCCCTTGTGCCGGTGAGGCGGCCGTCCCTGACCGACATTAATACAATTGAGATCCTCTCGTCCTCGGCGACTAAGCCGAATATGTCCTGGTCAACCCCTGTACTTGATACCACTTTTTGCTCTTCTAAAAGCCCTTCTATTGCCTCTATCCTGTCTCTCAGGTCTGCTGCTTTTTCGTACTCGCGCGTGGCTGCCGCCGACTTCATCTTCCGTCTTAGAGTGTTTACTAAAGACCGGTTTTTACCTTCAAGAAAAAGCACTGCCTGCCTGACAAGCTCTGCGTAGTCCTCTTTGGTAATCAGGTCTTCTGCCGGGGCAGAACAAAGCCCAAGCGAATAATCTATGCACGGCCTCACCCTGTTCCTGAACTCGTGGTTAGAACAAATCCTGAGCGGAAAAATTTTGCGCAGAAACTTTATGGTCTCACGCACTCCGCGTGATGAGGCGTAAGGGCCGAAGTACCGCGACCCATCGGCCTTGATCTGTCTTGTTACGAGTATGCGAGGAAAATCGTCCTGCATGGTCAGCTTGATGCTGACGTAGGTCTTGTCATCTTTTAATCTAATATTATAACGAGGCCTGTGTTTCTTAAGCAGCGTGTCTTCAAGTATCAACGCTTCTTTTTCATTGGCCGTAACGATAAAGTCTATGTCCTCGACCTTGCGGACAAGATAACGCACCGAATAACGCCCGTCACCTTTTGTGCGGAAATACGACCTCACCCGCGCGCGCAGGTTTTTTGCCTTCCCTATATAAAGGATGACCCTGCCGCGCCCCTTCATTATATAAACACCGGGCGTTGTTGGCAGCGCGTCTATTTTGTCTTCAAGATCCATACCTTATTTTTAGCATTTATTACGAAGTGGTGCAAACAGACAAACATCAAGGTAATAAGTCTGAATAATTTGAAATTTGAAAATCACGACAAAATATTGTAATCTATCACTGGGGTTATTATTCAAGGTGCCGCACCGTACACAGGGTCGTACACAGGGTCGTACACAGGAAACACCGCCGCCAGCGCAAGAGAAACCGCCGGCGCAGGTAATGAGGGGAAGGGTAACAAACTTTCTTAACAGGTATAAAGGGATGACGCCATACAAAACCACAAAACTAATCCTATATATGTATCTAAAATTCTTTTTAGGATTTGGTGTGCCCTTTGGACTGATAATAGGATTGTGGGATGGGTATAATGGTGGATTATCTGTTGGTTTGGCTAACGGACTAACTGTCGGCATTTTTTATGGAGGCATCATGTCCATAACCGTTGGTTCCTGGCACCTCTATTGTGTGCGGCGTATATCACCGAAAAATTACCCGGAGGAACTGATAGTTAATCATAAACGAGTTACTGAATTACAATTACCATACGATAAAACATTTGATACCTGCATAAAGTCACTTGGGGAAATTAAGAAATGTACGGTAAAGAAAAAAGATCACTCACTGGGTGAAATTAGCGCAAAAATTGGTGCGGGGTGGAGTTGTTTCGGAGAAATTATTACTTTCAAAGTCATTAGAGGAGACAGCAACCATACACGTGTTGAAGTAACAAGCAAACCTGTTATATGGGTAACGTTAGCTGATTTTGGTAAGGATCTGAAAAATGTTCTAACAATCGATTCTTTTTTGAAAGAACATAACTTTATATCATAACATTAAAATAGATATTTCGGTGCGTCCCCGCACCGAAATTCATTTATCTGGATTCCTGCTTTCGCAGGAATGACAATCCTCCCTACTTGGCCCGCTCCAGATATTTTACCTCGACCGTATCAACGCGTATGGTCTCGCCGGTCTCAACAAACGGCGGCACGCCGACGACCAGGCCTGTTTCAAGTGTTGCCGGTTTGTAAGAGGACGTTGCCGTAGCCCCTTTCATGTTCGGCGCTGTGTCGGTTATCTTAAGCTCTACTACCTTTGGCGGGTCCACACCTACCGGTTTATCGCCAAAATAACCTATCATGAACTTAACGTTCGGCAGGAGATAGTATTTGTTTTCACCGACAAAGTCGTCGTTCAGGGCTACTTGCTCGTAGGTCGCGGTATCCATAAAATGATGTCCCGTGTCGTCGGAATAAAGATACTCCATCTCTTTATTGTCAAGTCTTGCCTTTTCGACCTTCTCGTCGCTGCGAAACCTGTTCTCAAACCCTGTGCCGGTTTGTAAATTTCTGAGCTTTGCTTGAACGTGAGCGCGCCCCTTTCCGGGTGTGACGTGAGTCACGCTTAAAACCGTGTGCGGCGCGTCCTTAAAAAGTATAGTCATGCCTGCTCTTAATTGCGTTGCGTTAATCATTTTTCCAATATTCTCCTTTGAACTCTGCTTATTAAATATATGAGTCCGTTCTGAAATAAAAAAAGGGCAAAACAGTTGCCTCAGTTGCCCAAGTTGCCCTTTTCTACCCGGCTTACCCATCTACCACAATTGCCCGGCCCTCCCCCTTCAACTCTTCCACCCAGACTACCATTACTGCCCGATTGCCTCTCTACTACAATTGCCCGGCTCTATCATCCCTTCTGCCCCGACCGCCCTGCTGCCCGGATTGCCCGGAGCGCTTTAGCCGACCCACTTTTTAACAGCTTCGGTCGTGTTGACGGCATTAAGCTTTTTAAAGAGCGAATCAAAGCGGTCTTCAAGCTCCAGGCATATCGCGTCTCTGGTCTCTACCGGCAGGCACCACATTTTTTTCTTGAACGGGCCAAACCCTTTTTTACGCGTCTTGTAAATAAACTGCTCTTCTGTCTGCCCGTCTGCCCACTCGCCCTTAAATTCATCCTTAAGGTAGTCGTATATCTCTGTCTTAAGATCGGCTGGAAATGACTTGCTGTCGTAGGTAATATTCTGAAACCCTGTGGCAAGGTGCACTTCCGCTGCCTGCCTTTCCATGAAAAGGTGAAAGGCGTCGTCAGGCAGGGTCGAGGCCCCGTGCTGTACCACGCCTGCAATACCGTATGTGTCGCGCGATACCTTTGAGAGTCTTTCAATGGTATCGAAGTCAACCTTCACCTCTGCAATAGAGCCGTCAGGCAGGGGAACGCCGCCGTGGCTCGTGCCCGTCTGCACGCTTATCTTACTGATTCCCTTGCACCCGTCGCCTATTATTTCAAGGTATCCGTCCATAAAGGCACGGAGTTCCTCTTCAGTCGAATTAGTACTGCCCACCTCGCCTATCTCGCCCCCAATGGAGACTGTGACCCCTTCCGGTTCAATGCCTCTGATAAACATGGTGAGGGCGGCGGTCGTTTCGTAGTTTGGCTTTTGCTGGTCCGGCACGGCCGGCTTTGAAAGGTCAACAATGGTTGACGCGTCTATGTCGATATTAAAGAACTCGGCCTCAACCGCCTCTTGAATAAGGGCCTTAAGCGCCCTGAATTCTGCGTTCTTGTCTTTATTGTAGTTCTTAAGATTTATCTGGAAGTGGTCTCCCTGAATAAAAACCGGCCCTGTGTGGCCTTCTTTTATGGCAGCGGCAAGGATGGCTGCCGTGAATTCGGCAGGCCTCTGGTCGGTATAACCAATCTCGCTCTTAGCAATCTCGAATATAAAGGCGGCTGAATCGTTTTTCCGGGCTGCCCTGAATACGGCTCTTGCCGTGTCGTAAGTGATGCCTCTTATGTTGATTGCCGGAACGGTAAAGCCTGAAATTTCACCAGTTCCCATTGCGTCGTATAATCCTTGAATGGAGGCAGACTTTATAGAGAGCGCCGCAGCAAGACCTTTTATCATCCGGCGCGCTTCGTTGCGTACTTCTTCGTTTGTATTCAATACGGCGTCACGTACAAGGCAGTCTATGGGCTCTCCCCTTAATTTGTCCTGATTGGTAACTTCAAAGACCCCGTCCTTTTCAACACAAACATCCTTTAAACCCTCATGCAGGTCGTCTACTGTCACGCAAGTTGTCTTACACTTCATAACTAAATCTCCTTTTTAGACAGAACACACTTTTCAGAAAAAACAAACCGCGACTTGAAACGTCGCTCATTCAAGAGCCGTACTCACGCTCAACTTTACATATACGAACACGAAATGCCTTGTACCACTCGCTCATACCGCGGTGCTGTGCGCCCTGGTGTTCACCTGCCTGTTTCCAGCGCATTATCGCCTCTACACTTTCCCAGTATGAAACCGTAATGCCGGTGCCGTCCTCATCCCTTGCGTTTTCAACTCCGAGGTAGCCTTCCTGTTTTGCGGCCATGGTAAGCATACGTTTTGCCATCTCCTCATAACCCTTAGCGTTTTCGTTCATTACCGAGGTAAATATTACGGCGTAATAACTGCCTTCCGGTGTGGACGCTATACCTGTCATCTGATAGATTTCTCCATTTCGGTTTATGAATTATATTGTTTGCATTGCCGTGACAGGACTTTAAACTTTTTGTCCGCCCCCCGACCCCGGCCCGAGCACGGCCCGCACGCCCCCGGGCCGCGGGGGCCCGCCCGGACGGGGAAACAGCGCGGCCGCCCCGCACCGCCCCGGGCGGCCGACCGTGTCACTCCATGCAGGCGCGCGCTAGAACCTGATCACCAATCCGCCGGACACCTCTCCCTGGCTGATGAGGTCAAAGGT
>CBDUXY010000094.1:0-11316 GCA_965371305.1 uncultured bacterium
AAAAGTAGAACTCATAGCCAGGATGAAAGAAGTACATGACGGCTATGTAACACTTGAACCTGGTAACAGGAGCGAGCAGGGTGAGTCGGTTCTTGCTCATAACAGAAAGAAAATGGACGCCTTGTTTGCATCCAATAAGTCCAAAAGCGCTGTTGGCGGTGAGGCCATGTGCTGTGGAAGCACGACCTGTTAAGGTATGCATTTGCTGTAAAATTTTTTAACTTTATTAAGAGCCGCCGCGTTTATTACGTGAGCGGCTCTTTTTTGTGCTCATGATGGCATAAGGAATTTTTTTTGTTATATTGCTTATAAAAAAAAAGGCCGTCAGTTGTTAAAAACTGACGGCCTTAACTTATATTTGGATTATATTTTAGTCTTTATCTTTATACGCTTGGAATCGGAGATTTTTCTTTCTCTTCGCCTGGCATGGAAGGGATACCGAACTTCTCGTTAAAGACGGTAACGATGTAGAGAAGGGTGCGATGGTTCAGGAGCAGACCCTTGTAAAGATTGGTTTTGTTAAGGCTGTCGATATAAAACTCATAAGAGAACTGCACCTGTGTTGCTGCGCCTTTTTCATTTGAGTTCATGTCGTAGCTGTTCTCCAGGAACATCATGTCTTTTTTGATCTGGCTGTAAAGACCTTCCCTGTCTTCTTCGGTCATGTCTTCAAGTTCTTTTCTGTGGTCGTCAGCAATGGCAACTCCGTTTAAGAGCACGATAAGGCCTGGATAACCTTCAGGCGCTATTATTCTTTGTCTTTTTTGAGTTCCAAGCGGGTAGTCTATTTCAAAATGAAAACTTGCGTTTTCGTCAGGCACGTCTTTTACCTGATGGCCGTTTTCCTCAAGCCATTTAGTTAGTTCTTCTTTTGCTTCTTCAATTGTTGCAACAGACATCTTAATACCTCCGTTTAGGTTTTGACGGTCAAGGCCTGGCTATTTTTATATTGTAGAGCCTGGTTATCTGCCGTTTGATGAAGCTATTAATATATAATACTAAAGCCTTGTGTGTCAATATAAATAACTCTGTAGCAGCGCAATAATACATGCGTTTGAACTGGTAAATACGGTGGCAGCGAGCCGTGTTTTTTTAGGTTTATTTGTGGTGGTGACTGGTTTTGTGCGGCATGTGCGCCTCTATAACGTCCGGGTTGGTTTCGAGAAGAGGACCACCGATAAGGTCGACGCAGTCGGGTACTGCCGGAAACACTGCCATCAGGCAATCGTAGATGGCAGACGGTTTCCCCGGAAGGTTTATGATGAGAGAGCTTGCTCTTATGGCTGCGCTCTGGCGCGATAATATAGCGGTTGGTATCTTCTTTTTTAGAGAGACCGCACGCATGAGTTCGCCGAAACCGGGGAGTAAACGCTCGCATACGGCCTCGGTCGCGTCAGGGGTTACGTCGCGCGGCGCGGGCCCTGTTCCTCCGGTGGTGATTATAAGGTGGCAGTGTTCCTTGTCGGCAAGTTCGATCAACGCGTATTCGATAAGGTCCATCTCGTCCGGCACTACCCGGCTAACCGGCACCCACTCGGTCGAGAGTATTCGCGTCAGTTCCTCTATTACGGCCGGTCCTCCTTTGTCTTCGTATTCCCCGCGGCTTGCGCGGTCGGAGACGGTTAGTATGCCTATTTTTACCGGGGTGGAGGTGGTAGGGTCAGACATTTTCCTTCTCCTTCTTTTTTGCTTCTTCCTCGGGTTCTGCCGGAAGGCCGGGCGTTTGTTGAAAGGCAAAGCCGTGTAAGGGTTGGACCCTTACTATTGAACCAGCTTTAAGAAAATCGTTTGACGCCGGCATGATGAGTAGTCCGTCGGCCTCGACCATGCTCATGAGTATTCCGCTGCCCTGAGAGCCGGTGAGCCGGGCCGTGTAACCGCTGCCGCCGTCGTCTGCGTCGTTGTCCGCTACAAACGCCCTCATGAAGTGGACGCGGCCTTTTTTGTCTTTTACGTCCTCGCTAAGGGTCGCGCTGATTGTGCGCCTGAAAAGGTTTTTAAGTCCCATCATTTTCCTTACGGACGGCACTATGAATTCCTCGCAGCACACCATGCTCGATACAGGGTTGCCAGGGAGTGCGAACACGGGTTTGTTGTCTGTTGTCATGCCAAGGGCAAAGGGGTGGCCGGGGCGAAGGGCGACACGCCAGAAATGCATCTCAACGCCGAGCTTTTTTAGCGTTGGTCTTACGAAATCGTGGTGTCCCACACTCACTCCGCCTGAGACGATAAGGGCGTCGTATTTCAGGCCTTCCGTTAGTTTCTCCGCAAGTGATTCGGGAGTGTCGCGTGCAATACCGAGCATCACAGGTTCAACCCCTGCCGCCTGAAGCGAGGCCATAACCGTGTGGCTGTTTGCGTCCGGTATTTTCTTTGGATCGAACGGCTCGTCAAGCCCCTCAAGCTCGTCGCCGGTGGAAAGTATCGCAATGCGCGGCCTTTTATAAACAGTGACTTTTGTCTTTTTTACCATTGCAAGAATGCCGACGCATGCAGGGGTTATCTCGGTGCCTGCATCAAGGACCTTGTCGTCAACCTTGAGGTTTTCACCGAAAAGCCTTACGTTTGCGCCTTTTTTCGACTCTATGAAAATCTTCGCATGGGTGCCGTTGCAATCCGTGTCTTCGACCCTGATTACAGTGTCGGCGCCTTCGGGCATGGCGGCGCCTGTCATTATGCGCGAGGTTTTAGTGCTGCTTACCGCACATTTTGGATCGACCCCGGCCCGTATGTCGTCAATTATCTCAAGTATGGCCGGGTTGTCTTTTGTCGCCCCAAGCAGGTCAGAGGCGATAACTGCGTACCCGTCCATAGCCGAGATGTCGGACGGCGGGTGGTTTCTATTTGAAAAAACGTCCTGGGCAAGGCCTCTGCCAAGTGCGTTATTTATTGAGACCTCTTCGACCCCCTGCACACCGGTGCGTTCAAGTATGTAGTCCTGGGCCTCTCTGACCGTTTTCATTTTTTTTAAGTTCTCCTGGTTCCTGATTTATTTAGTATTTAAAAAAAATTCCTTTTCTACTTTTTTTAATTCTTCTGCCGTGTCAACGTCTACAAAACTTCTTAACTCAGGGTCGATCTTTTTTAGTTCTTCTTCCGTAACGTACCTGATTCGAAGTCTGGGTTCCTTTAGAAAATGCAAAAGCCCGCGCCGACCTTTTTTTACTCGTTCAGTAAGCAATGGCAGGCAACTTTTATTATAAAGCGCAAAAAGTGTTTGAACTTTGCCGCCAACGACCGGCACAACCGCGTCGTAGTTATTGGCGTGTGTTGATGCAATTGACACAAGCCATTTAATAACACATCCCCGGACCAGAGGCAAGTCGCAGGAGAGCACCATGACCCAGTCGTACCTTGCATGTTCAAGGGCAGAGCAAACGCCAAGGGCCGGGCCGCGTCCGGGAAGTGTGTCGGCAATAAGTCTTGGTTTATGGCGCGTGTTGTTTTTATCTCTAATTTGAACCTCTTTGTTTTGAACCGGCGGCAAGCGGTAGTCGCCAGTGTGGGCGCTGATCATGACGTCCGGGGCTGAATCGTCGCGGTAAGCGTCCAGCACAGCCTCTACGACGCGTGTTAAGAGGCTTTTACCACAAAGCACGGCACTTGCCTTGTCGTCACCCTTCATGCGCCTTGATTCGCCTCCTACGAGCACTACGCACGAAACCTTATCTATAGCCCCTTCTAACTCCCTGTTTGATGCCTCGCTTAGAGGAAAAACGCTTGTTATGTCCGTTTTTTTTTTCAATTATTTAACAGCTTTTGAGGTAATTGCTTCAGATTGCGGCAGGGAGCAATGTGAGGCGATAAATTCCACTATTGCGTCAAGGTCGTTTAAGTCAAGTACGGGTACGCCGAAGCCGGTTGAATTATCAGGCGGGACGTCGGTTGCAACAGCCACAAGCCCGTCTTCAGGCGTTGACACGGGCCGTTCGGAACGCCCGGAACGCACGACCTCAATCTTATCTGTCTCTGATTGAATAAAACCTTCAACGATTATAAGGTCCATGCCTTTTAGATACGTCTCGGAAAGCTCTGCCGGCGTGGGTTCCGTGTCTATTGGTATGTCGGTGACAAGTTGCAACGCGCCGGGACCCACAAAAAGCACCCTTTCCGCCCCTGCCTCTTTGTGGCGGTGGCTGTCTTTACCAGGGGCGTCAAGCGGGTGGGGGTGGCAACTGTGTTTCATGGTAGCTACTTTAAGACCGCTTTTCGCAAACCTTTCAACAAGCGCGACCACAAGCGTGGTTTTACCAGAGCCGGAGAGTCCGACAATTGATATCATTGATGATGATGGCGATGATAATGAAGAAGAAGACGACGGCATTGGTTATCTGGCTCCTTTTTATTAGATAGTCTAAAGATTATCTTTTTTTGCTTTTTATGTTGTTTGGTTTAAGGGTGGGCCGTTACCCATGAGTCGCCTTCCGGGGTGATCTCTTTTTTCCAGATAGGCACTGTCTGCTTAAGGGTGTCTATGATCCACTCGCATGCATCGAACGCGGCCTTCCTGTGCTCCGAGGCTGCAAGGATGAGTACAATTTGTCCTCCCGGCTCTATGCTGGTTACGCGGTGGATTATTCTGACCTCTATTACGTCGAATTTTTTTAGAGCATCTTCTCTTAGTTTGCCCATGGCCTTCTCGGCCATGTTGGCGTATTGTTCAAATTCAATTAATTCTACCTCACGGCCTTCAGAAAAATCCCGGGCAGTACCAAGGAAAGTAACAACAGCGCCGATGCGTTTCGACGAACCCATGATGGCGGTAATCTCTTCCTGAATGGAAAAATCTTCCACCTGTATGCGTATCATCTCTGTTGGTGATTTTGTTGTAGTCGGCATCTTACCTGGAACCTCCTGAAAAAGGCGGCATAATGGCGACTTCGTCGCCGTCCTTTACAACCGTAGAAAGTTCTGCCTGTTCTTCGTTCACAGCAAACATAAAGGGCGCGTCAGGGATTTCTGCGTAGCGCTCTTTTACTAACTCAAGCACGTCTGACAGTGTGGTAGAGTCAGGTTTAGTAAGTTCTATCTCCGCTTGTCTTGTTTTCAAGCGGCTCGCCAGCATTCCGAAAAAAAGTACTTTCACCATAGCTACTATTTCATCTCCCCTGTGACGGTCTTTTTGTCTCTTGTCCAGTGTCCGCTCTTGCCGCCTTTCTTTTCCACTAATTCAATGCCTGTGATGGTCATGCCACGGTCTATGGCCTTGCACATGTCGTAGATTGTCAGCAGAGCCGTGCTGACGGCCGTGAGGCCCTCCATCTCGACCCCGGTTTGTCCGTTACACCTGACAGTTACGCTTACGTCTATACGGGCGCGTCCGTCTTTTTTGTTATCTTTGCAGGGTTTGTCGAGTTCCTTGAACTCCACTTCGACTCCTGTCAGGGCAATCGGGTGGCACATGGGGATAAGGTCGGGCGTTCTTTTAGCTCCCATTACGGCTGCAACGTCGGCTACGGCAAGCACGTCGCCCTTTTTTATGCCGCCCGAGCGAATACGCTCAAGCGTTTCGCACTCCATAAAAATTGACCCTCTGGCAACCGCCACCCGGTCTGTCTCAGCCTTGTCCGTAACGTCAACCATCTTGGCGCGTCCGTGTTCGTCGAAATGCGTAAGTTCAGTCATGATTTTTACCTTCTTATTATTAATTAATACCAATTGTTACCGAAGAAAGTTTATTGTGAAAATGTGTCAGATCTAAAAGGTTAATAAGAGACAAGGGGCATCTGTATGACCTTGCCGCGTTCGTTACGGATGGTGACCCGGCCTTCTCTGAGTTCGAATATCCTGTCGCCAAGCACGTAGGCCTCGGCGTTGTCGTGCGTTACCATGAGTATGGGGATTTCCCACTCCTGTTGCAGTTCCTTGAGAAATCGGCGCAGGCGCGGCCTGATTGCCGTATCTGCCGCTGCAAAAGGTTCGTCGAGCAGCAACATCTTCGGGCGCGTTGCAAGGGCGCGGGCAAGGGCCACTCTTTGCGCCTCGCCGCCGGACAAACGTACCGGGTAGCGCGTCAGCAGGTGCTCTATGTTAAGCTCGAAGTAGAGTTGTTCAAGCCATTTTGTTTCGTTTTTCCTGGAGCTTTTTGGAATAGAGAAAAGGATGTTTTTCTCAACCGTGAGCCAGGGAAAAAGCGCGCCGTCCTGGAAGACGTAACCGAGTTGTCTTTTTTCAGGCGCTACGTTTACGTCTTCGTCCTTGTTAAAAAGGACGTGTCCCATGACCGAGACTTGCCCTTCATCCGGCCTCTCAAGCCCTGCAATGGTTCTGAGCAAGGTGGATTTGCCGGACCCGTTCGGGCCGGTCAGGATGGCAAGCTCACGCCCGAACTTGAGACTTGCGTCAAGCGTAAAGTCGTTCAGTTTTTTCTCTACGTCTATGATTATCATTAGACGGCAAGCCTCCCGGCCCTGCGGTTAAAGTAATAAACGATGGAAAGTACCGCAAATGAGAACACAAGTAATACGACCGACATAAGGGCTGCCTCTTTGTATTCGAGCACCTCCACGTGTTCGTAAAGCGCAATGCTTGCGACTTTTGTTTCGCCCGGTATGCTGCCGCCGACCATAAGTACTACGCCGAACTCTCCGACCGTGTGTGCAAAGGCGAGCATCGCGCCCGTGACAAGCCCTCTTCTTGATGCGGGTAAGAGGACTTTCCAGAAGGTCTGCCACTTTGTGCACCCAAGAGTCCTTGCCGAGTCTATCAGGTTTCTGTCAACCCCTTCAAAGGCGTTTTGAATGGGTTGTACGGCAAAGGGCAGGCTGTATAAAATAGAGGCGATAACAAGCCCTTCGAACGTAAAGGCAAGGGTGTGTCCGAATAGGCTCTCAAATGCCCTGCCAAAAGGCGTTAAGTTGCCAAGGGCGATTAACATGAAAAAACCGAGAACCGTCGGAGGCAGGACGATTGGCAAGGCGACCAGGGCCTCGAAAAGCGTTTTACCCTTGAACCGGCCAAAAGCAAGCAGGTAAGCAAGAGGCGTTGCCAGAAAAATCAGGCACACGGTGGTTGCAAGGGCAAGCTGAAACGATATTAATAAAGGTTCCCAAAAAGACATTTTTTTAAATACCTGGAATAATCATATTAAATAAACGAAATTAAGCCTATCTGTTTGTTTTTAGACTAATTATTTTATAATATATACAGTTCGTGGTCAAGGTCGGTATGAGGCCGTTTTTATGCGTAGACAATCGTTGTATTGGTGAAACTGGTATTGGTAAAACCGCAATCTGCTCAGTTCGTTACGTACCCGTACTTTTTAAATACCTTTATAGCTTCCCCGGATTTTAAAAAATCTGCAAACAGAGCGGCCTCTTTTGGGGCGGCTTTTAAAATAACCGCCTGCTGCATTACAGGCGAATGAAGTTTTGTGTCTATTTTGAAACTTTTTCCGGATTGTTTATAAACCGTGGAGACCGATACGATCGCGACGTCCGTGTTCCCTGTTTTTGCGAAGTTAAAGGTCTGGGAGACGTTTTCGCCGTAGATGAATTTTTTCTCAATTTTCTCTAAAATGCCGGTTGCCTTGAGCGCTTCAATAGTTGCCGCTCCGTAAGGCGCTGTTTTTGGATTGGCAATGGCTATGCGTTTAATAGACGGGTCGGCAAGGTAGGTAAGGTCAAAAGAACCGGGAAGTTTCCCTTTTCTGCCCCATACGGCAAGCGCGCCTGTTGCGTAGGTAAAGCGGCTGCCTTCTTTTATTATAGAGCCTTTTTTCTCAAGCAGTTCTGGACGTTCACTGTCAGCAGCAAGGAACACATCGAAAGGAGCGCCCTGAATAATCTGGGTGTATAGTTTTCCGGTAGAGCCGGAGGCAAGCCGGACCGGGACGGAATGTTTTTTCTCAAACAGTCTTACGATCTCCTTTACAGGACGCAGCGCGTTGCTTGCAACGGCGACGGTGAGAAGGGGAGGGCGCTTTTTTGGCGCAGCATTTAATCCTGCCGGCACGCAAAGGGAAAAGACCGCAAACAGCGGTAGCAGAAAAATAAAAAAACGTTTCAGGGGCGACCTGTTAGTCAGTTGCTGGCTCATCGGATAAATGACACCTCGGTTGCTTTTATAAGAGCCGTTACCATGTCGCCGATTTTAAGCTCCATGTTCTCGACACTGGTCGTAGTGATAACTCCTGCTATCTGGTTCTCCCCGACCTGCAAGACGACCTCTGAAACGACGTGGCCTTTTTTAATCTCTATTATCTCGCCCGGCAGTTGATTGCGTCCTGAAAGTTTCACTTATCCTCCTATGTGGATCATGGAACGGTCCCGTTCGTCGTCGTTATACGTATATTCGCCTGTCTCGGGTTTTAAAAGTACGGCTTTTTTTACGAGAGCAATGATTTCTTTGTCTATCTCAACAGGGTTTTTGCCGCTCCTTAAAGCTGCCTTTATGTCAACGTCTGAGTCGGTCGGCAGGCAAGCGCGAATCTTGCCGTCCGAGGTAAGCCTGAGCCTGTTGCAGTCGTAGCAAAAGCGGTTGGACATGGGTGAGACAAAACCGACCTTGCCTTTACCGCTTGAGAGAGGAAGCGTGTAGGCTGCGGTTTTGTGTGTTTCCGGCGCTGCCGTCGTATCGACGCGCTCTTTTATGTCGCCCCGTTTTAACACGTCTTCTATTGATAGGTACGTGTCTTTCCAAATAAGTCCGCCGCTCATCGGCATACACTCGATAAAGCGCATTGTAATGTCGCGCTCAGAGGCAAAGTCTATGAGTGTTGCAAGCTCGTCGTCGTTTACCCCGCGCATGATGACTGCGTTGATTTTTATGGGTGTCAAGTCCTCTTTAATCGCCGCCTCGATTCCTTCAAGAACAGGGGTGAGCTCGGCTCCGCCCGTTATCTCTTTGAATTTTTCGGGATCAAGCGTGTCAAGGCTGATGTTTATGCGGTTTAGTCCGGCTTGCTTAAGCTCCCTTGCGTGCCTTGCAAGAAGAGATGCGTTGGTGGTCATGGTCAGGTCTTCTATGCCGCCTACACTTGAGATCATTTTAACCAGTTCGGTTATGCCTTTTCTTACAAGCGGCTCGCCTCCTGTAAGGCGAATCTTGTTTATGCCGTGCTTTGCAAGCACTCTTATCACGTGTGTTATCTCATCAAAACTGAGTATGTCGGTGCGTTCTTTATGTATGTCGTCCCCGGTGGTGCAGTAGTTGCATTTGTGGTTGCAGCGGTCGGTGACGGATACGCGGAGGTAACGCATGGTGCGCCCGTAGCGATCTGTAGTGGCGGTTGTTGCGTTGTACTTGCTTGAAGACAGTTCGTTATTATCTGTATTCGGCATTTTGCTCCCTATATCCGATATATCGATGACACGGAGTAAGTTTTTTTTAAATTAAATCCGCCATGCGAAGGGGGGGCAGGAAATAAAAAAAGCCCGGCAAAAAGGCGCCAGACTAATAGTCCATACTTGTGGTTGTATGAATAAGCAGGGGCTCCCCATAGCCGCTGTTCTATTTAGTCTTCACCCTGGTCCCTGAACACCCCTTGCCCCAACTTTAAGAATAACAAATAATAAAAGCTTATGTCAACATGATTCCTCAGTTTCGCTGGTATGGACTGTCCTGTGTCTGACGAAGGGCAACCTTGAAATGTGCCTGCCTGACCAGGCGCCTCGTGATGACAACCCAGCTTCAGCCAGGGGCTGGTCTGATACGCAAGTACATTGTGCGTAGTTGCTATTCATTGTGCAGACAATTGACTCAGGAAAGTTTATGAGACCTTCAGCCAGGGGCTGGGTTAATACGCAAGTACATTGTGCGTAGTTGCTATTCATTGTGCAGCCAACTTACTCAGGCAAGTTTATGAGACCTTCAGCCAGGGGCTGGGTTATTGTTGAAACTCATGGTTGGGGAATTGATATATAGCGCTGTCTATGTTTGTGCCGTGGTAAAGGAGCCGGTTGCGGATATAGAGCAGGAGATTTTTTAAAAAAAAGCAGGGCTTGATAACTTGCGATATAGATGTTTGTGCCGTGGTAAAGGAGCCGATTGCGGATATATAGCAGGAGATCTAAAAAAGATTAGAACCAGACCTGAAGCTGGCTTAACGGGACCTTTGAGAGTCCGTTAGGTTGTCTGGCAAACAACGCGGCAAGAGGTCGTGAGAGGTCGAGTAGGGCAGGGGTGAGAGGTTTTTTTAGTTTGTGTTGCGAGTTGATTATACAGGTAACGTCTGATAACGCGTCAAGTATCCACAAGACGGACTCTTTTTGCTCTTCATCACTGTCAGGCAGATTCATTTGAAGGGTAAGGCTGCGTGCCTCTTTTAACTTGTTTTTTGTAAGTTCTATAGTTTGTTTTATCCGAGAGCCGCTCATGGTGATATGGTTTTTTTTGTTATTTTTCAAGTCGTCTTGATAATCCGTCAGGTCGTCTATGAGTTGCCCGGCCTCGCCGGTAAGACGTCCTATCTCGGCTGCGGTTTTTTTTATCTCGTCCGACGCCCCGGAGACAGGGAAGAGTATGCCAATAACTTTATCTCCGCAAGATTTTCTGTAAAGGTAATTGTCGGCGTCACTTGTGGTCTCGCTGCTGACGAGTGTTTTGATGACTGTAAAAAGCCTTTGTTTTATCTGGTGCAGTTCGGCTCTGGTTATGTTCCCTTTTGCTATTTCTTCGGCAAGGGCTATGTCCATTAAGTCGCGGTAGGCATGCGAGAGGTTGAAAAGGGCCTTTTCTCCAAGCCTGTGAAAGCTGCCTTCCTTATCTAAGTAGTCGTCGATGCAGGCAACCGAAGTGGAGAAAAACCCTGCCGCAACGTTAAGGCTGCCTCTGGCGCTGAGGGTCTTCGACATAACGCCGACGCATACTTCCGAGAGAGAGCCCGAAACGCCTGAAAGCGGCAATTTTTTTATAGCTCTACTCGTGTATGAGTAGTCGTAGTCGGCATGGTTTTCCTCAAGCTCAAGCTCGCTCCTTAAGATGTGCGAGGCTACTATGTCTTTTTCCTTGAGATACGCGGGCGTTTTTTTGGATGCGGCAGAGTTTGAGAGCGCGCGGTATTTGTCTATAATATCCTGGCGTACCCCGGCTGCCTTATCTCTGAGTTGTCTTATCTGTGCTGGAAGTTTCTTATGGTTTTTTGTTTCCATAGAGCGAACTATATCGTAAAAATTATTTCTATTCAAGACAAAAGAAGTCTTAAAGCTTTTTTGTTATTCCAGCGAAAGCTGGAATTCAGAATTAAACTTCCCCTCCCTTGATGGGAGGGGATACGAGGGGAGGGTGAGTGGTTTCGGCGCGGGGACGCACCGTAGCATCAAAAAAATCATGTTTCCAATACTTTTCAGTGTATCTCGAGGTACATCTAACCGAAGT
>CBDUXY010000095.1:0-11197 GCA_965371305.1 uncultured bacterium
CGTTTTTTGGTCATTTTTGTTTTAAAATTGTCCATAATACAACACGGTTTTTTTTAATTTAAAAAAAACTGAAAATTTTTTAAAAAAAAGCAAAGGATTTGCTCTTGGCAGTCGTCTAATATACGGAAGAAGAGGAAAAAGCAATAACGCAGCAGGGGTGGATTTTTCATGCGTGGACACTGTAATAAAGAGGAAGCGCACGGAAGCAGAGAAAAAATGAATATGCAGGGACTTAGCGATACGCAGTTGGATGCGGAACTGGATTCACAGTTAATAGACCGTGCGGGTGGCGGCGACGGGGTGGCTTTTGAGAGCCTGGTCAGTCGTCACTACATGCTCGTCTACCGGGTTGCCTACAAGTGGTGCGGGATAAAGGAAAACGCCGAGGATATTACTCAGGAGGTGTTTGTCACGCTTGCGCGCACAATATCCGGTTATAAAAGCAGCAGCGCCTTTATAACGTGGTTATACAGGATAACCGTTAATACCACAAAGGACTATATAAAAAGCAACGCAAGAAAGATCGCAAACGAGGCGGCTTTTGTACGGGACAGGGCAGTTGCGCAAGCTGGGGCAGGGACGGCGGATAATCCCGTAAGCCCGGAAGAACTCTACAAGGCACTGGACAGCATTTCGCCCAAACTCAAGGAAGCGGTAATACTCGTACTTGGCGAAGGGCTTAGCCATAAAGAGGCGGCAGAGGTGCTTGGGTGCGCAGAGACAACGGTTTCGTGGCGGGTGTTTAAGGCAAAAAGAAAATTAAAAGATATACTCATTGAATAGCCAGGGAAAAGGCCGGGAATAGACAGGCAAAGTCTGGAAAGTACAATTAAAAAAACGTTAGTAGATACCAGAAAAAATGCCAGAAAAAACGGATAAAGAAGATGGATAAAAAGATGGATAAAAAAGAGCTGAATAAAAAACTCGAAGAAAAACTCAGGGGCATTGACGTGCCTCCCCCTGATGAGGCCAGGAAAAGCCAGGCAATACAGGCTGCAATGGATGAGTTCGCGCAGGCTCGTGAAGAGAGCGAAGCGAGTGTTAAAGAAGAAATAAAAGAAGAAAGCAAAGGAATTGCTGACGGTCGTCGTCTAACAGGTAAAAAGAGAGATAAAAAATTCTTTCTACCTGGAGGTTTTGTTATGAGAAGACGAATTTACGCGACAATAGGCATTGCAGTAGTAGCTGTTTTTCTGGCTGTAGGGCTGTATCCACAGTATAAGGAGAGGGCTTACGTTTCAACACTTAATACTGACATAAAAAATTCATATACAGCCGCTTCTGCGTATCTCACCGATAGTCCAAAAACTCAGGTGGCGGGTCAGCCGCAAGAACCGGTAGACGAGGAAATAGGCGATAGAAGGTACGCCGCAGCCAAACCGGACACAAAACGGCAGGCAGGTTACGGCGGCGACGCAGGGGCGATGGTAGGCGCAGGATCTGTTGCTGCTGACCAGAATAAAGGCATGCGTGTTGCATTAAATCAGCCGATGAGGGAAGGTGACAGCAGGATACGGACCAGGTCCGACGACGCGTA
This sequence comes from uncultured bacterium, assembly GCA_965371305.1. Taxonomy (GTDB): domain Bacteria; phylum Desulfobacterota; class GWC2-55-46; order GWC2-55-46; family DRQE01; genus CBDUXY01. The sequence continues at coordinate 1,538 of CBDUXY010000095.1, forward strand.
TAAGTATAATATTCAATCGAACACGGTCAGGTCGAACGAGGCCGTAGCTCCGGCTGAACCAATGAAGCTTGCTTTTACAGACAGACTTGAGGAGTCAAATGTCAGGGGAATTGTCGGAGGCGAATACAGGGATAAAGACGCGGTCGGTAAGAAAAAAGCCAAGAAAATAGTAGACCCGACAGACCCGAGAAGCTCAATATATTTAGATACGTCAGGTAAGCTTGCAGGAACAAGCGACTCAAGAAGGCCGCCGAGCGTAGCATATCAGGAAGGTAAAGCCTGGCGTCCGGCAGCACTTGAAAGTGAAGGGCTTCCAAGAGACAAGTTCGGCAATGTTGACTGGGGGGATCTCGTCAGAAATGACCAGATAGCTCCCAAGGGTTCACTTGATCCGTCAAACACCAGCGAGACGGCGCCGCTTGACCTTGATATTGTCATAAAGTCAGAAAAGGCAAAAAGTGACGATAAAAACAGGCGCATGGCTTTGTCCAAAGTTGGCGCGGTAAGTGAAAAAGAGCAAGTAGCAGGTTATATTGCTTCTTCCCCTCCCGTTGTTATTCACAGCAAGGTTGTCAGCGACGTGGTTCGTCGTCAGCAGACCGAATACGCGGGCCGTGACCAGTTCGAGCGTCTTGAGCAAAATCAGGTCAAACTGACTGCAAACGAGCCTGTGTCCACTTTTTCGCTTGACGTTGATACGACTTCATATTCGTTTATGAGAAGGGCGCTCAATAACGGCTACCTGCCCCAGCGCGACTCGGTGCGTATCGAGGAGTTGATCAACTATTTTGATTATGATTATACGGCCCCGAAGAGCCTGAAAAAACCATTTAAGCCAACCATTGCCGTCTACCCTTCGCCGTGGAACAAGGCAAATAAGCTTATTCACATAGGCATAAAAGGCCACGAGCTTGACAAGAAAAAAAGGCCAAGGGCAAACCTCGTATTCCTGCTTGACGTGTCAGGGTCGATGTCGAGCCGGGATAAATTGCCGCTCCTTAAAAACTCCATGAAGATGATGGTAAAGGAGCTTAATCAGGACGACACGGTCGCCATAGTTGTATACGCCGGTGCAGCAGGTACGGTACTCCCTCCGACAAAAGTAAAAGATAAAGGCCTTATACTCTCTGCTCTTAGCAGGCTTAACGCCGGTGGTTCTACGGCCGGAGGCGCGGGTATAAAGCTTGCATATTCACTTGCCGAGGCTAACTTCGATAAAGACGCTGTAAACAGGGTCATCCTTGCTACCGACGGAGACTTTAACGTCGGCATAAGCAACAAAGACGAACTCAAGAGTTTCGTGGAGCGTAAAAGAGATACAGGAATATTTCTTACCGTGCTCGGGTTTGGGCAGGGCAATTATAATGACGCTCTTATGCAAAAACTTGCTCAAAACGGTAACGGAAATGCAGCTTACATAGATACTCTTAGTGAAGCAAGAAAGGTACTTGTCACCGAGGCCGGCGCGACACTCTTCCCAATAGCAAAGGACGTAAAGATTCAAGTCGAGTTCAATCCGAAGCGTGTTGCCGAGTATCGTCTTATAGGGTATGAAAGCCGCATGCTTAACCGTGAGGACTTTAATAACGATAAGGTTGACGCCGGAGACGTCGGGGCCGGACACAGTGTAACCGCCATATACGAGATAACCGAGGTCGGGGCCGCATCCGCCCTTGTTGACCCGCTTCGTTACGGCAAAGAAGGCAAGGTTAAGAGGGCTATAGAGTCGGATTCGGATATGGGCGGAGAATACGCGTTCCTGAAAATCCGCTATAAGCTGCCGAAAGAAACCAGGAGCAAGCTTATAACCAGGGCTATAACGGATAGGGACGCGCACGCGAGTGTTGAGCAGGCAGGCGTGGATATTCGTTTTGCCGCTTCTGTCGCTGCTTTTGGTCAAAAGCTTAAGGGCAGCCGTTATACAAAAGACTTTACTTACGACGACGTCAGGGAGCTTGCGGCTGCGTCAAGAGGTGAAGACCGCTTCGGTTACAGGAGTGAGTTTATAAACCTTATCGGTCTTGCCGATAGCGCCGATACCATGGGAGACAGGTAGGTCATGGCTAACTGAAAAAGCGGTATTTCGTTTTCCACCCCCCACCCCCCTACCCCTGCCGGTACGCGCGTACAGAGCCCCTGCCCCGTCCTTTTAAAATGGACGGGCAGGGGTTTTTTTGTGTTTGTGGCACTTGGGGGCGCCTGGGCAGCGGGGTATTGTATGGTTTTGCTTATAGGAATATGATAAAATATAAAAAGTAATTTATGCGTTTCACAAAGAGATATTAAGGTTTGAGACGCCCCATTCCGGTTAATGTCTCTGCAAATTTTCCTTGTTTTTTTAATTTTTCAATTTTGTATTACGTTAGTGCCCAAGGCGCTAACGGTAACAACATCATAGGCACTGGAGCGAGCAAGTACCCGGCGCTGGAACGTGTCTTGAGCCTGCCTTAAAACCCGGACGAATATCCCGGCCGCAATGAGATTATATTATGACTGAGAAAAACGACAAAAAGTGGACCAGGGAAGAGCGCAGAAAAGCTCAACAGATGACGGCGCTTTTCGTTGAGCAGACCCCTCTTGCGGTGATTGAGTGGAATACCGATTTTGAGGTTGTGGAGTGGAACCCTGCGGCCGAGAGGATATTCGGTTATACGCGGGCTGAGGCCATTGGGCGACACGCAATAGAGCTTATAGTGCCTGAAAGCGCAAGGGAGCATGCGGGTAAAATATGGGAGGATCTGCTTTCCAACAAGGGTGGCGGGCGTAGCTCAAACGAGAACGTTACGAAAGACGGCAACGCGATATTTTGCCAGTGGTACAATACGCCGCTTGTTAATGAAGCAGGAGAGGTAATAGGCATTGCCTCTCTTGCCGAGGACGTAACCGAGCGAAAGCAGGCCGAGGATAAGCTTAAGCTCCTTGGTGAAATAACGACAAACATGGCCGAAGGCGTATGCCTGGTGCGTACAAGCGACGCGGTGATAGTTTATGCCAACCCCAAATTTGAAGAGATGTTCGGTTACGCCACGGGCGAGCTTGCCGGTAATCACGTCTCAATAGTAAACGCACCATGCGACAAGAGTCCGGATGAGACGGCAATCGAGATTGCATCCGAGTTAAGGAAGCGCGGCGTTTGGAGCGGCGAGATATTTAACAGAAAAAAGGATGGTACATCATTTTGGTGTTATGTAAACACATCTACCTTTGACCACCCGGAATACGGAGAGATATGGGTTGCGGTTCATAGCGATATAACTGATAGAAAGTGGGCACAGGAGGCCTTAAATGATAGCGTAGAGAGATATAGAAACCTTGTAGAGACAACAAGTGACTGGGTCTGGGAGGTCGATGAAAACGGCGTCTATACTTACGTTAGTCCGAAGATCAAGGATTTTCTGGGCTACGAGGTGGAAGAAGTTTTTGGAAAGGTACCTTTTGACTTTATGTCCGGGGAAGAGGCAAAGCGGGTGGCCGCCGTGTTCAAACCGATTGTAGAAAAAAGAGAGCCTTTTAACTGTCTTGAAAGTACCAATCTTCATAAGAATGGCAACCTGGTCGTGCTTGAAACGAGCGGGGTTCCTATCTTCGATAACAATGGCGATTTTAAAGGTTATCGGGGTATGGACTGTGACATTACCGAAAGAAAACGGGTGGAAGAGCGAATTGCCCTGCTTAATAAGACCTTTCTTGAGTTCGGTCCTGACCCGGAGGCCAACATCCAGTGTCTTACCGGGCTTTGCGGAGGTTTGATGGACGCTACGTGCGCCCTGTATAACAGGCTTGAGGGTGACCAACTCTGCTCAATCGGTCTGTGGCAAACCCCGCCTGGTTTTAATCCGATTGACAGCGCAGAGGGCCATATCTGCCATGACGTAATAAAAGACGGTAAGGACGAAGTTGTTTTGATAAGGAACCTCCCTGATACGTCTTATTTTGAAAGCGACATAAGCGTAAAAAACTATGGCCTGAAGACATATATGGGGCACACGGTAAGGTGCGGTAATGAGTATGTCGGCTCAATATGCGCGGTCTTTCAAAGTGACTTCGTGCCTACCGAAGAGGATAAAAGTTTCATAAGTATTATCGCCTCCGCCATAGGTGTTGAAGAAGCGCGCGCAAGGGCTAACGAGGAGGTGCGTAAGTTCCTGGTGGCCGTGGAGCAAAGTCCTGCGAACATCGTCATTACCGATGTTCGGGGCAACATAGAATACGTAAATCCATGGTTCACAAAACTAACGGGTTATACGTTTGAGGATGTAGTAGGACAAAATCCAAAATTGCTTAATACCGGTCATATCACTCAAGAGCAATACAAAGAAATGTGGCAAACCATTAGTTCGGGTAATGTGTGGCATGGGGAATTCCTTAATAAGAAAAAGAACGGGGAACTTTATTGGGAAGACGCTTACATCTCGCCGGTAAAGGACCACAGCGACAGGATTACGCACTACATCGCGGTTAAGGAAGACATAACCGAAAGGAAGCAGGCTGAAAAAGACCGTCGGCTTTTCCGTAATCTTATAAATCAATCAAGTGACTCTATTTTTGTCATTAATCCGCAGACAGGAGATTTTATAGACGTTAACGACAGGGTCTGCGAAAGCCTGCTTTATACGCGTGAGGAGCTCCTTGGCATGAATGTTGCGGATGTCAGGGGCGGGTTGTCTGACGATTCCAGTTGGGATAAACACGTAGAGGAGTTACGCGAAAAAGGTTCTCTGACGGTAGAGAGCGATCACAATCGAAAGGACGGTACTGTGTTTCCGGTAGAGGTGAATGTTAAGTACGTTCACCAGGATGAAAGCGACTATATTGTTGCAGTCGCAAGGGATACCACAGAGCGCAGGAAGGCAGCCGGGGAGCTTGCGGTATACAGAGAACACCTCGAAGAACTGGTGCATGAGCGAACGGCGGATCTTTACAGAGAGATGGATCAACGGGCCAGAACCGTGCAAGAACTCAAGGAGAGCCAGAGGTCGCTCTCTACCCTTATGAGCAACCTGCCGGGTATGGCTTACAGGTGCCGTAATGATAAAAACTGGACCATGGAGTTTATAAGCGAGGGGTGTTTTGATCTTACAGGTTATCAGCAAGAAGAGCTTGTTAATAATAGCAAGATCTCTTTTTCTGAGTTGATCCACGAGGATGACGGGCAACAGGTATGGGATGATGTACAGGCTGCACTTGAGAAAAAAGAGCCATTCCAATTGTTATATCGAATCACTACCAGGGACGGTGATGAAAAATGGGTATGGGAGCAAGGTATCGGGGTGTTTTCCGATGAAGGCGAACTTCAGGCCCTTGAAGGTTTTGTAATAGATATAACCGAGCGTAAGCGCGGTGAAGACGCCATGAGTGCACTTGTCGAGAGCACGGTCGGTGGTGTCGGACAGGAGTTTTTCGATTCTACCGTAAGGGCCCTTGCCCAGTGGCTTGGAGCCGACTGTGTGGTGATTGGAGAGGCGGTAGAAAATAATAATATTAATGCAATCTCCATGATAATGAACGGAGAGATGGTTGAGCATTTTTCATACGATCTTTCCGGCACTCCGTGCTCGGAAGTTACAAGCAAGGGTTTTTGTTTCTATCCTGAAAATGTTGCAGGCTCATTTCCCGAGGATAAGTACCTTGTCAATATGAATGCTCAGAGTTATATGGGACTTCCTTTGTTCGACAGGGAAGGTAAAACAATAGGGGTGCTTTGCGCCATATCAAGCGAGAAAATGACGCTTCCGCCAAAGGGCAGAGAGGTGTTTGAGATAGTCGCGTCAAGGGTATCGGTAGAGATAGAACGTATAAGGTCTGAGCAGGCCCGGGAGGAGAGCGAGGAGCGCGTGAGGCTTTTACTTGACTCCACGGCAGAGGCCATATACGGGCTTGACCTTGATGGAAATTGTACTTTTGCCAATCCGGCATGTCTTAAGATGCTTGGCTACGGCTCTGTTAACGAACTGTTCGGCAAAGACATGCATGCGCTTGTCCACCACACCCAAGCTGACGGTTCGCACTCTCCAACAGAGCATTGTGCTGTTCAGTCTACTATTGATAATAATGAGGGTATACACGAGGAAGACATGTTGCTGTGGAGAAAAGACGGCACTTCGTTTCCAGCCGAGTTATGGGCATATCCAATAAGCATGAAGGAGAAGGTAGTCGGCGCAGTCGTGACGTTCCTTGACGTAACAGAGCGGCAAAGGACGCAGGAAGAGATTTTAAAGACTCAGAAACTTAAGTCCGTTGCCCTGCTTGCCGCAGGTATTGCACATGATTTTAATAATCTGCTTGCTTCTATCATCGGCAACATCGGTCTTGTAAAACTCTCTATGCCGCCGGAACATAAAAGGCTTCGCGAGATGCTTGAAAAGTCGGAGAAGACATGCCTCAGGGCAGGAGAGCTGACAAACCAGTTACTTACCTTTGCAAGGGGCGGGGCACCAATTAAAAAGACGGTCAATATAGGGGAAGTGGTCAGGGAGTCGGTGGAGATAGTTTTAAGGGGTTCAAGTATCCTTGGAAACGCAGTGATACCGGACGGTCTGACGGCAGTCAAAGCCGACGAGGGGCAGGTAAGTCAGGTTATAAATAATCTCATAATAAATGCAAAGCAGGCGATGCCGGATGGCGGTATTGTGGTGGTAGAGTGTGAGAACGTAGAGTTTGGTGAGGGGTCGGCGGCAACTGGACTTCCCTCAGGGCTTAAGCCTGGTAAATATGTCAGGACTACGGTAAAAGATGAAGGGCCCGGCATGGACGAAGAAGTGCTTCGAAAAATATTCGATCCCTACTTTACTACAAAAGAGACCGGCAGTGGGCTTGGTCTTGCCACGGCCTATTCGATCATAAAAAAACACGAAGGATTAATTACCGCCGAATCAAAGTTAGGGGTCGGTTCGACTTTTTACGTGTATCTTCCTGCTACGGAAAAACAAATTGACGAGACAGATGACCCGGGTAAGGAGCTTTATACGGGCACAGGCCGCGTACTTGTGCTTGAAGATGAAGATATGGTCGGGGACTTTGTAAGTGAGCTGCTTAAGTCAAGCGGGTATGAGCCTTTTGTTGTGAAAGACGGGGAGCAGGCGGTTGAAGAGTATCGCGCTGCCATGAAGGCGGGAGAGCCGTTTTCAGCCGTGTTGGCAGACCTTACCATCAAGGGTGGCATGGGCGGTAAGGAGGCCGTAGAGAAGCTTATAGGCATAGATCCTGCTGTTCGGGCTATCGTCACCAGTGGTTATTCAAACGACCCTGTGTTGGCCAATTACGCGAAGTACGGTTTTAAGGAGGCCGTGGCCAAGCCTTATAAGGCCCTTGAGTTGAGCAAAGTCCTGCATGAAGTTATAAATGGTGTTGTTGTCGTTGAAAGCGACATTGATGATGATTAGCCAGGTGGCTGCGCGTGGTTTTTCCCATCAATTTTCGTTTGTTACCCCGCTGCTTGCTGCATGGTAGTTTACTCAAGGTCTACTCGAAGCGTTATGAGTGAATTTGTTTTTTTGCCTGTTTTTTGAATCCCACCGAGAAAACGCGTTATTACCGAGGCGGTATCTCCCTTGCTTGACCCAAGCACGATTTCTTCTCCGTCTTTTAAGTCCACCGTGGTGGAAAGGCGGGTAAATTTGATGTTGCCGTTATTTTCATTGGTGACGTATGACAGTTCAGGCGTTATGGTAAGGTTTACGTTGTCGCCCCTTACAATAGGCTCTACGGAAAACCCGGTTTTTACCTGTTTGAATCTGAGTACGCTCTGGTAGTAACCGTGGTGCCGGGAGTAGGAATAGAACCAGTCCCTGTAGGGAAATGATTTGCCCACCGATATGGCGCCTTTTCTCCCGCTCATCACGACCAAAAACGCCTTTGACCGTTTTACTGTTTTTGACTCAATTTGATTTATGCTGCCTCTTGCCCTTAATCCTTCTTTGCCCGGATGTTTTCTACTCTTATAAATATTACCTACCGACCAGTGTGAATCGGTGTAGCGCCACTTAATCTTAAGCCCTGTTTCTGATAAATCGCTTTCGTCAAGAAAGCTAATGGTAACGCGCACACGCACGGGACGGGTGTCTATTTCGGCCAGGAGTTGTTCAATCTGTCTCAAGTTCTCAGGATTGTCTTTGACTAAAAGGGTGCCGGTGCGTTTGTTGGCACTTACTCTACCTTGCGGAGACAAGAGTGTGCTGACCATGCCCTGCGCTTCTTCAATGCTGATATAACTTACCGTAAAAACCCGGAACCCTTTTACTTTACCTGTATTGCCACCAATCACATAGGAGGTTGAAAGCACGCAAAAGGTGCACATAACAACAGAAAGCAAAAGAAAGGAACGGACAAACCGGTTCATTGAAGACGCCTTGTGATTGGACTGGATTTTATAAGTAAATAAAAAAAAGGCAGATTACATGCTAATTATAACATATTTTAGTCACGCCTGGCGCCTGTATGGGGGGGGGTGATTTTTTTAATTTGCAGAATTGATCTGTTCTGCACTGTGCCCCGCGCGGCTTGCGTTACGGTAGTTTGTTGCGGTCCGGGTGGAAAAAGGTTTTTTTTAAAAAGCATTGAGCAGGGTTAAAAAGTGGCAATAACGTTCAGGGTTATTTCTTATTTAGTATGTCTTCGATTGCCCTGTTAAGGGCTTTGCGTGAGATAACCCCGGGGTGTCTTAAAACGACCTCTCCCTCTCTGTCAAGTATGATGGTCATGGGGACTACAAAGACGCTTTGCGCGATGCCTATCTCGTCGTTTTTGTCCAGGCCGTTTGGATAACTTATGCCGTATTGTTTTATGAAGGCCTTGGCGTTTTTCTTGGTATCCTGCACGGCAACGCCAATGAACTTTACGCCTTGAGCCTTGTAATCCTGGTAGGCGTCTTCAAAGTCGTTGGCTTCAAGCCTGCATGGAGTACACCATGAGCCCCAGAAGTTTATCACTACAGGGCTGCCCTTCATTTTTGCAATGTCCAGTGTTTCTCCGTTAAATGTGCTTAGTTTAAAGGTAAAGGGCGGTTTTTTTTGGTTCTTCGTTGGTTGCGCGCCTTGGTTTAAAAACTCCTGCAAGGTGCGGGCTTGTTTCTGTGGAGCGGGCGCGGATTTTTCCTTTAACTGCGGTTGACTGCCTGGGGCAGGTGTGTTCAAGGTGCGGATTTTTTCCTGTGGAGCTGGTGTCGGCGTTTCCTTTAACTGCGGTTGACTGCCTGGGTCAGGCGCGTTTGCAGTGTCGCATGCAGTGACAATAAAAATAAGTGCTGTGATAAATATGATCGGTAGAAGACTTATACTTCGTTTCATTTTATTTCTGCCTTTTTCATATCATGGAGGTAAAAATTTGCCTGGAAAAACATGTAAGTTTAATAAAAAAAAGGCGGGCGGTGTTTAGACCCGCCAGCCGGATAATTTTTCAGATTTCTTTAATTTTTAAATAGGTCAATTGCTTCTTTTTATCCTGTTATTTCCTGCCTCACTCTACCAGTCTGTCTACTCTGCACCCCAGCCCCCTCTGCACTCTCAGCCCGTTAGCCCCCCCAGCCCCCTCAGCCCCCAGCCCAGATCTGTTTCAGGGTTTTCTTTACCCTCTCCCTCTGGCCCGGACAGGTCATTTTAATGCTCCGGTTTATGCTCCGGGAAAAGCCGTTTTTTGCGCCCTTTTCAACGAGTTCCTTGATCT
>CBDUXY010000096.1:0-11163 GCA_965371305.1 uncultured bacterium
CAGGGTTATATTAATTTTAAATATTTTTTCCCTAAAGCATCTTATTCCATGACTACTGAAGAGAGAACAGCACTGCGTGGTACCACTCCGAAGGAATATGCCGCAACTGTTAGACAGATGCAGAAGGCGACAGAGACAGAGTATTGGGAAAAAATAAAGATTAGGAAAGAATTAATCCTGTCTAAGCCTTGGTCTGATAATTTAAAAAGGATGGTTATTAAAAGAAGGATCAAGATTGGCATGACTAAGGAACAGGTAATGTTGTCGCATAACCCTCCTGATATGGAGTCTTTTACACCACTTAAAAAGGTCTCTGAGTCTGTTACTTCGGATGGTATGAAAGAAAAATGGTTATGCAATGACATATCTTATTACTTTCAAAACGATTTATTAATTGGTTGGGAATCTCTTGGACGTTCGATGAATGGAGATAAGTTAGTTGAGCCATGTCAGTAGTGTTTTAATTAAATAAGAGGGCGAATAGATGAGCATACCTGAAGTAAAGTTTAAAATAAAAGTAGAGATGGACTCAACCGAGGCTGTAACTAAGGCCGTAAGTGAGACCACTAAGGAGCTTGGCAACGTAGAAACAGCGGCTAAGGATGCAAGCACAGCGGTGGATAAGCTTGATACGGCTTTTAATAAGGCTGGTAAGTGGACGGATAAGTTTAACGGTCTTTCAGATGAGATTAAAGACATTGGAAAGGCAGGCAAGGTGTTTGAAGGTCTTTTCAGTAATGCTAAAGACCTTACCAAGGATTTCTCCAAGTCAACAGATAAGTTTGTTGCGCAAATGAAGGTTATAGAGCAAGCACGGAAGAAACAAAAGACAGATAAGAAAAAGCAGGAATTAGACCGTATCACACCGCCTGCAGAGGAGTTGGAATCTGAAGCACCGATACTGTTAGCCTCTAACAGTATAAAAGGTCTTGGTATAGGACAGCAAGGTACTGCGGCTCAGGCACAGCCTGGAGCCAGCCAACGGTTGTTTGAAGGTAAGGCTGAGCAGAGGTCTAAAGATAAAAAAGATGAAAAAGAACATCAAGGCAGCATCTTAGACCTTGATCGTGAGACCTGGGACTCAAGGCTTAGCATTGCCGGGTCTTCGGCAGGTCAAATGTCCAATATCTTGCAAAACCTCCACGTTATGGCCGGAGGCAAGAGCAAGGCCATGTTCAACGTGATGAAGGCATTTGCCATGGCTGAGGCCGTTATTCAGGGTATACGCGCTGTTATTGCCTCTTACGCTGTCGGTGCAAGTATTGGTGGTCCTATTGTAGGTGCGGCCTTCGCTGCTGTTGCTGTAGCAGCTACGGCCTCCCGTTTAAAACAGATTGCTTCAACAAAACCGGGTGCAGCAAAAAGCTCTATAGCTGCCGGCGGCTCTGCCAACCCAACTTACAAGGGTGGGTCTGAAAAGTCCCAACCGGTACCTCAGAAGTTTGAGCAGGGTTCAGAACCAAAACAGACTCAGTCTATTACAATTCAGGTGTTCAATCCGTTGTCTGAGCAGAATTGGTCAGAGATAGCTGAGAACAACATAATTCCAGCCATCAACGACGCAACCGAGAACAGAAATATTGAGTTGATTGTAAAACCGGCAGTAGCGTAAAAGATAAAATAAACAGCTAAAAACACAGAAGTAACGGAGTGAAAAAAATGGCAACATGGGCAAAGGTAAAGTTTTTTTGGGATACGATGCTGGGCAGCGCAGGTTCCACCTTTTCGGCCACTTCGACTAAGGCTATGGGCGACTACGACGCGGACTACCTGCATAACTGGCTTGAGACCAATTTGTGGAAGTCTGCCAACACCACGACCCCGATGTATATTACTTATGACGCGGGCAGTGGCAACACGAAACAGGCCGACTACTTAGTAATACTCGGCCATAACTTAAATACAATCGGCGCGACGGTGACTCTTCAATATTCAACAGACAACTTCGCGGCAGATATTAACGACGCTTTCACGCCCCAGGCTCCGAGCGCCGACACGGTTTACTTAAAGGAATTTACCGATCCGGGTGCAAAACGCTACTGGCGTCTTAAGATAACCGGCACACTTTCGGCTGTACCTTTTATGGCTCTTTGTGTATGGGGTGAGACAACCGAGCTTGATTACGCCTCGGCGTCGTTCGACCCGTATGCCGAGTCGGTAAAGGCAAACGTCGGTACGAGTTACGGCGGTTATACAACCGGTATTCACACTCAGTACTCTCAGAGACAGCTCTCTCTTATATTCAATGACGCCGATTCCACTCTTTATTCAAAGGTCGGTAACTGGTGGGAGGTGCACGGACTGAAAAATATGTTTGTTGCATGGGAAACGGCAAACAATCCGTCAGACGTTTTTCTTATGCGTCCGAAAGAGAGTTTTAATAACCCATTTAATGCAACAGGACTGTACAGGAACGTCACTATTGCGTTAACAGGAAGGAAAGAGTAGGAGGGGGGGACTTACCTTTCTATCATCCATTAGCAGGGGCAGGAGCAGGAGAAAAAATGTCAATAACACTTTCACCAGCATTTACAGATGAACTTAAAAAAGGCGCAAACTCGCCAAACATTATCCTTGAGGTCGAGCTTGACTCAGGCACGGTCAAGTGGGGTTATTCCACGGGTGGTTTCTCAGACGTCTTGCCGATACTCAAGTCTGTGTCTTCGCTTCAGAATAAGCTCAATACCAAGAGCGGGTATTCGTCCAGAGGCCAGCTTTCGCTTGTTATAACAGGACGTGAGAACTTTACCTCTCTTATACAAGGCGAATACCTGAAAAACCGCCGCGTTACAAGAAAGGACGGTTTTGTTGGATTAGACTATTCGGACTATGCGGCGACTTTTACCGGAACCGTGCTTGACTGGTCGAGAAAGGGTGATCAACTAACACTTATAATAACCGACGACCTTTACAAGGCTACAAAAAAAATTCCCGAAGAGAACGCCACCAAGACTCAGAAAATTGATTACCGCGCTACTAACCCTGTTGATATTATGCAGGACATCTTGAAGAACAAGCTTGGCATACCTGCTTCGTACGTGGACGACTCGCAGTTTGACAGCGAGCAGTCTACATGGTTGTCGTCGCTTGTTTTCGATAGGGTGCTTACAAAGCCGGAGGACGCCAATAGGTACTTAAACGAGCTTCAGATAGAGACCAACTCTTTTATTGTGCACGACGGCGAGAAAATAAGTTTCAAGGTCTTTGCACCGCCCGTACCAGGGCAGACGGTCGAGGAGTGGACAGGCGACCACTATATCTTAAAAGATTCTTTCTCCCAGAAGTCAGGGTATAAGGACAACTTTTTTAACCGCGTGGTGATCTATTATGATTACGATGAGTCGGGAAATGGGAAACCTGAGAATTTCGAAGCGGCCTATATAGCTGTGGACGCAAGCTCTCAATCAAGTATTCAGTGGGATGAGACCCGGACAAAAACCATTAATTCAAAGTGGATAAGGACCAGGACTTATACCCAGCCCTCGAACATTACAGGTGTTACCCTGTTTCACGTCTCAAGGGCAAATAGCACGGGCGACGGTACTCTGGATTTTACCCAGGCTACGAATGCCCTTACGTGGACGGCTCCTGGAGGTACGGCAGGCGAGAGCGTAACCCTTTCCAAGGACGGCAAGTTTACGCTCTACGACGCGGATAAAACAAAGTGGGTGCGTGTGGTGGTAGACACTTCAACCCTGCCGGGGTCGAACCAGACGGACACGATTACGATCAGCGCACTTAACGGTGATACATTTGCGGCAACCCTTGCCAATAAACTTTTAAGCCGATACCGCGACCCTGTTTCAACTGTTAACTTCGATATAGACATAAACAACGTTGTTTATAATTCGACGTTTCGTAAACCGACTGACCTCATTGACCTGACAACCGACGAGGCCTGCGACAGAGACAGAAACACCTGGAGCAGGGAGAGAGTTTTAATCACCTCTCTTCGTCCGGACTTTACGGCTGCAAAGGTTAAGGTCGAAGCCATTCAAACAAGGCTTTACAGGAAGTACGGTTTTATCGCGCCAAGCGGCTATCCGGATTACGGCTCGGCCACTGAAGCGCAAAAAGTATACGGCTTTATTCGAAACGCAGCAATACAATATTATATCTGGTAGCAAGTGTTTTTCTGAAATTTATAAAAGAGGAGAATCAATAATGACAGTACCGACTAAATCATGGAACACCATATCAGACGGTCAGGTTGATGCGGATAGTCCGCTTGACGAGACTTTGCTGACAGCCATCAGGGACAACTTAGTGCACCTGGAAGAGTGGCTCGGGGACGGTTACACCGCGGCAAAAGACCACGACCACGACGGGGTAAACTCAAAGAGCGTGGTGCTTGAGGCAGGAGTTGTGACTCAAACCAAAATTGCCGCGTCTGCGGTTGGTCAGGGAGAGCTTAAGACTGCTACGGGGTCAGGTAGTGTCGAAGTAGCCTCATTATCCAACAACACACTGGCATTGACAGGTGGTACGTGGAGCATGTGGACAGGAAGCGGCGGCGGTAACGGTTCTATTTTGTGGGGTGGCGGAAATACAACGGCAGGAACTTTAGGGTTTTATAACACTGATGGTGCTACTCCTCAGTCCTTTTTTGTTGATGAAAGATATGTGCAGGCATCCCCTCCGTACAAGATAGGCGACACGGCCTGGGGACATTTCTTCTATCTGCTTAGGAGAATATCGGACGGGGAGATCTTAGGTTCCGTCGAAGCACAAGACCCGACCTGGGCTTACAACGGGGCCTTCTGGATACCGGACGAGACCGACGATGAAGGTCAAATTGTTACTTTGAGTAAGGACAGGCCCGAGCGAATTATTACAGCTCCCCATCCTTTTGCGTCCTATTGGGAAAATAACCCGGCAGTTAAAAACCCAAAGAATTTGGCCGCTGAGGGACTAGAGGTTGTATTGATTGACCTGCGTGAATTCGATGTAGAAAAACTCAAGCTCGATAGCTGGAAAAAGGGAGAGAAGCCGAACGAAGAGTTGATACGACAGATTACAGTAGGTGGTGAACACCCTTATAGTGACTATGGTTTGCCGGAGATATCGGGCCTTACCGACGTAGTGAAAATAAGAGCAAGGAATTAACAATGTCAGAAGAGGAAAGACGTCAGGGCTTTCATGAAATTTCGCGCGCAATAGGGCGTATCGAGGGCAAGGTCGAGGGGCTTAAAGAGAGCACCGACGCCCAGTGGGACAAGCTTGAGGCGATAGAGTCTGCTCTTACGGCACACAGGATAAAGACTGCCGGGCTCGCAACGATAGTTTCTGCTGTTGTAACCGGGCTTGTGCATTTATTTAAAGGAGGTACGCATTGAGAGAAATTAAAAAAATTATCATTCATTGTTCCGCGTCCGAGTGGGGCGACGCGGCTGAGATACGCCGCTGGCATGTGGAAGACAACGGATGGCGCGATATTGGCTATCATTACGTTATCTTAAATGGTAGGAGAAAAAGCAGGAGCAAGTACGACCTTAATTTTGACGGCACCATAGAGCAGGGCCGTGCGGTCGAGGTCGCAGGCGCTCATTGCAGGGGAGCTAATAAGGATAGTATCGGTATATGCCTTGTCGGAAACAGCCATTTTACCTCGGAGCAGGTCTTTGGAGTGCTGCCGGGCCTTGTGAAGTCACTCTTGCACAGGTTTGGTCTTTCGCCTTCGGACGTTTATGGTCATTACGAATTTTCAGATAAAAAAACGTGTCCTAACCTGGACATGACAGAGGCAAGGAATCTGTTTGTTTAAGAACAGAAGAATTATTGTTTAAAGGGAGGGTTCTAATTCAATGACACCTATTATAGGAGACCTTATATCAAACACAGTCGGCAAGGTAATCGGTAAGCTCACGGACCACTACCTGCCGTCGTCCATGAGTGAGGCGGAGAAGGCTACGTTTAAGCTTGAGGCCGAACGGCTTGCCATAGAAGAACTTCAGGCAAATAAATCGGTCATAGAGTCGGTCAATAAGACCATGCAGGCCGAGGCGAACGCGAAGTGGTGGTGGTCTGCTTTCTGGCGGCCTCTCTGGGGGGTAATATCAGCTGTAGCGTTCGGAGCAGTGACGATCTTTTTCTGCTACCTTGCTTATAAATCAGTTGTTGCAGGCGACACCGAGGCCCTTGCCCTGATGCCGCAGCTGATATCCACCTTTGCCATGCTCTTTGGCATACCAGGAGCAATTCTTGGGGTTACGGCCTGGCACAGGGGTAAGATGCAGCGCATACAGGCAGGCGAGGTGTGGGGTGGTAAGTAAGAGAGTTGTCTTTATTTAGCGAGTATTCTATATAAAAAAACCGTTCCCTTTTGTAAAGGAGAACGGTTTTTTTGTGTTTATAGCTTTTTACAGGTAAAACCCTTACCGCATCGCAAGTTCGCCTTTGCCGGCAATCAAGAGTTTTACTTTTCTGTCGTCTTTCTTGACGACCATTGAAGATATTTTGACAAACTTGTAGCCGCGCTCCGTAAGGTTGTCTATGATCTCGCCGAGCCTTTCGGCCGGTCTTTCGGTTTTGCGCTGCGTGCCAAGGTGCATCAGTATTATGCCGCCGTTTAGTCCTGCCTGCGTATCTTTTCCAAACGTTAAGATCCTCTGTTTTATCTCCTGAGACGTCATGTATAACTTTGACGACTTATCAGAGACCCAGTCAAGCGTATCAAGGCTCTCCTTGCGGCGGCGATCTGTTGTCCATCCGATGTGCAGGTATCCTGCTTCGTATGCCCACATCTTTATGTCCTCGTTTATCTCTCCGAACGGGGCGCGCCACAGAGGCGACATTTCCTGCCCTGTCAGTTTCTCAAATATATTGGCCGTTGTAAGAAGTTCTTTTTGAACGAACTGCTTTGTTACTCCCTTAAGTGTTGTGTGGCGAAAGCTTTTGCCATAGTCGGTCAGGTGCGAGTGGGAGTACATGTGGTTGCCTATCTCGTGTCCGTCCTCAACCATAATTTTAACGAACATGGGGTTTTTTATCATAAACTGCCCTGTCAGGAATATGGTGGTCCTTATTCCTCGCTCCCTCAGGGTGTCTAAGATGAGCATGGCCTCGTTTGTATTAGAGCCGCCGTCAAAAGTAAGTGAGAGTTCTTTTTTGTATAAGCTTCCCCTTGTTATGTCAGGCCACAGGTCTTTTTTAACGGAAGGCCTGTGTTTTAGTTCTATGTCCGGCTTTATCCTGACAGGCATGGTTTTTACGTTTATAACTTCTGGCGTGACAGTTTTATCAATCTTTGCAATAACTATGTTTTTAGAAGGTAACTCTTTCGGGTACGGCTCGGCAGCGCCTGACGGAACCGCGTCCTGGTTTATACCGGCTGTGGTTTCGTCTGTAATCAATACCCGATTGTCCGTTTCATTTATAACTTGAACCTGTGTCAGTGCAGACGTTACCCCGGTTGTTTGTTCTGCGTCGGCAACGGGTAGTTGTTGCAGGTTGGATGGGGCCAGGATTTTAGCGGTTTGTAGTTTGGTTTTTGCGGTTATAGCGCTAACGGTATTAATCAACCCGGACAGGTCTTTTGATGAATAAGTGCTGTGCAGGTGTACGAAGGTAACCGAGGCAAGGCTTAAGAGTATGCCGGACTTGATTGGAAAGTGAGTGAACCTGTACGCCTCGGGCGTGAAGTAGCGCCCAAGAGGCCGGAGAGATCCGAGCATTGCACTTGGCCGGACTTGACGCCTTAAGGTCGGCTCAAACGACCGGTAAGACACGCTGATTTTTTTTCTTACCGGATAGCGCGCGGACTTAAGCAGTCTAAATAAGAAACCGGCGTAAGAAGATGCGATGATAAGCGCTGTAAAGGCAATTGCTGAGAGAACCAGCAATGACTTCGGCACAAAAAGAACCTTATTGCGTATGAGGGAAAACACCCGCCTCATTTTAGTATTGCGATAATAATACATATACTAAGAATATCATTTTTGGGTTTTTCAGTCAATTTCGTTGTTGGTTGGGGTGGAGGGCGGTAGTTTGTTTAACCATCTTTTCTGTCATGTCTGATTTGATCCGTATTATTTTTTATGTATGAATAAAAAATCTTTTGAATTGTCATGAGTTGAGCTACAATATTTAATTGTATTACACTTAGGCTTAGGTGCTGTAACTTATTCATTTCGGTCTTTTGAAAAAAAACTATGGCAAACCTTTATAACAGATATTTAAGGACGCGAAAGGCGCTTTCAATCCTTGGCAACGTTGTAAGATGCTTATTGCTTTTGATTACGGTTGTTGCTGTTGGAACTTTCTATGTATGGAGAAGTCACACAGCCGTTGTTGAACATGCCGAAACGACTATCACTGATATATATATGAATGGTTATTTGATGAAGCTCGATGAGGCAATGGAGCCTTTCAGGCAGAAAGATTTTCCAGAGGCGTCGAAATCTTTACAAAGTTTCCTGTCTGAAATGGGTGAGGTCAGGAAGCAGGATACTAACGCCCCTATCTATACGATGACACTTGAGCGTCTGCTGCATTCACTCAGGAGCACAAACAACCGGGAAGCCGCGCTTGCTACGGCAAAGGCACTGGTTGATTTTGATGGGAATAATCATCTCCATTGGGAGCATTACGCGCGTGAGCTTAAGGCAAACAACAAAAAAGAAGAAATGATCAAAGCCCTGTATAAGGCTTTTTTGATTGCCCCGCCAAATACCGCAATAGCAAAGGAGCTTGCCGGATACCTTTACGAAGCAGGCAGAGTGCAAGATGCAAGAAAAGTGGCCGACAGGTATTTGAACGGACCTCTGTACGGCAAGTTTAGTCTTTTCTGGGCCACTGAGAAGAAAGGGTTTTCAGCGGAAAATCAAAGTGATTCAATAATTAAAGTCTTTTTACAGGATACAGAATATGACTTTAATTTTACAGTACAAAGCGACAAGGTAAAAGAGGTTAAGTTGAGACTTCCGTATAGTCTTAAGACCGTTAATATTAGTATCATATCCATTTTTGCCTATACAGGGCAGGGAGTTGAGAATATAGAGCTTAAACTTCTCAAAGCCGAGGGGTTAAGAGATATGACGGAGACAGGGTTGGGAAGGTACCTGATTACAGGAGCAAGGCCGTCTCTGCTCCTGAAGATACCTGAGAAGTTAAGAAATAGAACGATTAAGTCCTTAACGTTAAGATGCGTGTTTAAGGCATCAGAGCAGGAACTCAGGTCATACCTTTAAGCAAGGGCAAGGGAGAACAGGCAGATAAAAAAGGCAGGTAAAATTTCAGCAAAGCTATTTCGTTGGAGTTGGGTGTTGACACTTCCGGTGGCGATATTCTTTTGCCTGTGGGTGATTAACACTGCTACTTTTTTTAATACTTTTAAGCTGCAATTTAAGGCAACCGTTCCTCTAACGTCCGTGCCCATCTCTTTATGGAATAGCGGAAATCTGCAGGCAAGTTATATGGCAGGCGACCTGAAAGCTCTTGTACGGCCTGAAAAAAAACCTGACAACAAGGGGCTTGGTGCGTTGCATATTATAATTCAGGAGTCAGAGCTTAAAAAACTCAATTCAGAACTTCCGTATTCAGGAAAAAAATACGTAAAGGCAAAACTCCTGTATCAGGACGGTAAATATTATGACGTAAAGATGAAGTACCGCGGTGATTCAATGGACCACTGGATAGGAAGGAAAAAGTCCATAAGGATAAAAACAAAAAAGAGCAGGCCGTATAACGGGGTGAGGGAGTTTAATCTGATTATTCCAAAGATGAGGCATATTGCAAATAATCATGTTTCATACCTGCTTGCCGGGTCTTTGGATGTTCTTGCGCCTGAGTCAAGGCTTGTTGAGGTATATATAAACGGTAAATATATCGGCGTGCAGTTGATGGTAGAGCAGATAAAAGAGCAGTTCCTCAGAAGAAACAACAGGATGCCCGGAGATCTGTATGTCGGAGAAATTGTAACGGACGATTCTTTCCCCGGACCTCCTGTTGAACTTTGGTATAATCCTTACTACTGGAGCAAGGCTGCCGTAAATAACCACAACCCATCGGAGCAAAGAGCGGCGCTGGACAGGCTCAGCTATTATATTTACAGAAATGATATTGAAAATATCATGGGACTGATAGACTTGAACTCCTGGGCCGAGTTCACAGCCTTTATAACCCTGGCCAGGTCAGGTCATTACGATACAAAACATAACTGGAGAATTTATTTTGACCCTGCCATGGGCGTCTTCGAGCCTATTGTTTGGGATCCGTTTGGCTGGTGGTTGGAAGGTTTTATTGAACCTATGTCTCAGCTCGACAATCAAATGGACATCGTAACTAATGTTATTTTTGAAAGATTGTACAAAGACCACCGTTTTGTTTTTGCCAAACACAGGGCTGTTGAACGTTTTTTTCTCACAGGCGGGGACGTATTATTATTAAAGGCTTTAAGGGACAGGGGACGAGCCGAGACTTCGGTCAAGTGGGATGAAAACATTAAAGATATTGATAATTTTACTGCCAGTCCGGATAAGAAGGTTGCAGCGTTACAGGAATTTGAAGATATTGTAAGCAGGGTACTTGAAGAGGTAAAAAAGGTATATATGCAGACCCCACCGGACGCCGCGTATGCATATATTTATTCGAAAGATGGAAAACAAGGGGGGGTGCAGGTAAATGTAAGGGGCTTCAATCCTGTTAAATTCCTGGAAGTTGATTATAAGGCGGATACAAATAGTTTGGGTAAGGCTTCTATTTCCTATATTCAAGACGGCAAGAAGGTGTCACAAGACATTACCCGGTTTCTGGTTAAAAGCCCTGGAAAAGTCCGCATAAACGTGCCTCTTTTGCCGGTGAGAGAGTCGCGGTATGAGCAGAACGTTGAAAAAGCCGTGTTATGGGAAATGCTTATTAAACCAGCAAGTTATAAGATATGGATTGCAGGGCTTGATGTATCTTCAATTAAAACCGTTAGCGCGCGATACGCAGGGGGCAAGAGTGTTGTGCTTGAGAAAAAGCAAAATTTAGAGACGTTTGCTTTGGATGGTAATGTGGGTGTAGTACCACTCGACATAATAAGGAGGAATGTTACGTGGAGCGGGGTCGTGACAGTAAATGGTGTTGCCGAGGTAGCCGACAACCTGACTATAACCCCCGGTACGACTGTTCGTTTCGCCCCTGGCGCGTCGCTTATCGTAAAGGGAAGGCTCGTTGCAAAGG
>CBDUXY010000097.1:0-11158 GCA_965371305.1 uncultured bacterium
ATTAAATCCATGAAGTTAGATCTTTAATTTTTATGTACCTTGCATCAAAACCTATGTTTTCAGCTATTTTATAAACACACATTTTTTAGCCTTTTTTCAAAGAAAACTACCCAAAAACCTCAAATTATGCTAATCTCCCTGTAATATGGAACATTCTCGTTTTGTGCATCTACACCTGCACACTCAATACAGTTTGCTTGACGGCGCAATCAGGCCGGCGGAGCTTTTGGAGCTTTCCAAAGAGTATAAGATGCCTGCCGTGGCCATGACCGACCACGGCAACATCTTTGGCGCTGTGGACTTTTATCAAAAGGCCATGAAGAGCGGGGTAAAGCCGATAATCGGCTGCGAGGTCTACGTCGCCCCGGGCTCCATGACCGATAAGACCCCACCCTTGAGGAAAGGCCAGGGTCGTGCCTTTCATTTGGTTTTGCTGGTAAAAAATATTACCGGCTACCATAACCTGTGCAAACTACTCTCGCGCGCCTACATAGACGGTTTTTACTACAAGCCTCGCGTTGATAAGGAACTCTTAAAAGAATGCAACGAGGGCCTTATTGCCCTTAGCGCGTGCTTGCAAGGGGAGGTCGCAAACAACCTCTTAAACGGCCAAACTGATACCGCCATAGAAGCAGCAAGGTCGTATCTGAAAATCTTCCCTGACAGGAGGTTCTTTTTAGAGTTACAGGATAACGGCCTTAAAGAACAGCAAAAGGTAAAACCCCTTATAATAGACCTTGCAAGAAAACTTGAGATCCCTCTTGTCGCAACCAACGACTGTCATTATCTTAGAAAGAGCGACTCAAAGGCGCACGATATACTGCTGTGTATTCAAACTGGGAAGACGGTAAATAGTCCTGAGCGTATGAAGTTTACTACGAACGAGTTTTACTTCAAGTCGCCCGAAGAGATGATAGAAAGATTTAAGGATATCCCCGAAGCCATTGAAAATACAATTGAAATTGCAGAGAGGTGTAATCTGGAACTAACCCTTGGCGAAAATTATCTGCCTGAGTTCCCCCTGCCGGAGGGTAAAACCGTCGACACTTTTCTAACCGAAAAAACAGAGAGAGGCCTTCAGCAAAGGCTCTGCGCAATTGGACTCCTTACTGAAGACGATGATGACATTTGCACGGACGTAGCCAAAAACGCTCCTGCAAAGAATGGTCCTGACAAAGACGACGAACCTACAAAGTGGGTATATTACGAACGGCTTCAAAAGGAACTCAAGGTCATAAAAAAGATGGGGTTCTCAGGCTACTTCCTTATCGTCTGCGACTTTATAGAGCACGCGCGTGAGAAAAACATTCCCGTAGGACCGGGACGCGGCTCTGCCGCGGGAAGCCTTGTGGCTTACGCCCTTGGCATTACCAACATAGACCCGATCAAATTCAACCTTTTATTCGAGAGGTTCCTTAATCCCGACAGGATCAGCCTGCCTGATATAGACATAGATTTTTGTTTCGAGGGCCGTGACGAGGTTATTAGATATACAACTGAAAAGTACGGGCAGGATAACGTTACGCAAATCATAACGTTCGGGCAGATGAAGGCAAAGGCCGTTATAAGGGACGTTGGACGCGCCCTTGATATACCTTACGGAGAAGTGGACAGGATTGCAAAGCTCGTACCCGCAACCATTGGCATAACCATCGCAGATGCCTTGAAAGAAGAGCCAAAACTTAAAAAACTCTCTAATGACGACGAGCGGATAAGCGAACTCCTTAGTATTGCTATGGAGCTTGAAGGTATTCCGCGCCACGCATCCACTCACGCTGCGGGTGTTGTTATTTCGCAAAAACCCCTTGTCGATTACCTCCCTCTGTACAAAGGGCAGAAAGACGACGTGGTGACAACGCAGTTCCCTATGAACGATGTTGAAAAGATCGGACTTGTAAAGTTCGACTTCCTGGGCATAAAAACACTTACCCTGATCGACAAGGCGGTAAAGTTAGTCAAGTTAAACCACGGCACTGACATAGACATTGAGAAAATACCGCTTGATGACAAAGCGACTTACGAGCTTGTGACGGCTGCAAATACCAACGGGGTTTTTCAGCTTGAAAGTTCCGGTATAAAAGACCTTCTGAAAAAACTAAAACCCTCTACTTTTGAGGACATGATGGCAGCCGTTGCCCTTTACCGTCCGGGCCCTCTTCAAAGTGGTATGGTCGACGACTATATAAAGCGCAAACACAAGCAAGTCCCTATCACATACGAGCTTCCCGAGCTAAAACCCATTTTAGAGAACACCTACGGGGTTATGGTGTATCAGGAGCAGGTCATGGAGATATCCAAGGTCCTGGCTGGTTTTACACCTGGCGACGCCGACGTGCTTCGTAAGGCCATGGGTAAAAAAGTCCATGAGGTCATGCTTGAGCAACGCTCTTTTTTCCTCGAAGGTGCAAAGAAAAAGAAAATACCGCAGAAAAAAGCAGAAAAGATTTTCGATCTTATGGCGCATTTTGCCGGATACGGTTTCAACAAGAGCCACAGCGCTGCTTACGCAATGATAGCCTACGAGACGGCTTATCTGAAGGCTCACTACCCGGTTGAATTCATGGCGGCCCTGCTTACGATCAATAAAGGGGACACGGATAAGGTCATAAAATATATTGCCGAATGCAGGGATACGGGCATAGACATACTGCCGCCTGATATTAACGAAAGCGACCGGGATTTTACCGTTACTGGCGAGGCCATACGTTTCGGCCTTGGGGCGATTAAAAACGTCGGGACTGCAGCTATTGAGGAGATTTTAAAGGCACGGGAAGCTAATGACGGCGAAGAGGACAGCACTGAAAAAATCGAGACCGGCAAGGACGGAACCTTCACCGGGCTTATAAACTTTCTTGAGCGCGTGGACTCAAGGCGTGTTAACAAGAAAGTCCTTGAGAGCCTTATAAAGTGCGGCGCCCTTGACTTTACCGGAAAAACAAGGGCAGCCCTGATGTCGGCGCTCGACGCCTCCCTTGAGATAGCGCAGAGCCTTCAACGTGACCGTGAGATAGGGCAGACCTCGCTTTTCGACGTTTTAGGCGGTGGCGGGGGTAGCGTGGGTGGTAACGGTGACGGTACATCCAGGGCAGGGGCGAATGTTTCTGCTAACAAGGAGAAGGAAGTGCCTGAGTGGGATGAAAAAGACCTGCTTACCTTTGAGAAGGAGACACTTGGTTTTTACATTACCTCGCACCCGCTTGTGCACTGTAAAGACGACCTCATGTTATATTCAAAAGACACGACCGCATCGGTAAAAGAAAAAAGAACCGGCACTGAGACGGCTATCGGTGGTATGGCGACCCATATACGCGAGACCATCACAAAAAAAGGCGCCAAGATGGCCTTTATCAACTTCGAGGACCTTGAAGGCGGCATTGAGATCGTCATGTTCAGCGACCTGTACGACCGCGCGCGTGATTTCCTGGACACTGAGACGCCACTTCTTGTAGTTGGCAAGCTTGAGCGCGGCGACAGTGGCGGTAGAGGCGGGCGCGGCGGCGGCGGTAATGCAGATAGCGAAGAGTGTAAACTCATAGCAACCGACGTGATGCCGCTTAGTGAGGCGCGGGTAAAATATCCCAAAAAGACCCATATATTTACAAAAACAGAGACGGTAAAAGAAGATACCTTTGCCGAGCTTAAAAAAATACTTGAGTTGCACCCCGGCAACTCAGAGGTTATACTACATCTTATATACCCGGATAAAAAAGATATCGTTGTTGGTTTGCCGGAAAATCTTATGATCGAACCGGGCGAGCAGACCTTTAGCGAGATTACCTCTGTTATGCAGGGTAGTGAAATCAGAACAACATAGGTGGAATAAAAAAAATGATCAAGCATTATCTGGATTTTGAAAAACCGCTTGTAGATCTTGAGATCAAGATAGACGAGCTAAGGCGCTTTTCCGTAAACGGCAATGCCGCTCACAGGGAAGAACTCGTAAAGCTCATCAGAAAGGCCAACAAGCTTAAGAAAGATATTTATGCAAAGCTTACTCCCTGGCAGATAACCCTTGTCGCCAGACATCCTGCGCGTCCGTACACGCTTGATTATATAGGCGAGATATTCGACGACTTTATAGAACTTCACGGCGACCGTTTGTTTAAAGACGACCCGGCGATAGTCGGCGGGCTTGCAAAGTTTAACGGACGTTCGGTTGTCGTCATAGGGCACCAGAAAGGACGCAATACAAAAGACCGTGTGCTTCGGAACTACGGTATGCCGCACCCGGAGGGATATAGAAAAGCGCTTCGGTTCATGCGTATTGCCGAGCGTTTTAGTCTGCCTGTGATTACTTTTATCGACACGCCCGGAGCGGCGCCCGATATCGAGGCCGAAGAACGAGGACAGAGCGAGGCGATTGCAAGAAATTTAATGTACATGTCGCGCCTTAAAACCCCTATCATAAGTATGGTCATAGGGGAGGGCGGAAGCGGCGGCGCACTTGCAATAGGAGTGTCGAACAGGGTCATGATGCTCGAATATTCGACTTATTCCGTGATATCGCCTGAGGGTTGTGCCGCTATTTTGTGGAAAGACGGATCAAAAGCCGAGCTTGCGGCAAAGGCGCTTAAGCTTAGCGCGCCTGAGCTTCTTAAGCTTGGTATAATAGACCGGATAATAAAAGAACCCGCCGGCGGCGCTCACAGGAAACCAAAAGTCGCTGCAAACAATCTGAAGACCGCTTTAAACGAATACCTTGAAGAACTGCTTAAATTAAAACCCGAAGAGCTTGTCAACGACCGCTATGAAAAATTCCGCAAAATTGGCGTGTTTGAAGAGGCCGGGGTGAATTGAGATAAGGGGTGTTAGTCTGTCCACATTTTTATTTGAACAATTCTGTATTTCTATTAATACCCGACTCAGAAGAATATTTATCTAGTAACTCATTTGCAATTTCATTATATGCACTACGGACTTGGGCAATAACCTTTCCAGATGATAATTTTTTTCTCCACAGGGAAAGATTTTCTGGAGACGAATTAAGCAGACAGGCTGTTTCTGTTATCTCTAAGCGTTGATTAAACCGTTGTATATTTTCACGCCAAACATGAAGTAAAAGGAAAATGTTTTTGTCCTTGATGCCTGAAAAAGAACCAGACCATATCACAGCATTAACTACTGACGACTCAAGCCTAGGAAATACAACAAACTTAGATTTATTCTCAGAGCTAGGTGAAAAAACACTATCCTCTAGCATGTTCATGTTTAGATACAACTCATGAACTAAAGCCACCAACAGCTCTTTCCTTTTTCCTTTTTTTGATATCCACTTTTCGACGAAAAATCCCGTGATTGCTGCAAAAATTAAAAGTGATGTTATAAATGGCTCAAAATCTCTTTCAAAATAAAACCAAACAACCGCGACTATATTTGCGAGAATTAAAGCCCCAAAACTTAATATAATGATTATGCTTCGCATACCTCTAAAATAGCCTCCTGTACATAGAACTTCTGTTTAGATAATTTTCAGATAAATCCGTTTTCGGATTTTACTTCCAGTTATAAAAATGGTGGGCACAGCCCACCCTACCTGCTATTCCTCCAAAAGAGGTATTTGCTCTTGAAATTTTGATGCTTTTTTATGCGACGCTATCGTTACTGGTATCTCTGGTTTCTTGCCTGACAGTAATTCCTCTATGGTAAGGATTTGTATTCTAGGGTAGTTTAATTCAGAAAGAGGCGATTTGTAATACCCTGTTGCCACAGCTTCTTTCTTCATCTCTCTTGTTGGATTTTCCAGAGTCACAAATATACCCATTTCCGCACTCTCTCTGCTTGTTACTGCAATAAGTTCCCTTATATCCTTTACCGACACTTTACCGCTCTTAACGGAAACAATGATTTTTTTGTGCTTATTTTTTTCATCAGTGAAGTAGGCGATACCGTCAATACCTTTATCTGGCCCTTTTTTTTTACTTCCAGCAGGACGAGCACCAACAAGTGGCAGTGACCACCACTGAAACTGATAACGATTTTGAGAGGCTAATTCTTTTGCACCAGCCAAATCTTCTGGTTCACCAATCACTTCGTAATCTTTTTTGGGCTCCAGTTCGAACATACCGTTCATGCGCCACTTGATTAAGTTTATGGCGAGATGCGTAATATCTATGCCTATCCACTTACGACCAAGAGCTTGCGCAATGACTACAGCAGTACCACATCCACAAAATGGGTCTAATACAACATCGCCTTCATTACTACTTGCCCTAATTATTCTTGATAAAAGCGTTTCTGGTTTTTGAGTTGGAAATAACTGTTTTATTGGTGCTACTCGCTTAATATCCCACGTGTCGTCACGCGGGACCCCTGCAGATTCCTCTTCCTCCATTTTTGATGGTAATCTTCTCCCCGCATCGTCATGGCCTGAGACAATTTTTGATTTACCAAATCTTTTCAAGGTTGATTCTGCCCTTTCCATAAAATCGACTTGGTTGAATATCCTATCTGATGAATCTGTTTTTGAATAAAATAAAATGCAATCGTGATTACGTTGAAACTGTTTATGCCCAGAAGGCCATTTTCGATAATGCCAAATTATTTCGTTCTTGAAGTTCTTTTTTTGAAAAATAGTATCCATAAGTATTTTTAAATAATGACTAGCCGTAGGGTCACAATGAAGATAGATAGAGCCTGTATCTTTGAGAACACGTTTTAATTCAATAAGACGTACACACATCATAGTAAGATATGCCATTACATCGTTTAACCCAACATACTGTTTGAAGGCACTCATCATCTCTATAATATTCGATGGTGCAGTATCAACAATCTCCTGAAATGTACGTTCCGTTTCTTCCGTCCAATGCCAGGTATCTTCAAAAGCGGTTATCTGCGCTGAGGAGGGTTCCCCGGTTGGCTCTTTATAAAGAACATTATAACTCGCTTTGGAATTAAAGGGAGGATCAAGGTATATTAAATCAACAGAATTATCAGGTATATGCTCTCTAAGTACTCTTAGATTATCCCCGTAATAAAGAGTATTATCCATTTCTATTCCTCTTGCTATATTTCATTTGAATCGCTTCGTACGGTAGACTTTTCAGCAAAATATCAGTTTGTGATAAGTGGATTATGGGCACATCCTATTGCACCATGTTTATTATAAAATGAATATACCATATTATATTAACTCGGTCTACTGTGCTTCTTAATCCCTTCCCACCCCATTTACCACTTCATTTACCAACCCCATTTATCTGTTGATTTCCCTTTTAAAATATCATATTGTATAAGCTTATATTTTTTAAGGAGAATTTTTTATATTATGGCAACAAGCAAAAAGCTTCAGGAGCTTAGGGACTCTATTGACGCGGTTGATACTGAGCTTATCGAGCTTCTCACCAAACGCTCGGGTTACGTGCTCGAAGTCGGCGAAACAAAGACCGAACAAAAAAGCGCTTTCCATGCCCCGGACAGGGAACGGCGCGTGTACGAGCGGCTTTGCGAGCTCAATAACGGGCCTTTGCCGGACCAGGCCATTCGTAACATATACCGCGAGATCATGTCGGCCTCGCTTGCCCTTGAGAACCCGCTAAAGATTGCGTTTTTAGGGCCTAAGGCGACTTTCACGCACCAGGCCGCTATGAACCACTTCGGGCTTTCAGGCGAGTTTCTGCCAAAGACCGATATATCGGACGTATTCGACGACGTTGAAAGGGGCCGGGCCGAATACGGCGTGGTGCCGGTTGAGAACACAAGCGAAGGGGCTGTCAGCCGCACGCTTGACAAGTTCGTTGAGTCGGACCTGAAAATATGCGCGGAAGTTATGCTTGAGGTCTCGCTGTCTTTACTCAATAAGACAGGTAAGGCCGCAGACATAGAGACTGTGTGTTCGCACCCGCACGCCCTTGCTCAGGTTGCCGGGTGGCTCAAGAAAAACATGGCAGGGGTCACTCTTAAAGAGGTCTCGTCCACTGCCCTTGCCGCCAAAATAGCGTCCGAAGACAACTCAATTGCGGCAGTTGCAAGTAACGCCGCAAAAAGCCTCTACGACCTGCACGCCGTAGAAGAGAAGATCGAAGACAGCGCAAGACACCTGACGCGCTTTCTCGTAATAGGGGATAAGACTTCTGCGAAAACAGGGTCGGATAAGACCTCAATCGTGTTCGCCATAAAAGACGCTCCAGGAGCGCTCTATAAAATGCTTGAGCCTTTTGCCACGCGCGGGATCAATCTGACGAAAATAGAGTCCCGCCCGAGAAAAACAAAGACGTGGGAATACATGTTTTTCGTAGATATGGACGGACATCTTTTGGATGATAAAATAAGTGCGGCACTAACCGAGCTTGAAGGTATGAGCAAGTTTTTCAAAGCGCTTGGCTCGTACCCGAAATCCTAATATTTCCAAAGCCATGGAAGTATATGTTGAAAACTTCCAGCATGTTTTAGATAGGTGATTACAATGAACATCTCAGGGGAAAAACTCAGAATACCGGTTGCCGAGTGGATTGCTTCGCTCATTCCTTACCCGCCGGGTAAGCCGATCGAAGAGCTTGAACGCGAGCTTGGCGTTACCGACTCGATAAAACTTGCGAGCAATGAAAATCCCATTGGCCCTTCACCAAAGGCAGTGGCGGCGTTATATAACTCGCTCGCCGGACTCAACCGTTACCCGGACGGGTCTTGTTTCTATCTAAAAAAACGCCTTGCCCAAGCTCTGGGTGTTACTGAAGACATGCTTATTATCGGTAACGGGTCAAACGAGATCATCGAGTTTCTCGTCCGTGCCTTTATAGGCACGGGTGATGAGGTTGTTATGGGTAACCCGTCTTTTGCCGTGTACCCGCTTGTTACTCAGGCCTCCGGTGCAACAGCCGTGAGCGTGCCTTTAACGGGTGACCTTGTGCATGACCTGGACGCTATGGCAGATGCCATTACAGAGCGTACAAGAATGGTGTTTATCGCAAACCCGAACAACCCCACAGGCACGGTTGTCGGTAGAAAAGACTTTGACCGTTTTGTTGAAAAACTGCCCGAAGGGGTTGTTTTATGCATAGACGAAGCTTATTTTGAATACGTTAATGATCCTGACTTTCCGGATTCGATTGAATACGTTCGAAGCACCAATAAAGCTGTCATAGTCCTTAGAACTTTTTCAAAAATATACGGGCTGTCGGGTCTCCGGGTTGGGTACGGGGTGGCCGATCCCGAACTGATCAGTTTTCTTGACCGCGTGAGGCAGCCGTTTAACGTAAACTCGCTTGCCCAGGTCGCGGCGTTGGCCGCTCTTGACGACACGGCGCATGTAGAGCTTTCAAAACAAAGCAACTCCGAAGGCATGGTGTTTCTCTTCACCGAGCTGGAAAAGGCAGGGTTTGAGTGTGTACCGAGCCAGGCCAACTTTTTCCTTGTTAAAGTCGGTGACGGAGGACGCGTGTATAACGAGCTGCTTAAGGATGGAGTTATCGTAAGACCTATGAAAGGCTATGGACTTGACAATTATATAAGGGTCACCGTAGGTACGGTGGCCGAAAACAAGCGATTTATCGACTCGTTTGGCCGTGTCATTAGTAAGCAGAGGTGAGCAGGTGAGGGCCGGACGAGAGGATGAGAAGGGTAGAAGTAACTAACACAAAATACAAAGAAAATAAAAACAACCGGGAGAATATAGTCAATGATTATAGTACTTAAAAAAGGCGTAACAAGCGAAGATATAGACCACGTTGTAGAGAAAGTTGAAGCACTTGGTCTCAAGGTGCATATATCAGAGGGTGAGGAGAGGACGATTATCGGTGTTATAGGTGATGAGTCGCTCCTGGCCTCTACCCCCATTGAGGCCTTCCACGGTGTTGAAAAGGTGATGCCGATACTTAAACCCTATAAGGTCGTCAGCCGTGAGTTTAAGTCTGAGAACTCGGTCCTTGACATTAACGGAGTGAAAATTGGCGGCAACGAGATTCAGGTTATTGCCGGGCCTTGCAGTGTTGAGACCCAGGAGCTTCTAACCGACTGCGCGGAGCAGGTAAAGACAGCAGGCGCCGGGATGCTCCGGGGCGGGGCGTTTAAACCAAGGACCTCGCCTTATTCTTTCCAAGGGCTTGGCGAGCAGGGTTTAAAGTTCCTTGCCGAGGCGCGTAAACAAACCGGCCTGCCCGTTGTTACAGAGCTTATGGACCCGCGCGACATAGACCTTTTCATAGAATACGTCGATATTATTCAAATAGGCGCAAGGAACATGCAAAACTTCCGCCTTCTGACCGAGGTCGGCAAGGCCGGTAAGCCGGTACTCCTGAAGCGCGGCCTTTCGGCTACTATTAAAGAGTTTTTGATGTCCGCTGAATACATTGCAGCCCAGGGTAACACGGATATTATACTTTGCGAACGAGGCATAAGGACGTTTGAGACAGCGACGCGCAATACGCTTGACATAAGCGCCGTACCGGTGTTGAAGAAGGAAACGCACCTGCCTGTGTTCATAGACCCGAGCCACGCGACCGGGAAGTGGCGTCTTGTGGCCCCGCTTGCAAAGGCCGCAGTGGCCATAGGGGCGGACGGGCTTTTAATAGAGGTGCATTCGGACCCGGAGAACGCGCTTTGCGACGGCGAGCAGTCGCTTAAGCCAAAAACCTTTGCCGAGCTTATGACCGAGCTTGATTTAATAGCAAAGGCCGTTGGAAGGACGATAAAGTGTCCAGCGACTGTATAATGTGGTTGACGATACCTGTTTAGGGTTTTGGTGTATTTTTATGTCATTCCAGCGAAAGCTGGAATCCAGAGGTTTTACTCCCTCTCCCCTGGCGGGAGAGGGTGGGGGTGAGGGGGTTACTTTTTTTCCCTTCAGTTGGTAATTAGCAGGATTACACCTAACATTCTGTGGAAATTGAATTGGGTCTTTTGTAGTAGCTCTACCATGGGGCGAGCAGATAAGATTAAAGGAGCAGGATGATGATTGTTTTTAAAGGATTCTTAGTGAGCGTTGGGGTTATATGCGCATCTTTATCGTTGCTGATGGCATATACAGGGTTCAAGTTGACGGCGGTGTATACGATTTTGCTGGGAATATTCGCGCTTGTGGGGGTAGTGACAATAAATTCCCACAGGCAGTAATGTATGTGAGGTTTTTAAAAATTGAATAATAAATTTGATAAAGCCGTAGGTTTTTCTTTCAAACGTGATGATGGGTATTTTAGAATTTTTATCGAAAATTCTGCATAGG
>CBDUXY010000098.1:0-11103 GCA_965371305.1 uncultured bacterium
CAATCAATTTAAGGATATCAACTTCATTCTCAGAAAGAGATAAATCTTCTTGCTTACTTGTTATTTGACTCAAACTAGAAAGTTCTGCATTTATTGATTTTGCATACTCACTAAAGGCCAAATCAAAATCTCCTATTGAAAGCCAACCCTTACCACTATCATTAACTTTACACTTTGCAGTTTTGAGTCTTTCAACAAGATCTTTCCTAGCCTCAGGCGCATCAGAAATCTTTATTAAATGACGGCCAGCTATATCACTAAATATACTACTTCCATCACCAAGTTGCACAAAAATCGTTCTATCAGGATGTCTGCCAATAGCCATCCCTGCTTCAAATAAAACATTAGGCCTTGCTTGTAATGTAAATTCACTTTCATCGCTAGAGTCACTAAATACTTGACTCAGCTTAACAATATCATCACCTGTTATGAATACAATAAATGCTTGAGCTGTATCAAATGCTCTATGTAATACTTCTCCAATATATGGCGACCCCTTTCCCGTATTTTTTATAGCCTCTGGCCATTCAATTGGATGCAAATCGAGAGAACTAAGAAAGGTAAACATCGCGATCCTAGCCTTTTCATTTCTTCCATGTACAACAAAAACTTTTCTTTTATCAGTAGATATCTTGGTGTCAGCATCTTGTTCTTCAGTAACCTTCACTACGTCATCTGAAACTTTTCCAAGTTGGTTTTGTTTTAACTGAATTTCTTTCTCCAAAAGTTTTGTACGCCTCATAATTGATTCTGGTTTTGATTCCCATTCTTTTCCAACTTCGAGTAAAATAGTATCTTCAAAATAGAACTTCATTCTATTAAAATATTCTATCACCATACTTTGGAGCAAATCGTATTCAGACCTAACACATTTTTGTATTTCTTCATTCAAAGCAACAAAGTAATTATCAGGGATAGAATCTAAGCCCAACAACGCTTTTTCTTCTGTTTGATATAAAGTATCGGTTAGTTTATCTAAGTAACTATATCCACTTCTTAAAATCAATTTAATATGTGCGCCACTCCTGACCGCACCTTTTGCAGAACAATCAGAAGTTATCCCAATCCACTCCTCTTTCATCTCCTTACGGTTTACTTCTTTAGCTTCTTCTACTTGTAATTCAGTATATCCTTGCATATAAACCCCTCACTCATCCCTCTTAACCAGTTCAGGTAAAAAAACCAGGACAACAGACCGCAATATATTCTGCCCTCTCCACTACTCTGCCCCATCCTCCATCATGCCCATGAACCTCTCGAACAAATACTCTGCGTCGTGCGGCCCGGGCGAGGCCTCGGGGTGGTACTGCACGGAAAACACCTTTTTGTCCGGCAGCTCTATACCTTCAACCGTATTGTCGTTAAGGTTAATATGCGTCAGCTCGGCAATACCCTTCATGGAGTCCAGGTCAACGGCGAACCCGTGGTTCTGGCTTGTAATCTCAATCTTACCTGTTTTTAGATCTTTTACCGGCTGATTCCCGCCCCTGTGCCCGAATTTTAATTTAAATGTCTTACCCCCAAGGGCAATGGAAAGCAGTTGGTGACCAAGGCATATACCGAAAATTGGTTTCTTGCCGACTAACTTTTTAATTGTTTTCCGTGCATATTTAACAGGCTCCGGATCCCCGGGGCCGTTTGAGAGAAACACCCCGTCAGGGTTCATCTTCAGGACTTCTTCGGCAGTGGTCGTAGCAGGCACCACCGTCACGTCGCACCCCGCACTCACAAGATAACGCACTATGTTTTTCTTAATGCCAAAATCAAAAGCAACGACTTTTTTCCTGCCGCTGCCGCCAAGCGGAGCCTTTGAATACCCCCCTGTAAGAGACCATAGCCCTGTATTACTGACGTGCGGGGTCTTGCAGGTGACTTCCTTTACAAGGTCGCGCCCTGTTAGACCGGGCGCTTCTGATGCCTTTTTTACAAGAGACTTGGCAACGTCTGTGTAATCGCCGTCGCCTATATGTTCAAGCCCTGTCGCTAAAACCCCCTGCATTGCGCCCCTGTCCCTTATGTGGCGGGTCAGGGCCCTTGTGTCAATGTCGTAGATGCCGGGAATGTTGTTTTCTTTAAGGTACTCGTCAAGAGTCAGGCCTGTTGGCTCCGCGCCGCGCACGGCGTAACGCCAGTTGCTCGGACGCTCTGCATAGTCCTTTACGATAAACCCGCCTGCCCAGGGCCTGTTGGATTCAACGTCTTCGGGATTAGTGCCGTAATTGCCCTGCTGCGTATAGGTCATAACAACCATCTGTCCGCAGTAAGACGGGTCGGTGAGTATCTCCTGATAACCCGTCATTGACGTATTAAATACAACCTCTCCGACGGCCTCGCCCTCGGCGCCAAACGAATACCCCTCGAACACGGTCCCATCGGCAAGGGCCAGAATTGCTTTTTTTCTGCTTTTCATTTTCTTCCTTTATGCTTCCCCACTTAAAAAAAAAGTAGCGAATTAAATTAAAACAGCCTCAATTAAAAACCCCTTACAATAATACGCGCGTCCCCGCGCCAAAACTAATCCAACTCAAAAACCACCTCTCCTGCAACCAGGGTTTTCACCACCCTGCCTTTCAGGTCTACCCCCTTGAAAGGCGTGTTCCTGCCCTTTGAACGGAACTCGTCCGGGTTAACAGTCCAGGCCCTTTCAAGGTCAACTACGGCAATATCCGCTGTTGCACCGACCTTGATACTACCGGCATTAATTCCCATAATTTTAGCCGGGTTTACAGACATTAACCTAACAACGTCTGTCAGGGAAAACACGCCCTTATCAACAAGTGAGAGCATGAGCGAAAGCGAGGTCTCAAGCCCTACGACCCCGTTAGCGGCATGGTCGAATTCAACGTCTTTTTCAATCGACGAATGAGGTGCATGGTCGGTTGCGACGCAGTCTATTGTTCCATCTTTGAGGCCTACAAGTAAACCATCCACGTCCTCCTGCGTACGAAGCGGCGGGTTCATCTTGGCGTCCGTGTCGTAACCCAAAACCGCCTCGTCTGTCAGGAACAAATGATGCGGGGCAACTTCTGCCGTGACGTTCACGCCCCTTGCCTTGCCCGCCCTTATTAATTCAACCGCGCCACGGGTTGAGACGTGCGCTACATGCAGGTGAGCGCCGGTTAGTTCGGCAAGGGAGACGTCTCTTGCCACCATAACGTCCTCAGCACTGTTAGGCATGCCGAAGAGCCCAAGCCTTGTTGAGGTAGCCCCTTCGTTCATCACCCCGCCGCCTGCTACCTCGCAGTCCTCGGCATGTGTGATTACAGGCAACCTGACCGCTTTTGAATATTCAAGCGCGCGCCTCATCATAGCGCCGTCCATAATCGGTATACCGTCGTCGGACAGGGCAACGCAGCCGGCGTCCTTCAGATCGGAGAACTCGGTCAAGGCCTTACCCTTTAACCCTACCGTTACGGCCCCGATAGGCCTGACGTTTACAACCCCCTCTTCAGTTGCTTTACTTAGTATATAACGCGTTACCTGAGCGTTGTCATTAACAGGCGTGGTGTTGGCCATGCAGCAAACCGTTGTAACGCCGCCTGCGGCAGCGGCCTCTGTGCCTGACTTTACGGTTTCCTTGTATTCTTCGCCAGGCTCTCTAAGGTGCGTGTGGATATCGACAAGCCCCGGTATCACAAGCTTGTCCGTGCAGTCGATTACCTGCCACCCCTCACCTTCGGGTTTCTCAGCCCCGGGAGACTTTCCAGAAGGCTTAACAGACGCAACCCTTCCACCCATGACAACAAGGTCGAATAACCCGTCTATCCCGCCTACCGGGTCAAGCACCCGTGCATTTTCAAGTAAAAGCCGTTTCATACCCTAATCCTTGCTTTCATATCAATTAGATTGTGCTGATCCTTCCTTGTGTTCTTCTTTGGCGCCACCTATAAGAAGGTAAAAAAGCGCCATCCTTACGGCCAGTCCGTTTGCTACCTGGTCAAGTATCAGAGACCAGGGGCCGTCTGCGACTTCAGGGGAAATCTCAACACCTCTGTTAATCGGCCCCGGATGCATGATTACAACGTCTTTTTTGGCCTTCTTCAGCTTGTCCGGATAAAGCCCGTAAAGGCGCGCGTATTCCCTTCCTGTAGAAAACAACCTGCCACCGCTGCCTTGACGCTCAAACTGAATCCGGAGCATAATTATCACGTCCGCGACTTTTAGAGAACCCTCCAGATCATAGGTAACATCACAGCCGAGTTCTTCAATGCCAATTGGGATCATGGTCGGAGGGCCGCATACGGTTACCTTTGCGCCAAGCTTGTTAAGACCTATTATATTAGAGCGGGCAACGCGCGAATGAGTTATATCGCCGACGATTAACACATTCAGACCTTTAATCTGCCCTAACTTTTCCTTGATGGTAAACATATCCAAAAGGGCCTGGGTCGGGTGCTCGTGCGCTCCGTCGCCTGCGTTAATCACGGAACAGGCAAGGTACTTTGCAAGCATATGAGGCGCACCGGAAGAGCCGTGACGCACGACTATGCAGTCAGGACCCATTGCCTCAAGGTTAAGGGCAGTGTCCTTAAAGGTCTCGCCCTTTACGGCAGAACTCGTTGAGACTGAGATGTTTATCGCGTCCGCGCTCATCCTTTTTGCGGCTATTTCAAAGCTCGTGCGGGTCCTTGTTGAAGGCTCGTAAAAAAGATTTATAACGGTCCTGCCCCTAAGGGTCGGAACCTTTTTGATCTCCCTTTGCGAGACCTCCTTGAAAGTAACGGCAGAGGTAAAGATAGTCTCTATCTCGTCTTTCGAAAGATCGGCTATAGAGAGCAGGTCTTTTCTATCAAGTTTCACGGTTTCAAACACTCCACGCAAGTTTCATTATTTTAAACACTCCACGCAAACTTCATTATTTTAAACACTCCACGCAAGCTTCATTATCTCAAACATTCTACGGGCTGAGCCCCTCCTGATCTGTTAAAAATCTTCTAATCTACTTAATTCCGCGCCGTCTGTTTACTTGTTTAAATTATTACAACCTGCCGCGGCCTGAGGATGTTCTAATTCTAATAGGTCAAATTATACAACCCTGAATCACTGCCAAGGCCTGAGACCGTACTAATTCTAACAGGTCAAAAACTCTATAATATATTGAATTCCAAACCGCCTGCAAATTACTCGTCCCTTACATCCGGAGACAACACAACTTCAGCTTGCTCGTCCACTCCCTCAAGGTGCAGCTTGACGCCGTCGCTAAGAGAGGTTGGTATGTTTTTCCCCACATAATCGGCCTTAATCGGCAACTCCCTGTGCCCTCTGTCAACAAGCACGGCCAACTGAATTACAGAGGGTCTTCCAAAGTCCATAAGGGCGTTCATGGCTGCCCTGACCGTCCTGCCGGTAAACAGCACGTCATCGACCATTACAAGCTTCTTGCCGTCAATAGGGATGGGTATGTCGGTCTCTTTCATCTCAGGCGGTTCATCTTTAAGCCCGATATCGTCACGGTAAAGAGTCGCATCAACAGCGCCGGTCGGCACGCTTACGCCTTCGATCTCACTAATCTTGGCTTCAAGCCTTTTTGCCAGATAATACCCCCCTGTCGGAATACCGAGAATAACAATGCCTTCGCTCCCCTTATTCCTTTCAAGTATCTCGTGGGCAATACGGGCAACGGCTCTGTCAATATCGCTTGAATCCATGATGACTTTTTTACTCAAAACTCCCCCCCCCCTGGCTCTCAAAACTCACAAAGCGCTCGCCCCGAAAAGAGTCAGGGCATAAAAAAAACCCTGCACCATAGGTGAAAAATGGCACAGAGGTCTTTTTGTAAAAAGAAAAACACGCAATGAGTGTGTGGTCGATCAATTGTCTCTCCCTTTCCTAACCTCTCCGGGTCAAGTTAAAAGGGTTTTAACTTCTAAAAAAAGCACTGGCAGTGTAAAACTACAACCGCTCGCGCTCTACTATTGGCTGTTTTGTATATACTTCAAAATATAACTCTTTATCATACTGGCCGAAAAAATCAATATAATCTTCCCATTTAACCGTAACCTCTACATCTTGACCGGAAAAACCCCTTTTTATCTCAATATCATAGTAGTTTAACTCAACATCCCACTCTTCAGCCGCATCTATGATATGCTCTCTCAGTTCTTCATCACTGTAAAAAAAAGCATTTTTTGCTTCGTTTTTAATCTCAGACTTAACCATCTGATAGTTAAAAAAAGGCGGCCCAATCTTAACAGCAGCTACTGAGAGGAGAATTAAAAGAATTACGACCAGGACAATCTTTGCTGTCGTAATCTCCCCTCTTTCGTCAAGTCGAGTTATAGTATGGTTTTTCATTTTATACGTCACTTATGAGCTGGCATTAAGATCAATTAAGTGCCTGGATACTTTAACATAGTACTCTATATAAAATATAATTTTTACATACAAAAGTCAACCTCAAGTCGTACGACGGTTTTAATCACTTTTCATCTACCGGCCAACCGAGATATATTCAAACCCGAGTTTTTCCATTTCTTCCGGGCAATAAACGTTTCTTAAATCCAATATAACAGGCCGGTTAAGAGACTCTTTCACGCGCTCCATATCGAGCTTACGGAACTGGTTCCACTCGGTTGCGATAACAAGGGCGTCACTTCCCTCGCATGCCTCGTAGACGTTATTTGAATAAGTCACTCCCTGCGTTGGAAGTATTTTCCTTGCGTTCTCCATGCCTGCGGGGTCGTATGCTTTGACTTTCGCCCCCTTGTCGTTAATGAGTATTCGTATTATATCAACGGCAGGAGACTCCCTTACGTCATCGGTATTGGGCTTAAACGTAAGCCCTGCTACGGCGATGGTTGTGTCCTTTAACGGACCGACCGCCGCCTCTATCTTCTCCACCATGCGCCCCCTTTGAGCATTGTTAACGTCAACCACCGCCCGGAGAACCTTAAAATCGTACTCGAACTTGGAGGCAATACCCAGGAGTGCAACAGTATCTTTAGGGAAACACGAACCGCCGTACCCAGGACCCGGATGCAGGAACTTCGGCCCAATCCGATTGTCAAGCCCCATTGCCCTTGCCACCGTATGCACGTCGGCCCCGACTTTTTCACATATGTTCGCTATTTCATTTATAAACGTTATCTTTGTCGCCAAAAAAGCGTTTGAAGCGTATTTAATAAGCTCTGCCGTCTCTACGTCTGTTACGACAAAAGGCGTGTCTCTAAGATAAACAGGGGAATACAGGTCTTTTAATATATCGACCGCCTTCTCGCTCCTTGCGCCGATTACAATCCTGTTTGGCCTCATAAAGTCCCCGACTGCACTTCCCTCACGCAGGAACTCAGGGTTGGAAGCAACGTCGAAGCTATGCACACCCTGCATCTCGTCGCTTATTATCTGTTCAATCATCTTGCCGGTTCCAACCGGGACCGTACTCTTTGTTACGATCAATTTGTAACCGTTAAGGTTTTGGGCTATGGTCTTTGCTGCAGCCTTAACAAAGCTTAAATCTGCCGAGCCATCCCCGTCCTCAGGCGTTCCTACGGCTATAAACACGACCAGGGCATCTCTAATACTCCCTGCCACGTCGGTTGAAAACGTCAAGCGTCCCTCTTTCACGTTTTTTAAAACAACTTCACTCAGGCCCGGCTCGTATATGGGTATCTCGCCGCGACAAAGCAACTCAACCTTTGCTTCGTCAACATCCGCGCAAACCACGTCAACGCCAAAACCAGCGAAACACGCCCCTGAAACAAGACCGACGTAACCTGCCCCTATCACACAAATTCGCATTTTTTTAAATCTATCTCCGACCGTAATTTTTATCGTAATATTCCATGTACTGCCCACTCCTCACCCGGTCCGCCCAGCCCCTGTTTTCAAGATACCACTTGACCGTCTCTCTGACGGCGCTCTCAAAGTCGTGCTCAGTGCTCCACCCAAGTTCTTTTTCAAGCCTTGAAGAGTCGATTGCGTAACGCAGGTCGTGCCCCGGCCTGTCCGTGACAAACTTAATTAATTTTTCATAAGGCGAACCGTCTTTACTCGGCGCAAGTTCGTCAAGCAACCTGCAAAGTAATTTTACAATATCTATGTTTTTCCACTCGTTGCTTCCGCCTATGTTATAGGTCCTGCCCGGCACGCCTTTATGCAGTACTAAATCAAGGGCCGAGCAATGGTCGTCAACATAAAGCCAGTCCCTTACGTTCTCACCACGGCCGTATATGGGAAGAGGTTTACCTTCAAGCGCGTTAAGGATCATAAGGGGCAATAGTTTCTCAGGCAATTGAAATGGCCCGTAATTGTTACTTGCGTGAGTTGAGACGGCGGAAAGGCCGTGGGTTGCGTGATAGGCCCTCGTCATATGGTCTGCCGCGGCCTTTGATGCGGAATACGGGCTGTTCGGGGCATACGGGGAATCTTCGGTAAACACACCAACCGCACCAAGCGAGCCGTAGACCTCATCCGTACTAACGTTAACGAAAAATTTTCGACCGCCTGCATCTGCGCCTGACTTATCCTCTTGCTTATTATTACTCTGCCAGTGCTGCCGTGCACATTCAAGCAGCGTATAGGTGCCTGTTATGTTAGACCTAAGGAATTCCTCGGCACCGAGAATCGAGCGGTCAACGTGGCTCTCGGCGGCAAGATGCAGCACCCCGTCTATATCGCGCTCGGCAAACACCCGGCCAACAAGCTCCCCATCACAAATATCACCCTTTATAAATGTATAATTAGGGCTTGCCTCAACGCTTGAGAGGTTCTCAAGGTTTCCGGCATAAGTAAGGTTGTCGAGGTTTACAATATTATAATCCGGGTATCTTTCCACCATCATGCGTACAAGGTTTGAGCCTATAAAACCCGCGCCGCCGGTTATAAGTATGTTCTTCATATGGTCAGCAAACTCCTGTTAACAATCAAATCTATATTAAAAAACCAGCCATGCCGGATTCAACAAACAACAATACTTAAGTCGCAAGCACTCAATCGAGCTTGTAAGGACTGTATTCGTCGTCTTCGTGCCTTTTTTCGTCTGCTACTTCTTTCTTACCCTTCCCCATGTAAAGACGGTTCGGCGCATTAAACACCATGCCCGGCACCCCGCCTATGTTTTTATAGGCATGCACAATGCCAGGAGGCACGATAACGAGTTTCGGCTCACCCTGCCCTGCCGTTATCGTCATCTTCTCACCTATCGTACGAGAGCCGACCCTGTTGTCCCACAAATATACTTTAAACGTTGACGGCCCGACAAAGCAGAAATAATCCGTCTGGTCTATATGTTCATGAGGCCCGCGGGCAATACCGGGTAAGGTCATGGAGATATATGACATTGCCGGGATAAGAGTCTCGGGAAGTTCGTCATTCCTGTAAAGCTCGGCAAGCCATCCCCGGTCGTCGGTATAGACGGTCAGGTCCTTTATAACCACTCCGTGCATTTTTTGACTCTCCCGTATCATAACCATATTATTGACCAACCTCCTTCATATACAAAGCCATGTACCTTTCAAGCCCGTCTATCCACGAAGGCACGGCCTTCCCTGTCGAGCGCCTGTACTTTTGTTTATCCAATACCGAATAAACAGGCCTTTTCGCGGGTCTTGGGTACTCACTCGTCAGTACAGGGGTTATGTTTTCAACTTTAAGAGACACTCCGCTTCGCTTCGCAAGCGAAACCGCAAGACAGGCAAAATCATACCAGCTTGCAACCCCTTCGCTTGAAAAATGATAAATACCTGCCTCGACTTGCGCCTTTATTAACTCAACGATTCCACAAGCCAGGTCCACTGTAAAAGTCGGAGAGCCGACCTGGTCACACACGACCCTCAGCTCTTCTTCCTCTGCCGCTTTATTCAGTATGGCGCTAACAAAGTTATGACCGTGTACCCCGTATAGCCAGGACGTCCTGACTATAATAAAATCATCGCAATTTGCCTGAAGTTGCCGCTCCCCTTCAAACTTTGACGTGCCGTAAGCACCGATCGGGCTTACCGGGTCGAGTTCCGTGTAAGGCGTGTTTTTAGATCCGTCAAAAACAAAATCCGTTGAGATATGGATCAGCCTCGCCCCTGAGTCCTCACAGGCCTTTGAAAGGTTTCCAGGACCGTTTGCATTTACAAGAAAGGCATTCTCAATGTCCGTCTCTGCCGCGTCAACAGCCGTGTAAGCAGCCGTATTGATTACAATATCCGGAGACACTTCCTTTACCACCCTGATTGCGTTTTCAACGTCGGTTATGTCAATATCTTCCCTGTTAAACCCAGAAACTTCATTCCCCTCTTCTTTAAGAAGAGGGATCAAGTCCGAGCCAAGCATACCTCTTGCACCTGTAACAAGTATCTTCATCACTCACCGGAATTCCTTTTTTTTTATAAAACTCGCTATGCGAGCTTAAACCCGCATGGTGGGCTTATACTTTATTAGCGCCTGTTTTACGTACAAGCTCGTTTGCATACTGAAGCGAATCAAACGTACCCGCATCCGTCCACCAGCCGTTGAGTTCACTCCAGGCAA
Organism: uncultured bacterium; assembly: GCA_965371305.1. Lineage (GTDB taxonomy): Bacteria > Desulfobacterota > GWC2-55-46 > GWC2-55-46 > DRQE01 > CBDUXY01. The sequence goes on from CBDUXY010000098.1 coordinate 10,459, forward strand.
GATTACCGCGCTCAATATAGACGTTATTCACGTCCGTTATCTCAAGCTCTCCCCTGCCCGACGGTTTCAGGGTCTTTATAATATCGAAGACCGTATTGTCATACATGTATATGCCTGTTACCGCATAATTGGAAGCAGGTTTTTGGGGTTTTTCCTGTATGTTAAGAATTTTATCGCCCTGAATCTCAGGCACTCCGAACCTTTCCGGGTCAGGCACTTCTTTTAGTAATATCCTTGCTCCCCCACCCTGCTCTTTAAATGCCTTTACCGGCCCTACTATATTATTTTCTATCAGGTTATCGCCAAGTACAACGCAAATACTCTCATCGTCGGCAAAATGCTCGGAAAGAGAAAGGGCCGCGGCAATACCGCCTTCACCTTCCTGATAGGTGTAATTTAAATGTTTCAGACCGAATTCTTTACCGTTCTCAAGCAGTTTCAAAAAATCCCCTGCAAAGTTACCTCCGGTAACTATCATTATATCCTCTATGCCTGCGTTTACAAGACATTGAATTGGATAGTAGATCATGGGCGCATCGTAAACAGGAAGCAAGTGCTTATTTGTCACCTTTGTCAGGGGAAAAAGGCGAGAGCCAAGACCGCCCGCTAAAATAATACCTTTCATTGTATAACTCCGGATCTTTC
>CBDUXY010000099.1:0-11096 GCA_965371305.1 uncultured bacterium
TTTCATTGTGCTGGAATTGGGCTGAAATCCGTTACAAATCGAGTTTCAGCTATTACGAAAATAACTGAATTTTTTAAGAAAGCCTGGAAGTTTTTTTTATATATTTTAAAGGGGTTGCGCGAGAGCGCAACCCCTTTTTTATGTGAAAACTGAATTTTTCTACGATATCTCAAAAAAATACTTCTTGTATTTTAATTCACCCCTATCACTATTTTTCTTAACATTAATGGATTTTTTTTCTTAGTCCGTGTAATATATAGGATAAATAAAAATCCGTGAAAGTATATTAATTAAAGGCAATTTTAATTTTTTTAAAATTTCAGCGAGGTGAGCCATGCGTTTTAAGACAATGACAATGATGTTAATGGTTTTAATGTTATGTTTTTCTTCCTACGCCCTGGCAAATGAGCCAACGATGGTGGCCGCAGCGGATGATGCGACTGAACTGGCATTACTGCTTGAAATCATCGAAGAGGAAACCGAGATTGCAACGAAGACCAAGCTGAACGCCGACTATGTCCCGGGTATCGTAACCGTACTGAAAGGAAGCGACCTGGAGGCCCTTGGTGCCAGGACCGTATGGGAGGCATTGGACTATGTGCCCGGGGTCGAGACCAGCATAAACAATCGAGGCAGGCCGTCGGTCATCATAAGGGGCATCGGGTATGAGCTCTTTGGCGGCCACTATAAGCTCCTTGTTAATTCCTCACCGGTAAACCTGACTGGCACCGGCTCCAACGACCCTATACTAATGATACCCATAGAGCAGGTTGAGAGGATAGAGGTCATACGCGGGCCCGGCACTGCCGTGTACGGAGAGTTCGCCTACTCCGGGGTCGTAAATATTGTCCTTAAAAAGGACGGCGGCAGTATGCATGCAAGCGGCGGCAGCTTCGGCACCTACGGGGCCGGGGTCTACAAAAGTCTTTACGATGCAAAAAAAGACTTAAGGCTGACCGTTAATCTCGCAGGCTGGCTAAGCGACGGCGCGGAGAACGATTCCGGGCCGGACAGCGTAGTCGGCTTTTTCGGCCAGCCCGGTATTTCCTTCTCGCCAGGCAAGACTAACGAGGACGAAGAGGTTAAGTCGATCAACATTGCCCTTGACCACAAAAAGTCCCACATCGACTTCTATGCCATAGAGCGTGACCATGGGCAGTACTTCGGAATAGGGGCCCTGCAGCCCTCAAGCAGCAGGAATACTATGGAGGAGGAGTACTGGGCCTTGAACCTGAGCCAGGGGCTTGGGCTTACGCCTGAGTTGGAGGTGGCGGTGAACCTCCATATGAGCGAGGGCACCGAACTGGTGGATGAGCACATGATACAACCGCCTGGTTTTGTATACCCCCTCCCTCCGTTACCGGGGCCTCCGCCACCACCCGTTATCGCTACGGACGGGCACTGGAGGAGGAGCTATGTAAAGGAGAGGAGGCTTGAAGGGGCGCTTGAGTTCAGGTGGTCGGGCTGGAAGAACCACGAGTGGCTCATAAGACCCTCTATCGCCAGCATCGAGGTCCTTGACTCTTGGGGCGAGGAGAATGTTTTCCTGAGCCCACCGCCTCCCACACCCTTGCCGGCCATGACACGGCTACCGGAGGTAGGAGACGGACTGGCGGATAAGGGCACCGACAGGACCATACGGAGTCTCATGGTGCAGGATCAGTTCAGCGTTACCGATAGTTTTTTCCTAACGGGGACGGCCCGGTATGACGACTTCGACGACGTGGGAGGCGCTTTCAACGGACGACTCGCCGCAGTGTGGAGGGTCGGAGAGCCGCATATCATAAAGCTGCAGTACGCAAGCGCGTACCGCCCTCCAAATTTTCTAGAGCTTGACATGAACGGAGAGCTTGAGCCGCAGACCATGGACACCTATGAGATCGGATATATATACCGCATGGCCGGCTTTGTAGGGAGGGCGACGGCCTTTTATTCCGAACTCGATGACATGATCGTCCAGACCGGTCTGGGCCCGCGCAGCCGGACCACCAATAATGGGAAGGGGCACCTGGCCGGCGCCGAATTAGAGCTTGAACGCCAGCTCTTCAGTGACTGGAAGGTGGTGGGAAACCTGTCTTACGTAGACGCCTACGACGATGTAAATGACGATGAAATAGGCGGCGGGGCCTCCTGGCTCGGTAACCTTGTCGTTAAAGGAGAGGTCATTAACGACCTGCTGCTTGCTCTCAGGTACCGCCACGTGGGCGAGCGGGGCAGGGAACACCTCGACGACAGGGGCGCGCTCGAAGGCTACGACACGGTGGACCTGACGCTAAGCCGTTATAACCTGCTCGTAAAGGGCCTGACGGTCCGTGCCGGAGCAAAAAATATCTTTAACGAAGGCGTTAAGGCCCCTTCGTATCCAGACACCTACGAAAAAGACCTCCCGAGGACGGGTAGGAGCTGGTGGCTGCTGGTGTCAAAGGCTATTTAGCCGTATTAACCGGGATTTATTTAAATACTTTTAAGGGGTAATCCATGCGTTTTGGGGCGATTATAATAGTGATTTGTTTGTTTTTGGTATCTTCGTATGCCGCAGCAGCAGAGCCGTCGACCCAGGTGGCCGCAGCGGATGAAGGAGAGCTTGCAGAACTGCTCAGCATTCTTGATGAGGAGACCGACATTGCTACCAAGACCAAACAGAACGCCGACTATACCCCGGGCATCATAACCGTGCTGCACGGCGAGCAGCTTGAAGCCCTCGGCACACGCACGGTGTGGGAGGCCCTCGGGCATGTGCCGGGAGTAGAGACCACCATAAATTCTCTGGGTAGGCCCATTGTCATGGTAAGGGGCCTTGGGTACGGGTTTATAGGAGGGCATATTAAGGTGCTTGTTAACGGTGTTGCGGCCAATATTACCGGCAGCGGTGTTAATGACACCGTCTTGCAGATACCCGTAGAGCAGGTCGAAAGGATCGAGATCATACGCGGGGCAGGCTCGGCCGTATACGGGGACAACGCCTACTCAGGGGTTGTAAATGTAATCCTAAAAAACCAAGGTTCTCGAATACATGCAAGTGCCGGAAGTTTCGGCAGGCGAGGTGGAGGCGGACACTTTACCTACACCAACCCCGGGAAAGAACTAAGCCTGACCCTGAATGTCGCCGGGTGGAAGACCGATGGCGCAGACGTTGACTCAGGGCCTGACGCAATCGTTGGATTCTACGGACAGCCGGGTGTTTCCATTTCACCCGGAGACACGAATGAAGATGAAGACGTGCAGTCGGTAAATATAGTGCTCAGGTACAAGAAGACGAGCCTGGATTTTTATAGTAACAGGCGTAGTGGCGGGGCGTACTTCGGGACAGACGTGCTCTGGAAACCGTCGGACGATAAAACGATCAAGGAAGAGTACTGGAGCCTGAATGCGGCTCAGGGCTTTACAATTACGCCCGGTCTTGAGGGTGAGGTTAATTTTAATATTTTTGAGGCCCAAACAGATGTAAAGGAACACATGATTTATCCTCCTGGTTTTGTATTTGACCCTCCGGGTCCGACTCTACCATTTGTAATACCGGACGGTGCCTGGTCGGAGTTTCATCAGAAAGAGAAAGATATGAAGGCCGGACTTGATCTCAGGTGGACCGGCATGGAAGGGCACGACATAGTGATTGAGGCTTCCTGGAAAAAAGCAGATACAACCGAAGGACAGCTAAGAGGTAATATAACCCTTGCCCCGCCGTTTACGATCTTTCCTGCCATAGTTACCTTTCCCGATGAGTTCGCCTTTATACCGAAGGACACGGAAAGGCGCACGTACAGTCTTATGCTTCAGGACCAGATAAAGGTTACCGACTCTTTTACGTTAACCGCCACAGGGCGGTACGACGATTTTGATGACACGGATGACAGTTTTAACGGCCGCCTTGCCGGGGTGTGGAGGCCTGGCGGGGCTCATATAATTAAACTTCAATATGCAAGCGGTTCCCGTCTGCCAAGTTTTTTCGATATTGCTCAGAACCCGGACCTTGAGCCGGAGAAGATGAACCTGTACGAGGCAGGCTACATTTATCGCAAGCCCGGTCTCGTAGCAAGGGCAACGGTCTTTTACGCAAAACTCGATAATATGATAGTTGAGACAGGTCTCTTTCCTGTAATCTCGACCACCAACAGCGGAGAGCTTCATACGGGCGGGGCAGAGGCAGAGGTCGAATACCAGCTAACAGATGATTATCTTGTATCCGGAAACCTTTCATATGCTGACGCATACGATGAAGCCAATACCAACGAGGTCGGCGGTGGGGCCAACTGGCACGGTAATTTAATGCTAAGGGGCAAGCTTACGGAAAACACGTTGCTTGGGCTGCGTTACCGCTTTGTCGGTGAGAGGAACAGAACGTTTGACGATACAAGGGACGAGCTTGAAGGGTACGACACGGTGGACGCGACACTCAGCCGCTATAATCTGCTTGTAAAGGGACTTACGCTCAGGGCCGGGCTTATTAATGCCTTTGATGAAAACATAAAGGCCCCGGCGTTTAAAGACACTTATGAAAAAGACCTGCCAAGGGCAGGAAGGCAGTGGCGGCTTCAGTTGTCCAAGGAACTGTAGAGAAGACTTAATGGGATTTTATTATAAATGATGAAGAAGATTATCAACATAGTGGTTGTTCTTGCAACGTGCCTGGCGCTTGTCTGTAGTGGTGCGTACTCAAGTGCAGCAACCTCCTCGGACCGCCGCGCAAAGATCGGGGTCAAGCTCTTTCGCTCCATGCTTGCGGCAGACCTGGACATAAAGGATAAAAAGGGAGCGGATGGGGCCCTGACACTTCTTGTGGTCTACACCGACTCAGGCGACCTGGAGGCGGCCGAAGAGCTTGGAGAGCTGCTCTTAAAGTCCAGGACACCCGGTAAACCTCTTCTAATAAAAAATATTACAGTCAAGGTCAGGTACACGAACGACACTTCTTTTGGAGAGCATGAAAAAACAACCTATGCCGGTATTTTTGTTGCAGGGTCGATTAAGGGCAACGCGCTAAGGCAGATTGTCGAGTACGGGACCAAACAACATATAATCGTATATTCGCCGTTTGAGGGAGATGTGGAGAAAGGGGTGCTCGGGGGGCTTATAATAGAGGCCCGCGTGATGCCTTACGTTAATGTGGAGACCATGAACGCGTCCGGGGTCAGGCTTAAGCCGTTTTTTATGAAGGTGGCAAAAAAATATGAATAATATTTTTAAAGAGAGCACAGGTAAAGACAGCGCCAAGAGCAGGGGCTACCTGTATGTAACGGTAATTTTCGCCTTGCTTGCCGCAGGCGTGGGCGCGATGCTCCTGTATTACTGGAACGGGGTTGTAGAGCCAAAACTTAGAGGTCAGGCCATGGTCCACGCAAAGTTCCTGTCCCAGTCTCAGGTGGGGCTTATCTCCGCCACGCTCCAGCTTCAACTGGATGAAGAGATTATAATAGAGGTTGTGGAGAGTGCCATTGAGTCCACGCTTCTCTTTATCGACCCGGTCAGTGAGAGTCACTTCTTTGAAAGTATCTCGCTTGAGGTCGACTACGACACGGTCAACCTGAGTGCCGGGAGTCTGGACATCAAACGTGGCGCCAAGGTTTGTCAGGGATGTATCCCGGTTGACGTGCCTGTTTATTCCGATTCTTCGGACGAGCTGCTTGCCGTGGTGCATTTCGAGGTGAGCGGCGGCTTTTTCGAGTCTCTGATAAAAGACGTACGTGAAAAATTGATCATAGAGGCAATGGTCATCTATATATTGCTGTTTATTGTATGGTTAATAATGCTCAAGCTTATCGGTAAGCTACAGTTGCAGATATCAGAGCGGTTAAAGGTCGAAGAAGAACTGCGCCAGAGCGAACAAAGGTTCAAGCAGATTGCCAATTCAAGTTATGAAGGTATTATAATTCATGATGATGGTTTAATACTGGACGCAAACGAGAGGTCAGCCGTATTGTTCGGTTTTGGAAGTGAACCACTCGTTGGCAAGGTCATAACAGATCTTATGCCGCCTGAGTCAAGGAGCAAAGTAACAGCGCAATTACTGGCAAGAAACGACGAGCCTTTTGAAGCAATATCAAGGAGAAAAGACGGAACAGAGTTCCACATGGAGGTGCGTGGAAGGGACATGGTGTACGAGGGGCATGACGCGCGGGTGTTTGTCTTCAGAGACATTACCGAGCGCAAGAGGGCCGAGTTTGAGATAAAGGAGTATGCGAGAAAGCTCGAAAAGAGCAACGAGGAACTCAGCGACTTTGCATTTACCGCCTCGCACGACCTGCGCGAGCCGCTCAGGAAGATTCACGCCTACAGCGACCTTCTTGCCGAGGAACTTAAAGAGAAGGTCTCAGATGAGGAAAGGGAATATCTCGACTCTATTCAGCGTGCCGTTGGAAGGATGCAGAACCTTATTAATGCGCTTTTGAGTTACTCGCGCATCTCTACAAGTACTGAGCCTTTTGTAAATACGGACTTGACCGTGGCGGCCGACGAAGCCGTGGACGACCTTCAAGTCCTGCTTGAGGAAGCATGCGGAATAGTTGAGATCAAAGACATGCCTGTTATCGAGGCCGACCCGATACAGATAAGGCAGCTCCTGTTCAACCTCATAGGCAACTCCCTTAAGTACAGGAAGAAAGACCGCCCGCCTGTTGTAAGGATATCTGCAATTATTGAAGAAACTACTCATGACGGTCCCAAAGAGTCGCAGTGCGTATTACAGATTCAAGACAATGGGATTGGCTTCGAGCAAAAGTACCATGACAGGATTTTTACCATATTTAAAAGGCTTCACGGCAGAGGGGAATACGAAGGGACTGGCATTGGGTTGGCATTATGTAGTAAAATAGTACGTCGGCACGGTGGTGCCATCTCGGCCGAGGGCGAGCTGGGTGTGGGTTCTACTTTCAAGGTCACTTTACCGTTAAAACAACCGCGGGAGACATAGCATGGATATAAATACGGATTCTATACTTGTACTGGTAGTGGACGACGATCTGGAGGATCAAAAGTTTGTCAAGCTTGCGCTGAAAAAAGCAAGGATATGCAATGACGTAAAGTTCCTTAATGACGGCGAAGAGCTTATGGACTACCTGCACCGTCGGGGGGAGTTCTCAAACCCGATGGACGCGCCTGTGCCGGGGCTGATACTTCTGGACCTTAACATGCCAAAGAAATACGGTAGAGAGGGCTTGAGGGAAATTAAGAGCGACCATGTACTTAAGGAAATACCGGTTGTAATACTCACAACGAGCGAAGACGACGTGGACGTGCACAGGGCATACGAGATTGGCGCCAACTCGTTTGTAACCAAACCCGTGACCATGGCCGGCATGGTAAATGCCATGAGCATTCTTGGGCAATACTGGTTTGAGATAGTGAGACTTCCCGGGAATTGATCCGGTTTTTCTGTGTGGAAATATGGCAGAGTTAATTTGCCTGAGGTAATATGAAAGCAGAAAAAATAAAAGTATTTATAGTCGATGACGACCCGGAAGATATAGTCCTCACGCGCGCGCGTCTTGGAAAGATAGTCGATATGGACTACGTAATAGAGAGCTGTACGGACTTTGACGAGGGCCTTGTAAGGGCCTCCGGGCAAACGCACGACGTGTACCTTGTCGATTACCATATGGGTGAACACACAGGCCTTGAGTTTATAGAGATGGCCGTTGAACAAGGCTGCCAGAGGCCCATCATACTTCTGACCGGTCAGGGCGACCATGCAATCGACGTACACGCAATGACGCTTGGCGCCGCAGATTACCTGAGTAAAGACGAACTTACCCCCGCACTCCTTGAGCGCAGCATCCGGTATTCGATTGAGAAGAAAAAGGCCGAAGCCAAGCTAAAGGAGATGTCTTTTAAGGACGGGTTAACCGGCCTTGCCAACCGCCGTTATTTTGATGAAGTGCTTGATAAGGAATGGAGAAGGAGCATGCGCGAGGGTAGTGATATATCTCTCATTATGATAGATATCGATTATTTCAAGTTATTCAACGATTGTTACGGACATGTTGAGGGTGATGAGTGTCTGCAGCGCGTAAGCGCCTGTATAGGGCAGTCCACCAAAAGACCCGGCGACCTTGCAGCACGTTACGGAGGGGAAGAACTTGCCGTGATACTGCCGGGCACCGGAGCCGGGCCCGCCTCAGAGATGGGCGAGAAACTGCGTGCATGTATTGAATCGCTTGCGATAGAGCACAAGGACACCAGGGTTGCCGATTGTGAGAATATTACAATAAGCGTTGGGACCGCTACGATGGTCCCTGAAAAGAACTCAAGCCCGTCAAGACTCATAGAGCAGGCAGACAAGGCAATGTACCAGGCCAAAGGAAACGGACGCAACCGGGTTGCGTCCGCGTACGCAAAATGAATAAAACAAGTTTTTCCTTATTTCAGGTAATCAACATATAAAATCAGCCATTTGCCAAATTGCATTAATAAATAAGCCGGGCTTGAGTCGCGGTCTTATTCATCTTCACCTGTCTCCAGCTCCAGCATATCTATTTGCGGTAATGAAGCCCCTATAATTCCCTGCATATCCCCGTACATCCCAGCGGTATTCTGGACGATACGTTCTATCTGAGTTTCTCTTTTTGACCATATTCTTGTCATTGCCCTTTTTTCTTTATCAAGGTCTTCCTTCATCGACTTGAAAGTCTCTACTATAGCTTCTATTTTATGCTTGAATTCTGAACCGGACAGGTATCTATAGAGGACTTCCATCTTCTCTTTTTTGCCGACAATAGCCGACTTCGACCGGGCAAGTTCTATCAATGTTACCCGGAGAGCCTCTGCAAGGCTCCCGGACAGCTCAATACCGGTTACCCAAACTCCGTTTATAAGCCCAAAATCCTTAGTGCCCTCCGGCAAGGTCTTGGTGGCCAGAACAGCCATCTCAGCCTTTATCTCCCGCTGATCGTCTTTGAGTTTTTCAATCCAACCGTTGTTCCATGCCTTTGTATTTTTTAATTCCCATATTATCGTTCCGCAATCACCGCCGTTTGCGTTGCGCACTCTTTGTATGATGTCAGCGCCCCTGATTCCTGTAGGGACATGCTCGATGCTGTCGTAAGGGAACCTTGCTTTCAAAAAGTTTTCCAGATCAAGCTCAAGCACTTCCCCCTGGGTCTGCATGGAGCCCTGCTCCGCCTTTCTTTTAAGCTCTTCTATGGTCTTGAGCATACCGTCAATCTTTTTATCTTTTTCAAGATCTTTAAGCCTGTGTTGCTCGGAAAACATCTCAAGGGTTTGCTGCTGGATTTTTTCTTTTTCCTGGTCGAGCTTCCTGGCTACTTCAAGCTCCATGTTCTGTTGTTTCTCCTCTAACTCCCTGGTTTTTCTCCTCAGCTCCAACTCGGCGCTGCGGGCATGCTCAAGTTTCTTGTCCTTTTCGGCAATCTGTCTCAGCATGTCCTTTACTTCTACTTGTAAATCTTTTTCAGCTTCCCCCCGGGCCTCTTGAATCAGCTTTCTTCTCTCATGGTCCAGTTTCCCGGAGACGAGCTTGTCAACATCTTTTTTTGATTGTTCAAGTGCTTTTTCGCGTCCTGAAAGCTCAAGTTCTTTTTCCTTTGCCTTTGTCTCAAATTCTGTTTGCAAATCATCCTTGATTTGCTTGAAGAGCGCTGCGCTCAGTGCAATATCCTTACCACAATAGGGACATTCTATAGTCTGTTCATTAATTTTCATCGTCTCTGTTACCTGATTTAAAATTGAAAAGAGTTTATCCCGCATGGCAGGTTTCATTTTACGCAACTTGCAGCTGCGAGGTGGCTGTAAGCAGAGCGCCGGTTTGTCGATGGTGCCGCAGCCCCTGGTCTTCCGGTCAAATCTATGGCTTTTAGTTGCTCTTCCGCAAACCCACGGACTTAAGTCCGTGGGAGTTTAGAGATTTAACAAGACTCCGACCTCTCAGGGTAAACTTTTAAGATATTGTAATTGTAAAGGAATCAAAAATGTCACGGTCATCTTGTATTAAGATACTATCAACTCGACCGTGTAGAGGTCAAACGGAAAAATGTGAAATTAATCCGGCTACCAACAAGATCAAGGGCTTAGCCGATTGGCCAACCCCCTTTTTTTAAGCTGCGAACCGGCAGAAATAAAATAAGCTCCCCACCCCGAGGGCTTCAATTATGTCCGTTGCCGGTTACGAGTTGTTTGCCCCGCATGGCGGGTTTAATATCCTGAAGCCGTTATTGCATCCATTTGGAATAAAGTATTTTTATATATTCCGTTGCCGGTTACGAGTTGTTTGCCCCGCATGGCGGTTCTAATACCCCCTCCCGCAGTACTGATTGCAATGAAGTCGATAGGCGCTTTACCAACGTCCGGGTTGTTATAAGCTCCGGCCCATGTAAGTTCATGGGTCTTGAGCATGTTTTGATCAAACGGTGCATGAGTGACAATGCTTAGCGCTATGTCGGTGCTCTGGCTAGCACCTAGGTAGCCGACCTGCGCTATTACCTCTTCGAGCGATATAATCGTAAGCGGGTTGTACATAAACGTAAGACCCTCGTAAGCAGTTTCGCCGTTGTTTAATACGTGTAAAGAAATATCGATAGTCACTGTGCCGGTGTTGGCATCCTCGCTGTAGCCGGTAACCGTATGGCTAAGTGTTACCTGTTTCCCGGCTTTTGCCATTGTTGCGCTCAGTAAGAACATCATTACAATTAGTAGTGCAAAAGTAACCTTCTTCATCGGTACTCCTCCGTTAGTAAGGTAATAATTAGGAAGTACGTTATAATAAGTTCCGTATTACCGCGTTAAACGATAATCGAATTGTCTTTGCGCCGTGCCAAACAACACCCGTGAAAGGGCAGTAATCACCCCGCTTATTTCAGGAACTGAAGCCCTATTTTGTAGTTCCGTCCGTTTTTAACCTTCACGACCCATATTACTTCGGCAGTGTTTGGTAGTGGAACGCCAATATCGTTTATATTGATCATGGAAAAAGGCATGTTAAGGTTAAGTATGCTGCCTGTTTTTTTGTATATCCGTCGTAGCTATGCACAATCCGCCGTTGGACATGTTAAGCGTATGGGCGCTGCCATTTATCATTTTTGTCCATCTATTCGAAGGGGAATCAGATTTAAATGTTACAGACATGGAATGATCTTTACGTGTAAATA
>CBDUXY010000100.1:0-10887 GCA_965371305.1 uncultured bacterium
GATGCCGCGCCGTAATAATAAAATGGCAAAGCAAACAAAAAGAAGATTAAAAAACATACAAATAAAAACCAAAAGCGCCCCAAAGGTGAAGGTGGAGGTGGCGTACTTAAATGGGTAGTACTCGTTATCATAGCGATCTTACTTTTTGGAGGCGGAGGATTTTTGCGCATGAGCTCCAGCCCATCCAAGCCGCTTGAGCCTGTAAAGTTATCTTCGGTAAAACCGTTTTTCGTTGAGAACACACACCTTGGCAAGATACTGGTGGTAACGGGCAGCGTTAAGAATACCGCCGAAGAGGCAGTTGGCGTAAGCAGGCTAAGCGCCTCGCTCTACGGCAAAGGGCGCAGGCCAATCAAGATAGAAAAGCTTTCTCTTCTTAACAAGCCGGTCTCGAAAGACGAACTCAAGACCATGACACAAGAAGAGTTTAAAAAGAAACTCTCTAAGAAAGGCCGCAGCGGCTCTATAGCCGCAGGACGCCAGATGCACGTAACTGCGGTATTTATTGACCCTCCGGCTGAGGCATATCAGGCTGAGATAAAACTAAATCTAAAGTAGTTGACTCCTGGAGGAGCTGCGCGACCCCGACGCTTGCACACCGCAGGTGCTGCAAACCCAGATGGTGCAATGTTTTTTTGTAAATATTTAGCTTCGTAAATCAAAAAGCTAATTGCTTTACTTGCTCACCGCAGGTGCAATGGAAGCTCTCGAAAAAACCCTTAAAAAACTCCTTTCCGGCATCATAACGCTGCCGGAAAAAAAGATGCAGCTCCTGCTTCTGGAAAAAAGACTTGCCACACTCAAACCATCAGACGTGGCACACCTCCTTGACATGCTTTATCAACACAAAGGCAATGCAAAGGCGGTAAGAAAACTCAAAGACTTATTAATAGACCCGCAGGCGCTTGAATCAGCACTTGGCACTGAAAAATTCAGACTAACCTACATTGCTTCAATTGAGCTTGAACTTGAAAAAGTAAGCAGGCTTTTTACCGACCTGCCGCCTCACAAGCTTGGACTTGCCGGCTATAACAAAGAAGAGGAAATAAAGATGGAGCACACGACACTTGGGCAAAGACGCTCTCTTGCCAAAAGCAGCGTAAAAGACACGCTCGACCGTTTGCTTTCAGACCCGGACGTTATGGTTGTGGACAACCTGCTTAACAACCCGAGAATGACCGAACAAGAGGTGCTTAAAATAGCCTCCAAAAGGCCGAATTCTCCAAATATTCTAAAGCGCCTTGCCATGCACAGAAAGTGGTCGAAGCGTTATCAGGTGATAAAGGCGATCATAAGAAATCCGTATACTCCTCCGAGAATATCCACTGGGTTGCTTGAGTTTCTTATGTACCAGGACATAACGCAAATAGCAAAAGACAACACGCTTCATCCACAGGTAAGGATGGGGGCACAGGATATTATTGATGAAAAAAGCAAAGGGAAAGAAAGTGAATAACACAGAGATCAAAGGAGTAATGTTCAGACAGGGAAGGAACAACCGCACAGAACTGCTACAACAAGGACGCCGGACATACGACATACAAAGCCACGCTCAGGAAACAGATACAAGGCAAATGTACCGGGCATTAACCCACCGTAATCAAAACCGCCATGCAGTTTAAAAACCCACCATGTGGGTTTAAGCCTTGTTCTTGCTATGCCCTTCTACGTCGACACTTTCACTTTTGGCAGTAGATTCCAACTGGTCGTCAGAGGTGGCCTGCTTAAAGTTCTTAAGCGCCTGCCCGAGTCCTCCGCCTATTTGCGGAAGCTTGCCGACTCCGAAAAGTATCAGGATTATGACAAGAATTGCTACAATTTCCAATGTACCGAGACCAAACATCTTTATATACCCCTTTTTTTAGTGTAAATTAGTATTAACCACCTCGTAACAGGAACAAGCTACGGGGTTTGCTGAATCAACACCCGCTATGCGGGAATCAACACCCGTCATACGGGACGAATACCATTAATTTTGACAGAAGAACCCTTATATGTCAACTAAAACATCAAACGAACTTATTCCATACATCATCACGGCCTTTGTTATACACGCCGTGCTTGTGCTCTTTTTCGCCTCTCCGCTGAGTTATATGTTCCTTAGCAAAAGGCATGTAAGAAAGCCTCAGGCTCCGATGTTCGTGGATTTGATAGACCGGTTGCCTGTGCCAAAAGCTATTACCCCCCCATTGACCATGGCACAATCAAAGCCTGCACCCGCACCCAAACCAAGGCCAAAACCCCGGCATAGCAGGTCTATTGACATAATAGAGCTTGATTCAAACGCGCAGGGTGAGCAAAAAGCCCCTGACCGGGTTACAAGGTACTCTGACCGCTCGATGAGCGTTGAAAAAGAGATAATTCCTGACACGCCAGGACGTGCTTCCTCAAGCGACCCTGACGCCAGGGGAGGGAAAGGAGGGGGGAAATCCAGCCAGAGTACCGGTAAGTCAGGGACAAAAACCAGATCCGCCAGCAAATCAAAAGCAACCAAACAAACACAGGTCAAACCACAGCGCGACTTAAGGCCTGAAAAAACCGGCAAAGGTACGCTTATATTCCCTGGAGGACCAAAGGTAGAGCCGCAAAGACAGGCAAAGCAAAAACCGGCAAGGAAAGATAGGGGGGAGTTTGCAAACCTTTTTCCAACTGACAACAGATTAAAGCAGCTTTCCAGGAACTATGAGAAAACAGCTCAAGGCGCGGAAAGAGGCAAAGTCCTTGCCATGAACACGACCGAATTCAAGTACATGGGTTACGTCCGGAACATGCGTAAAAGGCTTATTGTGAACTGGGACTATCCGGAGTCTTCGATTCAAAGAGGTGAACGCGGAGAGACGTGGGTAAAACTTGTAATATTAAAAAACGGAACCATAAAGACTATGAAAGTTATACAGTCCTCCGGGTATCCCGCACTTGACGACGCTGCGACAACCACGGTAAGGCTAACGGCCCCGTTCAATCCCTTCCCCAAGGACTACGAAATAGAAGATTTTGAGATAACTTTTATTTTTGAATATTAAGGGGGGAATATTAAAGGGGAATAATAAGGAAGTTTTATTTCATAGCGTCAGATAATCGCCTCGCCGGCCAGGGCCTTTGGAACGGCGTTTTCAGGAAGCAGCCCGATACTGACCAGCATTGGCATAAAGTCGATTATGTTTTCAGCCTCAACTATCTCACCCTCCCTTACAACAATATAAAAAGCGCCTTTGATGGCAAAGTCTTTGTTACTTGCCTTGTGTACTCCTTTAAAGGTGAAAATCCCTGAGACGTTTTCGCCCTGCTCTATGATCTTCTCGACACTTACATGTATGTTGCCGATAGAATCGTTCATGTTTTCATGAAAGACCTTAAAATCGTTACAGCAGCAGATGTCACCTCCTTCAAGCCCTTTGACACTGCACTCTGAAGCAAGCATCTCGTCTATGGCATCGGCACGGCCCTTGTTCCAAACTTCTTCGAACCACCTGTTTACTATCTCTGCGTTTTGTCCTGACATTTTTCCGCTCCTATGGTCTTACGGATGAATACGCACACAAAATCCATCAACTTATTAATTAAAAAATATCACGTGTGGAAACAAAAATCAACCGGAGCATACGATGTTTCAGAACATTAAACCTTCACCCCCACCCCAACCCTCCCCCGTCAAGGGGGAGGGAGCCTGATAAATCTTCCCCTCCCTTGATGGGAGAGGACTAAGGGGGAGGGTGAAAAATGCCTCCGCTTCGCTCCATACGACTATTCAACACTCGAACACTTATGTTGAGCATCACTACGCTTAACTCAACTACCAAACTTACTGTATATAATAATTGAATTTTTAGCTAAAATATTTTATATTATATTGGAAATTGTAAAAACTTGCTTGACGTGGCCCACTCCACAAAGATATGTTTTCAATACAAAGGAGTTTCTTTATGGAACACAAAACAATAACAAGAATTGCTTCCATCGCTCTTTTGATTATAGCTGTAATCCTTTTTTCCTCAGCATGTAAAAAAGATGATGACAGCACCTCAAAAACACAACAAGTTCCAGATATAAAGAAGAATTCTATTCCGCAATATGAAATTGAAACAAGTGATTGTCGAAAACCTTTTAAATGTTCTTATGACATAAGAATTGAAAACACGCTCTCAAAAGAAGAGCTAACCTTAATTGGCAATCAAATAAAGAAAAACTCTCCAACCGTTGAAAATAATTTTATTGCATATTATCTGCCATGCATGAAAATAGGTAGTGGTGCTTGGGCTACATCTCACTTTAATCCTACTTTAAGTGTTAGCATTAATGAATTTATACTACCAAGCAATCCCACCTGTTTAGAAGACATTCAAGATGCAGCAGAGAAAGGGTTTTTTAAGGACGATGAAGTGAAAGCTTTCTTTAAAGCATTAGAAAAAATAACGATAACTAATGAATCTTCAAACAAAATTCAAGATGACTGCTTCTCAAAGTTCAAAAAATATGCAAAACAAGACTCTATAGAAATTGACAGATTAAAACCTTTAATCGATCTTTGGACAATAGAGATCTCTTTTAATTATCGCTATGATCTTTATCAATCTACTTACCAATATTCATGTCTTTATACCAAAAGAGGCGAACTGCTAACAACAAGTACAATAGATAAAAAAGGCATGAATCAAACAAGTACGCCTCTACAAGAGAAATATAATTTTTAACTAAAGAGAAAAAGGACAACGAAAAACCCTACTGCTTAACCCACTTTAGTACCGGTTGCCTCGCAGCGCGTGTTTCATCAACGCGGCTGACCGGCGTTGAAAACGGCGCGTTTTTTAATACCTCAGGCGTTTCACGCGCCTCCGTCGCAATGGCCCGCATCGCATCTATAAAACCGTCAAGCGTTTTCAGACTTTCGGTCTCTGTCGGCTCAACCATCATAGCACCCCCAACCACAAGCGGGAAATAAATAGTCGGCGGGTGATACCCAAAGTCCATAAGTCTCTTTGCGATGTCAAGGGTGGTTATGGAATATTCACCCTGGAGCTTGTCGGTAAACACGCACTCGTGCATACAAGTGCCCGGATAAGGCAGATAAAAGTCGTTTTTCAGTTGCTCTTTTACGTAGTTTGCATTAAGTATGGCAATCTCGCTAACACGCCTTAGCCCCTCCGCACCCATGCGCCTTATATAAGCATATGCCTTTACCATAACGCCGAAGTGACCGTAAAACGCCTTCATACGGCCGATTGTACTCTCGCTTTCGCACTCGAACCTATAGACGTCCCCGTCCTTTGTAATGCGCGGCACCGGCAAGTAGGGAGTTAATTCTTTCTTGACTCCAAGCGGACCAGAGCCGGGTCCACCGCCGCCGTGCGGCGTGGAGAAGGTCTTGTGCAGGTTCATCTGAATCAGGTCAACACCCATGTCGCCAACCCGGCTAAGCCCCATAAGGGCGTTCATGTTCGCCCCGTCGCAATACACAAGGCCGCCCTTTTTATGAACAACGTCAGCTATCTCTTTTATATTCCTTTCAAAAAGTCCAAGCGTATTAGGGTTGGTAAGCATGAGCGCTGCCGTGCCTTCGTCCATTAATTTTTCCACGTCCCCTGAAAGAAGCACGCCGCCCGGGCCTGACTTAACACGAACAACATCGAACCCAGCTACGTTGCAACTCGAAGGGTTTGTGCCGTGGGCCGTGTCCGGAATGATGACTTTTCCCCTTACCTCGCCACGGTCAGCAAAATAATCTTTTATCATGAGCATCCCGCAAAGCTCGCCCTGCGCCCCTGCTGCCGGCTGCAACGTTACGGCACTCATACCGCTTATGTCGCAAAGCTCGGCCTCAAGCGTGTATATGAGTTCAAGCGCACCCTGACAGAGTTCCTCCGGCGCGTAGGGGTGTAAAAGGGCGAATCCAGGATACCTCGACACGACTTCGTTTACCTTTGGATTGTACTTCATGGTGCAGCTTCCAAGCGGATAAAACCCCGAGTCAACACCGAAGTTACGCATGGAGAGCAAAGTAAAATGGCGCACGCACTCACCCTCGCTGACCTCCGGGAAACCCGGGATGTCGGTGCGCAAATATTCACTGTCGATAACGTCCTTTGGGTTTACATCCGGCACGTCGCACACGGCTGGCTCCACACCGCATCTGCCAATCGACGACTTTTCAAAAATGAGCGGCTCCGATTCAAGCCCGCTGCCTTGTTGTATTTTTACTTTTTTCATAATTTTATTAATCTACCGCCTTTTTCAAAAAAACTAAGCCCCGGTACTAATTGCCGAAACAGCCTGGACAAACCTGTCCATATCCGTCACCGTGTTCATCTCGGTTACAGTAACAAGCATATGCCGGTCAAGCTCCGGGTAAAACCGCTTTAACAACAGCCCGCCTATAATAGAGTTTTGCTCAAGCAGCGCCTTAAGTAAACCCTCCGCGCCGCCGTCTACTTCAATGACAAACTCATTAAATATTGACGAGGCAAAGGTGTTTTTGACTCCTTTTACAGACGTCAGTTTTTCTTTTAAATAGACGGCTTTTGAAAGGTTCGTCTTTGCAAGCTCGGTTATGCCGTGTTTACCAAGCAAGGTTAAATATACAGCACTTGCAAGGGCGGAGAGGCCCTGGTTCGTGCATATGTTGGAGGTTGCGCGCTCGCGCCTTATATGCTGCTCCCTGGTCGCGTGCGTCAGACAATAGCTGACAAGCCCGTTTTTATCCACCGTCTGCCCGACAATGCGGCCTGGTTTTTGCCTCATGTACTTGTCCCTGGTGGCCATAAAACCAAGATACGGCCCGCCAAAGCTAAGAGTGTTTCCAAACGATTGGGCCTCGCCCACGACTATATCCGCCCCAAGCTCTCCCGGAGCGCGAAGCATGCCCAACGCAACGGCCTCTGAGACAACAACCACCAAAAGACCTTTTTTGGCATGTACGATGTCGGCAAGTTCCCTTAACCGCTCGATTGAGCCGAAAAAATTCGGATATTGTACAACAAGGCAAGCCGTATTATCGTCAAATTCTCTTTCGATTTCTTCCGGCAACGTTGTGCCTGATTCCGGACAGTACAAAACTTCTTCAGGCGGCAGGTCGCTGCCTTTCAGGTACGTCCTTACGGTCTCTCTGTACTCCGGGTGCACGGCAGAGCTTATGAGCACCCGGTCTTTACGAGTGATGCGCCTTGCCATAAGAGCCGCCTCTGCCGCAGCCGAGGCACCGTCGTACAAGGAGGCGTTTGAAAGCTCCATGCCTGTGAGCTGACATATGAGTGTCTGGTATTCGAATATAGCCTGCAGTGTGCCCTGGCTGAGTTCGGGCTGGTAAGGGGTGTAAGACGTGCAGAATTCTGAACGTGAAATAAGATAATCCACGGCAGCCGGGATGTAGTGGTTATACGCTCCGGCGCCCAGGAAACTTACGTGTGTTTTAGGACTTGCGTTTTTGTCGCTTAACTCCTCAAGATGGGCGCACAGTTCCTGCTCGCCAAGACCGCTTCCCATTTGAAGCGGCACCGTTTGCCTGAGGTTGTCGGGCAGAGCCGACTTAAGCAGTTCGTCTACTGACGCAACTTGCATACTCTCACACATGCGCTCGACGTCATTATCCGTATGGGGTATATAGGGTAGGCCTTTAACCTTCAATATTACTTCTCTTCCTCAATGTATGCCTGGTACTCGTCAGCACTCAGGAGCTCATCCATCTCCTCGGGGTTGCTGAGTTCGACCTTGATCATCCACGCCTCGCCGTAGGGCTCCTCGTTGATGGCCTCGGGGCTGTCCACTATGGCGTCGTTCACTTCCGTTATAACGCCTGAGATAGGGCTGTAAAGGTCGGACACCGCCTTAACCGACTCGACCACTCCGAACGGTTCGTCTTTTGTAACGTTTGAACCTTCCTCGGGAAGTTCAACGTACACCACGTCGCCAAGTGAATCCTGGGCATAATCAGTAACGCCTATTATAACCACCCCGCCTTCCTCCTTGATCCATTCGTGTTCTTTGGTATATTTTAAATCCTCTGGTAAATCCATTTTTTTTCGCATCCTCCTTGCTTTGTTATTACTCTCTGGTAAAAGCTAATGACAATAGATTAAATTATCGTGCATTTGAAATCAACAAAAATAATCCTACTTGAATAAACTACTTACGCATTGGTTTTTCTGGTATAAAACGGCCGTTTTACAATTCGCGCAATACGCTCGCTGCCCCTTATGTCTATTTTTAATTCAGTTCCCGGTTCCGAGAGCTCGCTCGTTACGTAAGCCATGCCAATTGCACGCTCAAGCGAGGGAGAAAATGTACCGCTCGTTACCGAGCCGACCTGAGCGCCGCTTGACGAAAGAATCTTCGCCCCGCCCCTGGCAATGCCCTTGTCGGTCATCTCAAAACCAACCAGAGTTTTTTTGATCCCCTTGTCGCGTTGTTTTAGCAGGGCTGCTTTACCGATAAAATCACTTTCCCCATCGCGGTCCAAATCCACAAAACGCCCAAGCCCTGCCTCAAGCGGGGTTGTGTCTTCATCAAGCTCTAATCCGTAAAGAGGGAAACCCATCTCAAGCCTTAAGGTGTCTCTGGCCCCAAGCCCGCACGGCAGCAGTTCAAACTTGCTTTTCCGAACAGCGTCGAAAAACACCTTCCAGACTTTTATCGTCAGGGCAGGCTCAAGGTATATTTCAAAACCGTCCTCCCCTGTATAACCTGTCCTTGAAAGCAAAACGTTTTCGTTGCACACGTAAGTGGATTTAAAGTGATAATATTTTATCTCCGAGAGGTCGGCCTCTGTATGGGGCTGCAAAATAGCCTGGGCAAGAGGGCCCTGCAAGGCAAGTTGCGTGTACTCGGAACTTGCGTCCCTGACCTTTACAATGTCACCGATCTTCTCATCGAGCCATTTAAAGACTTTATCCGTATTCGCCCCGTTAACACACAACATAAAACGCTCGGCGTTTACGCGGTAAAGCACCACGTCGTCTATCACCCCCCCGTCTTCGTTGCAAATGAGTGTGTACTGGCACTGCCAGTCTTTTACGGCAGAAGCGTTATTGGTGGTAACAAGCTCGACCGCCTCAAGCGCTCTTGCGCCTGAGATCAAGATCTCCCCCATATGGCTTACGTCAAAGATACCACAAGTGTTTCTAACGGCCCTGTGTTCTTCCATAAGGCCTCTTGGCTTGTAAAGGGCCGGCATCTCCCAACCGGCAAATTCCGTGAACTTGGCCTTAAGCGCTTTGTGCACGTCGTATAAAGGCGTTATTTTAAGTCTCATAAATTATCAACCCGACCTTCTTAAAATTAAGTAAATGAATTAAACCCGCCGTGCGGGCTGAATAAAAAACCTGCCTTCAAGTGCTCATTGGCAGGGAAAATAATTTTATCAAACACGCCCGTAAAGTCAAATTTTTTCTTATCCCCCCTTAAGACCTGTACTTTTTTAATTTGTTACGCCAGCCCCTGTATTGACAATAGTTCTTACTCCATATATATTTAGACAAAAGAACGGAGGGGAGGGTAAAAAAATGGACAAGGCAATTGAAAGTATATTCAACGTAAATCTTGGAGTCAAACCGGACGAAACCGTACTCGTATTTACCGACCACCCAACGGAGGCGGAATGTGCAAACGAAGTAGACACTGACCGGCGCGAATCGACGGCGCGCGTTGCAAAACGTATTGCAAAAGCAGGACAGGGATTTGGGCATACTATCTTTGTCGAGTTCCCTGCTACCGGCAGCCACGGCACAGAGCCGCCTGAGATTATATGGGAGAAAACTTTTGGAACAAGTGTTGTTGAAAAACTTAAAAACGCCGGGGCATTTGACCGCATCCTTAATAAACAGTCCACCCCTGAAGATATTACTCTTGTAGAAAAAACTGTCGCTCAATTTAAAAACAACGCTGTTAACTGTATCATCGCCCTTTCCAATTATTCGACGAGCCACACAAAGTTCCGAGACCTTGCCTGCCGCGTGGCAGGTGTGAGGTTTGCAAGCATGCCTATATTCGAGGAATTCATGCTAACCGGCGTTATGACGGCCGACTGGAAGGCCCTGCATGAACGCACGGTCAGGCTTGCTAACACCCTTCAGGACGCAGGCCTTATACACATAACCACCCCCATCGGCACTGACATTTCCTTTTCCATAAAAGGCAGGCCTGTAAAGCCCGACACAGGCATAATCACAGAGCCTGGCAGCTTCAGTAACCTGCCCGCAGGCGAGGCCTTTGCCGCCCCTGTTGAGGGCACGGCAAACGGAGTGATGGTGCTTGAGTGGGCGCCCATGAGAAAACTTGATAGCCCTGTGACCATAACCGTAAAAGACGGGCTTGCAATAGAGGTCTCAGGAGACGAGGAGTTCGTGCCGGAACTGCAAAAAATACTTACCGACAACCCGCTCTTCGGCAACATCGCCGAGCTTGGCATCGGCACGAACGATAAGGCAACAAGGCCGGACAACATACTTGAGTCTGAAAAGATACTCGGTACCATCCACATTGCCCTTGGCGACAACTCGACTTTTGGCGGCACGGTGAGCGTGCCGTTCCACCAGGATTTTATTTTTTTTAATCCAACATTAACTGCTGAGAAGGACGGGGAGCAGATTGAAATTTTAAAAGACGGGGAGCTTTTGGTATAGTCAACTGTGTCATTGCTGCGAAAGTGGGAATCCAGTGTTTTACTCCCTCTTTCTTTCCTTGCGGTTAAGAAAAGATTTTAAGATTCGAAATAATTAAGTATTGTGTCCCCTTATTTTCCCCTTATTTATATTCTTTATATTCCTTTTATTCTTCTTTTATTCTTCTTTTATTCTTTTTACTCTTAATAACTTCCTTACCCTCATCAGCCTAAAAGAAATAAATACTATCAAACCGCATAGCACTAAAACTATAACCTCTAAATCCCCCCTATCTGCA
>CBDUXY010000101.1:0-10881 GCA_965371305.1 uncultured bacterium
ACCCGCGGCAGGCTACGGGGTATATAAAGGGAGGCGTGTTGATAAAGACATCTGAGCTAAACTGTGGTTATTAAACCCACAGGGTGGGCTCGTTAGCCCGCCATGCGGGGAAAAAACCAGGACTAAAAAACACCAGAGCGGTACCGCAAAATTGTGTTATTTGTGTTATAATCGTCAAACATAAAAATATAAAATTTACAAAACGGCTAGCCAAAAAAAATTATGTCGCTTCGCAGTGCAAAAGAAATCGTCGAGGAGGTTGGGAACTCCGGACAGTGGCCAACGCTTCTAATGCAGAGCCTGCAGGCGTCATCCCCGCCCCCGGCACCGATACCTTCCCCGGCACCTTCCCCGGCACCGCCTTCAACAGACAGAGCCGGAGACAGAACCGACGTAAACACCCGTAGCAAGGCCGCGCCGGAAAAACAACCGCAGGCCATCTCAAGCGGTTTTGAAACAATCGACAAGCTAAGCGGCGGCGGACTTAGGCCGGGAGAAGTAACGGTCCTGGCTGGCCTGCCCGGCGTTGGCAAAACAACCCTTGCAATTAATATGACCGGCAACGCAGCGGTTAAAGACAAGCGTTCTACCGCTTTTTTTTCGCTCGACATGAACCGGGACGAGATAATACTAAAACTCATTTCATCAAGAGCGGGTGTCTCACTTGATAATATTTATTCAGGATTTATCATACCGGAAGACCGCCCTTTGCTTGACGAGACGTTAAATGCAATTTCCGCCTCCCCCCTATACATAGACGACAGCGGACAAAACACCACCACGTCTATCAAGGCAACACTAACGGAAAACACGGAAAAACTGAGACTACAATTGGTGGTAATTGACTGCGTGCAGCTCCTTACCGCGAAACACAAAACGCTGCTGAGCGAAAAGGTACTATCTGGTATATGCAGCGAATTGAAAAAAATGGCACTTGAATTCGAATTACCAATCATTGCCCTGTACCAACTGCCACACACGTGGCTAAGCAAAAAAGTCGTGCCGCATCCTGCCTTTTTGATTAACCAGGGTTTCACACAGGCAATCGGAGCGGACAGAGTTATATTTATATACAGAGAAAGCGTTTGCAAGTTTTGCGACTCGCCAATTGAACTTTGCGTCTGTCCGGAGCCGCACAAAGCGCATATTATCGTAGCAGGCAGGGACGGGAAGTCAAACGTAATAGATTTTAAATTTTCAACCCGGCTTGTCAGGTTCGAAGAACCGGACGTGAAAAACTCAACAGACAACCCGGCATAAGAAAACAGCAACACAAAACACCAAAACATCAAAAAAAAGAAACGGAGGAATGCTTAATGATAGACGAAGGAGATAAAATAGCAAATTTTGAACTTTCCGGCATAGACGAAAACGGCGAGGAAAGGCTTTATACGTCAAAGGATTTTTGCGGTAAAAAGTTCGTGCTTTATTTCTATCCAAAGGACAATACATCGGGGTGTACGACCGAGGCATGTGATTTCAGAGACAACATGGAGCGCGTGGCGGACAAGGTCACGGTCGTCGGAGTGAGTCCGGACAGCATAAAGTCGCATGTAAAGTTCCGCGACAAACACGGGCTTAACTTCCCACTCCTAAGTGATCCTGACAAAACCCTTTCCGAGCCACTTGGCGCGTACGGCGAGAAAAAAATGTGCGGCAGGGTGTCGATGGGCATAATCCGCTCGACGTTTTTGATAGACGAAAAAGGGGTTATCAAAAAAGCCTGGCGCAAGGTAAAGGTAAAAGGGCACGTGGACGACGTGCTTGCGGCGGTTTAAGCGATTTAGGGAAAATTAATCAAGTATAGTGTTTTTTTGGAATTTGTGTGAGTTCTACCATTAGAGGACAAAAATAATGGGAACCATATGGTTGCTAGCATTCGGGGTTATTTGGCTGATTGAACTAGTGCTCTTCGGCATGCAGCGCGCTA
This sequence comes from uncultured bacterium, assembly GCA_965371305.1. Taxonomy (GTDB): domain Bacteria; phylum Desulfobacterota; class GWC2-55-46; order GWC2-55-46; family DRQE01; genus CBDUXY01. The sequence continues at coordinate 1,931 of CBDUXY010000101.1, forward strand.
CATTACTCATTTCCCGAAATGCCGGCTTTGAATGGAGAGGGGGCGGAGAATTCCTTTTACCACCTTGGTATCCAGTGACTTGGTTTGTGATTATTGCAAAATGGGGGTTGTTGTTGGCTATAGCGATATTTTGGGATTGGAGGGTCGCGCTTGGATTAACGACTGGTAGCTTAATTGCAGGCGTTGTGATTCCAATACCGTACGGTGCATACAAACCGGTATTTCGGAAAAGGGTCGAACAGTTGATGCAAGAAGATCCAAGACTAGCAACTCAACTGCTTGAAATGTTGGACTCGTCCCCTTTCTGATATTCTCTAATAATGAACCACTCCGGGCTAAAGCCCGGAGTTTCCTTATACCCCCCTCCCTTGATGGGAGGGGATTAAGGGGAGGGTGAAAAAATGCCTCCGCTTCGCTCCGGGCGACCATTCATCCCCGAGTTTAAAAGCTCGGGGTTTTCTGGTCGAGTTTATAAAGATTAATAACTGAAAGGTCTGATTAATTCCGTTTTTTTGATATCATTGCGAGCGAAGCGAAGCAATGATAATTCAAGAAATAAATCAGGGGTTCCTAAACTATATGTCATCAATCCTCACCATCATACTGTTTATCATCGGGATTGCGTTTGCAGTTTGGTTCATCGTCTTGCGACAAGGAAAAATAGGATTTTGGAAACTTGCAGCCAAATACCCAAATGAAGCGTACGACTGGTTTATGAATGAAGACTGCTGGGTTATCATAGACCCTCAATCTGGATTGACCAAGAAACCGGAACTCCGAGATTTTAACGGCCCTTTTTGGCTATTGGTACCAAAATTGGGTGGAAGAAAAGTGACTATTTATGGTCGCTTTGACGAAATCGAGGAGTCACAAAAACGGTTCATGGAGCTGTACGGATAAATAGCATACCTGGATTCCCACATTAGCAGAATGACTATTTATAAACCCCCACCCAGGTTTGCCTTCCAACCAAAAACAATGTTATAAAATACATATGCCAAAAACATCTGACAATAAACCCAACAATCATTGCGACATCAAAAAATTCTTGAGATGGAAGAGACAAAAGCAGCGCGTGAACTCACAAGTCTTGGCTTCACAAATGGACCGCACTAAGAGAACTGTTGATGTTTCGGTGCTACTCTATCCTGAGCCTTGTAAAAGCCTGTCCTGAGCGTAATCGAAGCCTGTGGTGAGCCTGCCTGTTTACTAATAGGCGTCCCCGCGCGCCGAAACAAAAAACACACACACCACCTCTATCCGTGCGTCCTGTGACGTCTCCCCTTGGGGAAGAAGAAGTCTGATTAAACTACCAGGTGCGTGAGAATGACAACTTACCCCCCCACCCCTCCCCGTTTGCCTTCCAACCAAAAACAATGTTATAAAATACATATGTCAAACAATCTTGCAATCGAAAAAATTCTCGAAATGGAAGCAGCAGCGGCTGCGTGTGAACTCACCTCTCTCGGCTTCACAGACGGCAGCGCCGCTCTAAGAGAATTTTTGAATCTGGCAAAAGGTCCTTTTATATACGTATTGGAAACAGTGGCAAAATGCGCCCTCTCCTCTGCATCCCCTGACACCTCCCTTACAAACCTTGAACGCATAATTCAAGACGTTAACGAAGATATTCTTACAAAGTTTATTAACGACATCGATGATAATAATAACAATCAAAAAAATTTAAAAGAATTGCTCACCCTTTGCGGGGCTTCCTCGTATCTTTCAGCAATGCTCACAAAAACTCCGGAATGGTTTGAGTGGCTTTTTATAGACGGCAATATTGAGACGCAAAAAGGGAGTCAAGAATTCGCAGCAGAGCTTGCCTCGTGGACTGCCGCTGCGGACACAGTCGAGGTAATGGGAAAAAAGCTTCGGCAATATAGAAACAGGGAATACATCAGAATAGGCGCAAGAGACCTTAACGCTCTTGCCTGTATGGAAGAAGTTACCGCCGAACTCTCCGACCTTGCAGGGGCAACCCTGAACGCAGCTATCGGGTTTGCCATCTCCGAGCTGACCGAAAAACACGGGGCCCCCGTGCATATAAACGAAGAGGGCGATATGGAAGAAGCCGAGTTTGCGGTAATCGGGCTTGGCAAACTTGGCGGCCGGGAGCTTAACTTTCTATCCGACATTGATATCTTATATGTATATTCAACGGAAAAAGGGGAAACAAACGGGCAGGCAGCGTCAAATTACGGCACCGATAATGACACCGGCAGCGACGTAGATAAAAATGGGAAAATGGGGAACATCATCGCCCTGCATGAGTTTTTCGTAAAACTCTCCAAACAAACAACAAGGTTAATATCGCGCGTTACCGAGGATGGTTTTGTGTTCCGCGTTGACCTTGACCTTCGCCCTGAGGGCCGGAGCGGGGGAATCGTAAATTCGCTCAGAAGTATGGAGGTGTACTACGAATCATGGGGGCAGGCCTGGGAAAAAAACGCCATGATAAAAGCGCGCTGTGTTGCAGGAAGCGAAAGGCTGGGTCGTGAGTTTACCAAAATGATAAGACCGTTTAGTTACAGAAAGTATCTTGACTTCGGCGCCATCGCTGACATAAAAGGCATGAAGGAGAAGATAGACATTGCAACCAGGCGAAAATCCCCTGACGTGGTAGACGTAAAACTTGGCAGGGGGGGTATAAGGGAGATTGAGTTTTTCTGCCAGGCCCTGCAACTTATCTACGGAGGCAAAGTCGCGGAACTCAGAGAATCAAACACCCTCAAAGCCATTAAAAAACTCTCTAACAAAAAGCTTATTTCGGTTGAAGACGCAAACTCGCTCACGACCGGTTATATTTTCCTTAGAAACCTTGAACACAGAATTCAGGTAATCGAAGGCAGACATACTCAGGCTATTCCACGGGGCGACCGGGAGCTTGAAAAAATTGCCCGCATGATGGGTATTTTTTCACTTTCGCAGAGCGGAAAAGAAATAACCGCTGCCTCGCAATTACTCAAAAAATACGAAAAAATAACCGACCGGGTGCATGAGGTCTACAGAACCCTTTTTTACAACTCTGAGGAAGAACTCTCTGAAAACGCACTTGAAGAGGCCGCGTGGGTTGCGTCTGCGTCTACTTCAGTTGGCACGCCGGAACCCGAAGCCCTGGATGCCTTGTCAAGGTTTGGCTTCTCGCACCCTGATAAGGCATTAAAACATATTGCTCTCGTCAGAGACGGTCAGTCGTTTGTGAGGCTTACCCCTACTGCAAGGTCGCTTCGCCGAAGGTTAACTCCTTTTATCATTTCAAAGGCGGCCGGCTCACCAAACCCGGACCTTGCCCTGCAAAACATAGAACGTTTTGTCACGGCCGTCGGGGCAAAAACAGGCCCTCTCTCCCTGCTTGCGGAAAACCCCCCTCTTATAGAAGAGCTGATAACAATCTTCGGCTCAAGCGAGTTTCTCTCCACCTCTCTTGTGGAGCGTCCGGAAGGTCTTGACCTGGTGCTTTCGGCTGAAATGACAACACCTGTTAAAGAAAATTTTTATGCAGAAATTAACGGGCAACTCCGCTGTGTCGAAGACCCGGACGACTTTGAGGAAAAACTCGACGTCCTGCGACGCTATAAAAACCCGGAGGTGCTTCGCATTGCCCTAAACGACATAACGGGCAGGCTCTCTACCAAAGAAGTCGGAGAGCAGTTAACCGGCCTTGCCAGGGCCGCACTTTCTGCTGCGTACCACTTGTCTTATGAAGAGGTCGGCAAAAGGCACGGAGCGCCAAGTGATAAAAGGTTTTTTATCCTTGGCATGGGAAAACTCGCCGGGGGTGAGTTGCTTTACGGCTCTGACCTTGACATAGTGTTTGTTTATGCGGGCCAGGGTAATAATGGAAACAACGGCAACGGTGAAACCAGCGGCCCTAAAGTAATAACAGACCATGAGTTTTTTGTAAAACTTGCGCAAAAAATCATAGGCATCTTAACGTTAAGGACGCGCGAGGGTGTGATGTTTGAGGTTGATACCCGCCTTAGGCCCTCGGGAAGCTCGGGCCCTCTTGTTGTAACGAAAGATTCTCTCCTGGGCTACCACAAAGAGAAGGCCGCTATATGGGAAACACAGGCCGCATTGAAATCGCAAGTAGTTGCAGGAGACATGGACTACGGTCGCGAAACCTTTGAACAACTTGAGCAGGTAATCTACAGCAGTGAAAAACCCCTTACAACTAACGACATAAACGAACTGCTAAGGATAAGAAAACGCATGGAGCGCGAGATAGCAAAAGAGGGCGGCGGTAACTATAACATCAAGACCGGGCGAGGCGCCGTAGTGGACATAGAGTTTCTTGTACAAACAGTGCAATTAAAGTACGGCGCAAAAGAGCCGGCCCTTAGAACTCCGAACACCCTTACGGCAATCGGCGAGATAAAAAAACTCCTGGATACAAAAGAAGTGGCAGGGCTTACGGTCAGCGAGTGTGAATTCCTTGAACAGGCCTATGAATTCTATAGAAAAATTGAAAAAAGCCTGCGCGTGGTATATGCAAGCAGCATTTCCAAGATCACTGCCAACACCGGGGAAATAAACGTTCTGGCAAAGAAAATTGGCTACAACGAAAACCTTACTGAAGACCGGGTGGTGGAAAAACCCGGCGACCGGCTGCTTGCGGATTACCTTGAAAAAACCGAAAAAACAAGAGAACTATACAAAAAAGTCATGCATGAACTGAAACAGGACTGATTTTATGCATAAATCAACCACAACGGGCTTTTAATTCCGCACCGTTAATTTACACAGATACATTTACCATACCGCAGCCAGTGGCTGGTTTTATAAGTAAATCTGCTGCTGCTGGTTTTCAATCGGACAGCTTTAATTTGCACAAATAAATTTACCATACCGTATGAAAAAAGGACTTGATAATCCCTTCCGGGTCTGCTAAATTATCTCTTCCTTCTATCCGCAGCAAGGTTATCAACATCTGTGAATAACCGTGTTAATATCTCGAAGTGTTTACCTTTTTGGAGTGTGAATAAGTTTTGGTGGATTCGGAAAAAATATGGGACAACTGTCTTAAGGACGTAACGGGTTATATAAGCCCTCAGCATTTCTCAACGTGGTTCAGCCCTATAAAGATGATTGGCGGAGACGAGAGGACCTTGAAGCTTGAGGTGCCAAACCGTTTCTTTTTGGAGTGGATAAAAGACCACTATCTGCCATTAATAAAAGACATACTGCGTAAACACACACAAGACGAATGCGCCATAGAGTGGAAGATTTCAAAAAACGGCAAGTCGACCGAGGTAAAGGAACAGGAAAGTAGCGGGGAGGCGGAGGGTAAAGGAAAATTTGTTCTTACCCCTACCGTTCAAACGCCGGGAGAGAAAAAAAAGAGTGCTGCTGTTAAAAGCAGAAAAAAAGTCTCAGCAGCGCACAACCTTTGTCCCAGATACACGTTTGACAGTTTTGTAGTTGGTAAGGCAAATGAGTTTGCCCACGCGGCGAGTTTTGCAGCGTCAAAAAACCTGGGCAGTAAATATAATCCGCTATTCATTTACGGCGGTGTCGGACTTGGAAAAACGCACCTGCTCCAGGCCATAGGTAACAGCGTTATAAATGGTTCTGAAAACGTAAATGTATGTTACTATACGTCGGAACGTTTTATGAACGAGTTTATAAATTACGTAAGCCGTCATAAAATGACGGATTTTAGAAAAAAATTCCGTAACGTTGATCTGCTTTTAATTGACGACATACAGTTCTGGGAAGGCAAAGAACGTACCCAGGAAGAGTTTTTTCATACGTTTAACGTGTTGTATGAGGCACACAAGCAAGTTGTTGTTACGAGCGATAAATTTCCAAAAGATATTGACGGCATAGAGGAAAGGCTCAGAAGCCGTTTTGAGTGGGGTCTTGTGGCCGACATACAGCCACCGGATATTGAAACAAAAATAGCGATTTTAAATAAAAAAGCCGCCGAAGAAGGTGTTCAATTGCCAGGCGACGTGGCTGAGTGGCTTGCAACGGTTAGCGAATCAAATGTAAGAGAGCTTGAAGGTTATCTTAACCGGATAATTGCGGTTGAAAGCCTGACCGGCCAGGAAATAAACCTTGCAATGAGCAAGGAGGCCCTGAAACATGTTAGAAAACAAAAAATAGAGAAAATACTTTCAATCGAAGAAATACAAAAAACAGTAGCAAAACATTTTAATATCAAAATCTCTGATCTAAAAAGTAAAAGAAGGCACAGGGCTATTGCGCTGCCAAGACAAGTTGCAATGTATATTTCAAGACATTACGGAAAATTTTCATTTCCTGAAATAGGTTCGTCTTTTGGCGGTAAAGATCATTCAACCGCCATACATGCAGTAAAAAAAATTGAAACAGAATTAAAAAAAGATACTGAACTGAAGTACAATATAAATAAAATAAAAGACAACCTGAGTATAAGATAGCACCTGCGATGGATAAATATAGTAATTAGGCTTTTGGGTTAACGGAATTAAAGATACACAAATAAACATTTTACTTACTTAACGTGTATAATAGCTTATAAAAACTATTGCACTATTTGTCGTGCGCAGCACTGTTGATTAATAGTTGATAAGATGTTGGTTTGTTGTTTGTATGTTTTATTAATATGATTTTTTTAATTGCAGTTGTGGATGGTTGTGTATAAGAAAAAAAGTTTTCAAGGGTTAAAAAAACTGAAAATTCTTTATTTTAAAAACACTTATACGGTTATAAACATATTCACAGTCACTACTACATACTGCTTCTAAATTTTTATATTTATTAAAAGAAGACTAAAACAGACACAACCGGGCACACAAGTATTTAGTGGCCTTTTTTAAAAACAAGAAAATAAAAAAACCTTTATGAAAGGAGGAGACCTGGTGGAATTTAATATAAATAAAAATGATTTCATAAAGGTACTTCAAAGAATCCAGGGTATTGTTGAAAAAAGAAATACAATGCCTATTTTAGCAAACGTGCTAATAGAGGTTAAGGACAGTTATGTTACCTTAATAGCAACGGACCTTGAAATATATATTAAGGATACTTGTCAGGTTGATGTTAAGGAAGAAGGCACGGTCACGGTAAATGCAAGAAAATTATTTGAAATTATAAAACAACTTCCAGACGATCAGGTGAATATAAGCGTTAAGGAAGGGGAAAAATTAACTATAAAAAGCGGTCGTGCAAGGTTTAACATAGTTGGACTTCCGTCAAAAGAATTTCCCCCATTCCCCTCAATAGAAGAAGATAAAATTGTCAATATAGGGCCGGAAACCTTAAAAGACATGGTAGATAAGACGTCTTTTGCCGTTTCAACCGACGAGACAAGATATAATATAAACGGTTTCTATCTTGAAAAAGACGACGGGTCAATAAAGATGGTTACGACAGACGGTCATCGTCTTGCGATGATAGATAAAAATAATAAAGATATATTTATTGAAGAAAAAGGCGTAATACTTCCACGTAAAGGTGTATTAGAGCTTAGAAAGCTTCTTGAAGAAAAAGAAGGTTCATATAGTTTTGGAGTAACGGATAAGAGCGCAACAATGAAGCGAAACGATACGGTTGTGAATATTCGTCTGATAGAAGGGGAATTTCCTGATTACAAGCAGGTTATACCAAAAGATAACGATAAGAATGTTGTTGCAGACAGGGCAGGACTTCTTGAGTCGTTAAGAAGGGTTTCAATACTTTCTTCGGATAAGATAAAGGGTGTAAAGTTTACTCTGAGTAAAGATGTGCTGGTGCTTTCTTCGTCAAGTCCCGACATAGGGGACGCAAGAGAAGAACTTGTTGTTGAATATGACGGGGATGATCTGGAAATAGCTTTTAACGCCAAATATTTTATAGAAGCCCTGGATGCGGTAAATGACGAAAAAGTTGAACTTAAATTAAAAGATCAACTTAGCCCCGGTGTTTTAATGCCTGTAGAAAAAAAAGGTGGCGGCTATACCTATATAGTAATGCCGATGAGACTTTAAGCGGGAAACAAAAATATTCACGCTAGATAAAAAAACAAAAAAAAAGAAAAAAAGGAATGGTAGGTAAAAAAAGATGAAAAGAACATATCAACCAAGTAATGTAAAAAGAAAAAGAACCCATGGTTTTCTTTCAAGAATGGCCACTACAGGAGGTAGGGCTGTTATAAAAAGAAGACGCGCCAAGGGAAGAAAACGTCTTTCGGTTACTATAAATACGAATAAATAAATGTTTATACGTTATCAGTGACCGAACAATCCTTTAAAAAAGAAGAAAAACTTAGCCTGGCAAAAGACTTCTTAAGGGTAAAAAGACATGGAAAAAAACACCATACAGGTAATTTTTCCATATCCATATATTTACCAAACGAAGCCGGGTTAAGAAGACTTGGACTTTCAGTCTCAAGACGTGTTGGTTCGGCTGTGGTTAGAAACAGGATTAAAAGACTGATAAGGGAATTTTTCAGATTGAATAAACTCTTTTTTCCTGAAAACGCTGATATAGTAATTTACGTAAATCCGAAAGCCGCAAAAACAATTAAAAATTTGGATGATGTAAAAAAAGAATTTTTATTGCTTGCTAAAAAATTAGAGCGGTTGGGGCAGTCAGGGTAGTTGGGGTGGTTAGACAGGGGAAAAAGTTGCTGAACCAAGCAGCACCTGCGGTGTGAAATAAAATCAACAGAATACAGTGAAAATTATGAGAATTATTTTAAAAGCTCTTATTTTTATATATCAGAAAGCCATTTCTCCGGCCCTGCCACCCGCTTGCAGGTTTTACCCTACCTGTTCGGAGTACGCTCGTGTAGCAGTAGATACGCATGGTTCGCTTGTGGGCGTTTACATGGCCTTTAAAAGACTTATCAGGTGTCATCCTTTTAATCCGGGCGGTTTCGACCCGGTTCCATCCCAAATAGTAACAACTTCCGAAAAAAGAGGTTTTTGAGAAAAAAATGGATACAAAAAGATTAATAACAGCGCTTGCGCTGTCCTTAGTGG
>CBDUXY010000102.1:0-10866 GCA_965371305.1 uncultured bacterium
TTTTGATGAAAAGCCCACATGGTGGGTTTGAGCCCACATAGTGAGTTCAGACCTTATGAGAGAGAATGTTTCTTATAGAAGTTAAGTCCTTTCTGATTTCCTTTAATTCGTTTTGATACTTTTTTTCATTAAAAGGTATGTCGAGCTGGTCCCTGACCGGCCCCTCGTTTTTCATTTTCCTGAATTCGATGACTTTTTTCTTTGCCCCTTCAAGCGTCATCCCGTCTTTCTCAATCAAGTTCTTTATATAACATATAAGCGTTATGTCTTTCCTGCGGTATACCCGCTGGTTGCCCTTTGTCTTGAACGGGGTGATTATACGAAACTCCTTTTCCCAGTAACGCAGGACGTAAGGTTTCACATCGGTGATCTTTGCCACCTCTCCTATCTTAAAGTAGAGCTTATCAGGAATGTTAGGTTCTATCATGGCAAGTGTTAGGAGTAAACCTCGGTTCACCGCAAGAAGAACTTTTCAGCAATAGCAGCGAACTGTTAGGTTTCTCAAGAAAAAAGAAAAATAGTGAGACAGCTCAAGACCCGCCGTCGTTGTTAACTATGTCTTTGAGTATCTGGCTTGGCTTGAACGTCATAACATTTCGCTCGTTGATTATGATCTCTTCACCGGTCTGAGGGTTGCGCCCTCGCCTGGCTTTCTTGTGCCTGACGGTGAAGTTGCCAAAGCCGGAAATCTTAACTCTATCGCCTTTTTCAAGTGCGCCCTTGATTGTCTCGAAGACCTCGTCAACAACCTCGGCCACGTCCTTTTTTGAACAACCTACCTTTTCAAAGGCGACCTCCACAAGATCAGCTTTGGTCATAACTTCACCCTCCTGTTTATTCAATGATATAGAACTTTTTTACGAACGAATCTCAGCCTTAAAACCACTAACAAGGACGTCTCTGATCTGCGAGTGTATCTGCTCGACTTCATCGAAAGTCAGGGTGCGCTCGGCAGACCTGTAATTCACCCTTACGGCAAAGCTCTTTTTCCCCTTCGGGATATTTTCCCCATAGTATACATCAAACAGTTCAACGTTTTCAATAACTTTTGCATTTATTTTTTTAATTTCCCGGATAATATCCGAGTAGGGCAAATTACTGTCTACAAAGAAGGCCAGGTCTCTCGTGGAACCGGGGTAGCGAGCAGGGGGAACGTAGGCCCGCTCCGGGCGGCATAAAGCCTCGTTAAGCTCCTTTTCCATAAGTGAACAGAACCTGGGCTCTTTATTACGGTCAATGACAATTTCCAGATTGATTTCAAATAGATACGCTGGATTCCTTATACCGGTCATCTCCATTAAATCCGGGTGCAGCTCTCCGATAACGCCTGCGTATTTCCCGCCAATCTTTACGGTTGCGCTCTTGCCAGGATGGAAAAAAACGTTTCTTCCTCCCTCTTCGCCGCTTTCATCAATAGCGCAGTACTCTACATCCTCGCCCACGCCAAGCATGTCAAGAAGTCCTGTAAGCGCCCCCTTAATATCAAAAAAATCAACCCACCCGGACTTTTCATTCCATCCGTTCACCCGCCTGCTGCCATACATAAGAGCCGAAACACTCAGCCTCTCTTCAGGCAACCCGCCGCCTGTGGGAAGGAACACCGGGCGAAGTTCGAATATATTTACCTGTTCGTTTTTTCTGGCGACGTTGTACTGAAGATTCCTCCTTAACGAAGGCAACAAGGTATCTCTCAAGACCGACTGATCCTCGCTAAGAGGATTGAGCACCTTTACGTTGTCACGACCGCTCGGACCGAACAGACTCAAGTCCTCGCTTGATACGAAGCTGTAGTTAATAACCTCGTAAAAACCGTAACTTGCAAGTTGATCTCTCACGTTGTTTTTAAGCTCGTAGGACTCCGGCAAAATTGGCGGCAAAACGCCTGCAAGAGGCGTGGTCTCAGGTATTTTATCGTATCCAACAACCCTTGCCACTTCTTCAAGCAAGTCCGCCTCAAAGCAAATGTCCATCCTGTAAGAAGGAGGGAGAGCGCAGATAGAACCTTTTTTCCTGCTCTCTCTCACCTCAATGCCAAGGGGTTTAAAAATCTTCTTTACCTGTGTCTTGTTAAGGCTTACTCCAAGCATCCGGGCAGCCCTTTTAATTCTAAATTCAATAGTCCGGGATTTGTATTTGTCCGGGTACTCGTCGATCATTCCCTTTAAAATACCACCGCCTGCAAGCTCCTTTACAAGACAGGCAAGCGCGTCAAGGGCCACAGCGACTTGCAGCAAGTCCACTCCCCTTTCAAACCTGTAGGAGGACTCACTTGAAAGGCCAAGCCTTTTGCTCGTCCTCCTGACACTCGAAGGATCGAAAAAAGCGCTTTCAAGTATAACCGTGCGTGTCTTGTCCGTAACTTCACTCTTAAGCCCGCCCATAACGCCTGCAACGGCCTGAGGCTGTTCGCCGTCGGCTATGACGAGCATGTCGGATGAAAGTTTGCGCTCATGCTCCCCTGCTGTGTTCGGAACAATAGTATGGACAAGCTCGTCCTCGCAGGCTGTCCTGACGACCAACTCACCTCCGGCGATTTTATCCATATCAAAGGCATGAAGCGGCTGACCAAGCTCGAGCATGACGTAGTTTGTCGCGTCAACAACGTTATTAATGCTCCTTATGCCAAGCCGTTCAATTCTGGTCTTAAGCCAAAGCGGACTCTCACCGACGTCAACACCCTTTACCACCCTTGCCGTGTACCTTCTACAAAGCCTGGAATCAATACGAACTGAAAGAGCTTTTCTAATAGATTTATCAGAATCGAAAGGCCCGCCATTTGCATCAGCAGTGGTAACGGTCTTGTCTTTGAACTTCTCCCCTGTAATAGCGGCAATCTCCCTTGCAAGCCCCCTTATGCTCAGGCAATCGGCCCTGTCGGGAAGTATGGCTACATGCAAAAGCGTATCGGTAAGACCGAAAACATCAGCAACGTTCAGGCCAAGCTTTGTGTCAGAGGGAAGTATCAGTATGCCTTCGCTCTTGCCGTCGGTTGTGAGTCCAAGTTCGCTCTCGCTGCACATCATGCCTTCGCTAAGAGAGCCCCTTATACGCGTCCTCTTAAGCTTTCCCCCTCCTGGCAGGACTGCGCCGTCAAGGGCAAGGGCGACCTTATCGCCGATCTTCATGTTTTTTGCACCGCAAACGATTGAGAAAGTATTGGAACCATCCCCGGCGTTTACCGTACACAGAGAGAGCCTGTCCGCATTCGGATGATTTTCAATTGTAAGGACCTCGGCCGTTATCACGCCTGTAATTTCAGACTCTAATTGCTCAACCCTCTCAACCTCAATACCGGCCATGGTAAGCTTCTCTGCAAGCGAGCTTGCAGAGAGTTTTTCTATATCGACAAATTCTTTTAACCAGTTAATACTGTAGATCATTTCTGAACAACCTTTGTAATTTTGGTTTTACCTATGAACCGCAAGTGCTGCGCACAGCAAATTATATAACGCTCAGCATCAGCCGACCCATTTCCGCGGTGTTTCATTTGTGGCGGATGCCACAAGCCTCACACCGCTACAATGGTCAGCTGAATGCAATTGTTAGCTTTCGCTATGTTGTACGATAAACTTAGCTCTTTCATACAATTCATCGAATGTTATTATTTCAGGGTTTAGCGTATTTTTCCTTAACAGCTCAAAAGAACGTAGTTTTTGTTTATTCACTCCGTCCTCATTGGTGAACTCCGACATATTACCTATTACTAAATACGACTTAGGTTGATAGTTAAATACCTCTTCACCTGTAGGATTTCCCTGTTTGTCTTCCATTTCTATTTTCTCAGTTAAGCTTTTGACAGCAGATGCAACAGTTCCCTGAACCTGAGCAATAGCCCCTGCAAGCTCATTTGATGGAGCCCAACACCCTGTTCTATAAAACTTTGACTCAAGTAACAATGTCTTATTAGTCTTAATTTCGACAAAACAAAGATTAGATATAACACCCTTAGTTTTCATAAGACCATCAACTCTTTTCCCTGGAGTATTTACACTATACCCTTGAACCACCTGTTCAAGTTTTTTTTCGTCGAGATTAGACAAGAACAGATAACCCAGGCCATATCCGAATATCCAAGGGTTCTTCTCAAAGTACTTTTGCCATAAACCCTCGTTAGAACAATTATACCTCTTTTTTAAAGAGTTAAAATAACAGCTGTCATTAAGAAATTTTGCAAATACTTCTAGTTGTTTTTTCCTGTATCCAATTGCCACTAAATCCTTTGTGGTGACTTCGGACTTAAGTATTTCTTCAAATAAGTCTTGGTTTTCAGATACCAAATACTTAGCTTGATGTGACGTTAGTGCTATTTTTCTTAGTTCCTCATCAGTAATATTTACTCTGGAACGATTTTTAAAATCAATTGATTGGATATTCGCTAAGAACTCACAAAACTTTCCTATTTCTTCCTCTACGAATGTGAATCCATTCCCATAAGGCTTCCCTGTATCATTCATGAACTTTTGAACAGTAAGAACGAAAATCTGTCTGCTATCTTCTATGAACTTAGCAGTGATATTTGTTGCAGCATCTGGTTTGTTCCTCAGTACAACTTCATCTCGCTCTTTCGCATAATCGTAGCCGTCTTCAGAGGGTAATACTTTTGAGGCAATACGCACTCTTTTGTCCTTATCTCCGAAAGACTTTAAAGAAGGGCTTATATAAGTTTTACCAGGCTTTGGATTTTGATAGTCATCCATAATTTTACTCTTACAAGAAAACTAACATTTATTTGCGTATCTTTAGTCCCGTGAATTCTGAAAATTTATTGCTGAATTTCCCCACCTTGAGGTACTAAAACTGTCTTAGAAATCTCATGTCGTTTTCAAAAAAGAGCCGAAGGTCATCTATCCGATGCTTGAGCATTGTAATACGCTCAATGCCAAGGCCAAAGGCAAAACCGCCATATAGTTCACTGTCATATTCAACAGCCCTTAAGACCTCCGGGTGAATCATGCCGCAACCGAGTATTTCAAGCCACCCGGTTTGCTTGCATACCCGGCACCCGTCGCCGCCGCACATAACACAACGTATGTCCACCTCGGCACTCGGCTCTGTAAAGGGGAAAAAGCTCGGGCGAAACCGCGTAGCCGTACCTTCGCCAAACATCTTTGTCAAGAAAGCATTAAGCACACCCTTTAAGTCACCAAAAGTGACCGACTCACCAACCATAAAACCTTCTACCTGATGGAACATCGGGGTGTGTGTAATATCGGAGTCGCGCCTGTAAACAGTGCCCGGCGCAATAACGCGAAGAGGTGGTTTGTTCTGCTCCATCACGCGAATCTGAACAGGGGACGTATGGGTGCGCATCAACACGTCTTTACCAATATAGAACGTGTCCTGCATGTCTCTTGCCGGATGGTCCGGTGGAAGGTTCAAGGCCTCGAAGTTGTAGTAGTCGAGTTCGACTTCAGGGCCCTGGGCAATGGTGAAGCCAAGGGAGAGAAAAAAATCCTCTACCTCTTTCATGACCTGCATTACCGGATGGATTGAACCGTGCGAAGGGGAGCGGCCGGGAAGAGTAACGTCTATTGTTTCGTGCTTGAGTTTTTTAAGTTTTTCGCGTGAGCTGAATTCAGCTATAAGCCGGTCTGCGGTGTCCTCAATCTTGCGCTTGACCTTGTTGATGGCCTGGCCTGCGGCCTGCCTTTTATCGGGTGGAATCTGGCCGATTTCCCTGATCAGCGAAGTAATCTGGCCTTTACGTCCAAGGAATTTTTTCTTAACAAGTGAAATTTCCTCACCAGTACTGGAGGATCTAATGGCCTCTATTGCCTGTTCTCTGAGCGCTCTAAGTTTCTCTCTCATAATAATAAATACTCAAAGTTAGATATTCAATCAGTAAACTACCCCTGAGCCAGGCTTCGGGGCGTTAAAAAGGTGGCATGCTGATAAAGCCACCTGAGCCAATCTACGGAGCATCAAGGCCGCCATGCGGGTGAATAAAAAAAACGCGCGAAGGCACAAGACAACAATGTCTAAGTAATGTGCTCGCGCGGAAAAATATAATTACAGACAAATGTAATTTGCTTACGCCAGAGCCTGTTTTGCTAAGTCGCTGACTTTGGTGAAAGCCGCCGGATCAAGGGCCGCCATATCGGCAAGTACTTTCCTGTCCAGCTCTACGTTTGCCTTGGTAAGGCCGTCTATAAGGCGGCTATATGTAATGCCGTTTGACCTTGCTGCGGCATTTATCCTGGCTATCCAGAGCCTTCTCATCTCTCTTTTCTTAAGCCTGCGATGAGCATAGGCATAACAAAGCCCTTTTTCAACGGCCTCGGTTGCAGTCCTCAAGAGGTTTCCCCTCGCGCCCCTGTAGCCCTTGGCGGCCTTAAATACTTTCCTCTTCTTTTTCTTTGCGTTTATACTTCTTTTAACCCTTGGCATTTACTTATTGCTCCTTATGAAGTTTTGCTTAAAAAATCTTTTTATTAACCTATCCAACGTCTGCATGTCATAAAACGACTTAACTATAACAAAGCGCAATACGACAATCTTAATTCCTGTTTCGCACAAAAAAACAAGCTAAAAAACTCTGCCCTGTGACATTCACTTTTACCGGCAGACCCTTTAGCGCGCGCAGCCTTAGCCGCCCCTTAGCCGTATGGAAGCATCTTTTTAACTGCCCCTTGGTCGGCAGATGATACGATTGCTGTTTTTCTCATATCACGCTTTTTGGCCGGGTCCTTGCTCGTTAAAATATGTCTCCTGCCCGATTTATTCCTCTTGAACTTGCCCGTGCCGGTAGAGCTGAACCTCTTTGCAGCCCCCCTGTTTGTTTTCATCTTAGGCATCTCTCTATATCTCCCTGATGTTACTTTGTATTTTAATTTTTTATTTTTTAAATTATATTAATAAAATCCGGCCTGTTACATGCCGGCTGTTATAATTCTCGACTGACTTAACAAACTAATTGATAACGCCCGTCGGTTTAAGAGCTTATTATTGCGAAAATTAGCCCCATCCTACTTGGCAGAGGGCTGATTAACCGGACCTAAGAGAAGCGTCATACTACGCCCCTCCATCTTGGGCGCCTGCTCTACAACTCCGTCTTCGCCTACCTCTTCAACCACCCTTAAGAGCAAATTTCTACCAATCTCCAGATGAGTTATCTCGCGTCCCCTGAAAAACACAAGGCACTTCACCTTATCACCATGACCGAGAAACCTCTTGATGTTGCGCAGCTTAAAGTCAAAATCATGTTTGTCCGTCCTGGTGCGGAACTTTATCATCTTGACCTGAATAGTGCTTTGCTTTTTCTTGGCCTCATGGGCCTTTTTGCTCATCTGGTACTTGTACTTGCCGTAGTCCATAATCCTGCATACAGGCGGCACGGCGTTTGGCGATACCTCCACCAGATCAAGCCCTGCCTCTTCGGCCACCTTGAGCGCATCCGGAGTGCTCATTACCCCGAGCTGATTACTTTCCGCGTCTACCAGACGAACCTCATGGGCACGAATCCTGCTATTGGCCTTTAGACTCTCTTTACCTTTTGTTTTTGCTGCAAATCTCGCTATTGGGCTACACCTCCGCCTGGGATATTTTCGTTCTCTATCATGTCTATAAACTCTTTGGCCGTTACCACAGGCAACTCCCCTTCAGTCCTGGAGCGGGGAGCGACCTTACCGCTTTCCATCTCTTTATCCCCGGTAACGAGCATATAAGGTATCTTTTTATTCCGTGCCTCTCTGATCTTGTAACCAAGGGTCTCGTTACGCGTGTCACATTCGGCGCGAAACCCTTTTTCCCTTAATTCCTTAACAATCTCTCGTGCATATTCGTCGTTCCTTTCGGTAACGGTTAACACCACAACCTGAAGCGGCGCAAGCCACAGGGGGAACGCCCCTGCGTAGTGTTCTATAAGGCAGCCGAAAAATCTCTCAAGCGAACCCATTAGCGCCCGGTGTATCATAATAGGCCGTGTTGCTTCGCCGTTTTCATCACGGTACGTAATGTCGAACCTTTCCGGCAGGTTAAAGTCAACCTGAATAGTCGAGCACTGCCAGTACCGGCCAAGCACGTCTTTTATCTTTATATCTATCTTCGGGCCGTAAAAAACACCTTCGCCAGGGTCTACCTCGTATGGCAGACCTTCATCTTCAAGGGCAGCTTTTAACGCACCTTCCGCCTTTTCCCAGTCAGGCAATTCTCCAACGTATTTATCCGGCCTGGTACTCAGGAAAATTTCATATTCATTAAAACCGAAAGACCTTAGAATGTAAAGGGTAAATTGTAATATATTTTTTATCTCCGAGTCAAGCTGTTTAGGAGTTAAATATATATGCGCGTCGTCTTGAGTGAAACCCCTTACCCTGAGCAGCCCGTGCAGCACCCCGCTTCTTTCGTAGCGGTAGACCGTGCCAAGCTCGGCGTACCTCACCGGCAGATCGCGGTAGCTCTTCAGGCTGTTATTATAAATAGCGATATGGAACGGGCAATTCATTGGTCTCGCTATGTATTCCTGACCGTCAACGTCCATCGGGCTAAACAGATTTTCCCTGTAAAAATCCCAGTGTCCGCTTGTCTTCCACATATCGACCTTGGCGATATGCGGGGTATGGATCAGGCTATATCCTGATTTCGCGTGTTCCTTTTTCCAGAAATCCTCGATAATATTTCTTACGGTCGAGCCGTTCGGGTGCCACAGGACCAACCCAGGCCCTACTTCGTCGGTTATGGAAAAGAGATCAAGCTCTTTTCCGAGCTTTCTGTGATCTCTTTTCTTTGCCTCTTCAATACGAGAGAGATGCGCTTTCAGTTCTTTTTTATCAGGAAAAGACGTGCCGTAGATGCGTTGGAGCATCTTTTTGGTCTCATCCCCGCGCCAGTACGCCCCGGCGATGCTGGTTAGTTTATAGGCCTGAACGCGGCCAGTGGACGGCAGGTGCGGTCCACGGCACAGGTCTATAAAATCACCCTGTTTATATACACTTACGTGCGTGTCTTCAATATCGTTTATAAGTTCCTGCTTGTATATATCGCCTGAGTCGGTAAAAAGTTTAAGGGCTTCTTCTTTTGTAAGCTCTTGCCTGACAATTGGCAAATTCGCCCTGACAATCTCCTTCATCTTGGCTTCTATCTTTTTAAGATCTTCAGGAGTGAAAGGCTCTGCCGTTTCCATGTCGTAATAAAATCCATTTTCAATGGTCGGGCCGATTGCAAGTTTAACGTCTTTAAAAACTTCAGTCACGGCCTGCGCCATGATATGAGCAGTTGTGTGACGGTAGATGTCGAGACCTTCCGGAGTGTCAGCCATAACAGGCGTAACTGACTCTGGATTCACGTCAGAGTCGCACGGCGCGGACAGATCCACAAGTACGTCGCCAATCTTAGCGGCAATTGCTTTTTTAGCAGCCTTGGGGTCGCTCTGGGCTATAACATCTTTTATGGTTTTCATATCACATACGGTCATAAATCTGCCTATTCCTGAACGTGTCAGTTAATCTAATTTAATCTAAATTATAAAACAAAAAAATAAAAACGCCGACTTTCTCAAACAACACGTCGGCGGCCGATACCTGCAACCATCTGCAACAAGTAGTTTTTTATGCACCTGACAAGCTTAGTGCCTGTTGCGAAATCCAACAATGGTAGGCACGGGCGGTTTCGAACCGCCGACCTCTACCGTGTCAAGGTAGCGCTCTACCCCTGAGCTACGCGCCTGCAAAAAAAACATCAAACAGTCTTTAATTCCAAATACATTTATACAGCAATGACAATGCCATTTAACAACATATAAATGTACCAAATAAGGCTGATTTGTCAAGGGTTTTATTGAGTTATATGTTGTTGTGGATATAAAAGAGGGTGAACTCTGAAACAACCTCACTTTCGTGAGGCACTCCATTTTGTTTTGGTAGCACAGGCCTGCGGCCTGTGCCTATTTTTGTCATTCTCGCGAAGGCGGGAATTAGGAATTGTTTTGTTTCGGCGCGCCATTTCTAACAAAGCCCACCGAAACATCAAAAAATTCTTTGTCTTTCAAAACCCCGTGGGGACAGGGCCTCCTACCCTGTTAAGGTTGGGCTAAAGAAGGGGTGGATGAGTGAGGGCGAGGAAGCATGAGCGCAGCGATTTAGGCGGCCAGGCTTCCGCAGGAATAAAAGGCTCATGGGGAAGAGGTAGGCACGCCCTGAAACACCCTTTCATTTCAATCATCTCCCCAAAAAGGAGAGGAGGCAAAAGCCGCGGCGCAGGGACAAAGCAAATTTTCCCTAATAACATCCGTTCACCTTTCGACAGTACTCAAGGAGAACGGCTTTAAAAAGCGAGACCCTGAAACAAGTTCAGGGTGACAACCTGTCACGACTACTCCCCCTCAAGTTCCCCCTTCACCACCTCGAACACGGCAAGTATCTCTTTAACGCCTTTTGTTACGGCGCGCGCCGATATCGTCGCGCCGCTTACGTTCTGGATATCTTTTTTAAGCGTTACACGGTCTTTTACGGTCTTACCAACAAACTGCTTTCGCCACCATGAGTTTTCTATCTCATAACCCTGGGTCTCTCTGAACACAAGTACGTCAACACTCTTTACTGTACCAAGACCGTCAAGCACAACCATAAAGGTAATCTTTTTTGTCTTCCCTGTCTTGTTAGATACAATCCCGTATCCAAGTGTCTCGCCGTCCTTTACGGCCTTTAGAAAAATTACACGTCTTTTAAAAAATTTGCCCTTTATGAACTCTTCTATTTTCTCCCGCCTTCTGGGAGTAATCTCGACCTTTTTTTTCGTAATCTCCGCGCCGGGAAAGGCGCGGGCGAGGACTTCCCCCTCTGTCATGTAACCGCGCGACCGGGCATTAGCCTGGCAAGGCAAACCAAAAGAAGACAGAAAACCAACAAACAAACAGAACAAAGCTGCATA
>CBDUXY010000103.1:0-10630 GCA_965371305.1 uncultured bacterium
CCCTGAGCTTGTAAAGGCGCGGCACATAGTAGTACTGGTTGAGCCTTCTGCATCGGCAGAACAGAAACAAAAAGCCCGTAACAAGATTGACTCTTTAATGATGCAGGTAATGGACGGCAGTGTTGACTTCGGGACCCTTGCCGCCAGGCACTCGGAAGCGGCTGACGCAAAAAAAGGCGGAGACCTTGGATACTTTTCCCTTAAGCAGATGGACAAGACCTTTGGTGAAGCGGCCTTCGCCCTGCAGCCAGGAGAAATAAGCAAAATTTTAAAGACCGACTACGGCTTTCACATAATAAAAGTGGAAGATAGAAGAAAGCCCCAGATAGTGCCTCTAAAAGACGCCAGAGAAGGGGTGAAGCACTTTTTAAAGTCTCGAAAGGCGAGCAAGAAAACACCCGAATGGATAGCACTGCAGGTGGAACGTGCCGACATAAAGATCCCCGGATACGAAATAATAAGCCGCGCGGAAAAAACATTCGGCCGCTTGATCGATAACGGCAACGGCACGATTACACATGTAAGCACAGGCCTTATGTGGGTACAGGACGACAGCTTCGTAAAACTTGAAAAATGCCTTTCGTGGGACAAGGCAAAAGAGTACGCAGAAAATCTTACAATCGGCGGGCATGACGACTGGCGGCTTCCGACCGAGGCCGAGCTTTCCACCATTGCAGCCAAAGCCCCATGGAACAAAGTCTTTAACAACGGCAAGAGTTACATATTTCACTGGTCAAACGCCGAAGCCGGGGAATGCTGCGCCCGTACCATCATATTCGCAACAGGCATAACCGCCGAGACCGCCCGCGGCGCATGTAACGATGAAGCGGTACGAGCCGTACGCAATATGAGCAAATGAGCCGGCAAACACCCTATTAACGAACAAATTAAGTAACAGAGTTGTGATACAAGCTTCCCATAAACAGGACAAATAGCCCCTCTATCGACTGCCGTGTGCAAGCACCTGCGGTGTGCAAACACATACAAGGAATTATAAACCCACACAGTGGGCTTAGACCCGCCGTACTGATAAAACAGCGCCCCTATGAAACCAAATAAAAGAGCCTTAATTCTTTTAATATTGCTCCTGTGTGTCGGTGCGTACTTCTGGCTTGGCTCAAGATATCCTGAGTTAAACATAAAAGCGTCCATGAGCGGTTCTATCAAACCGACCGACTCCATAAACTATAACGAGTACATAAAAGTTAATACCGCAGACCCCCTTTACAAACAGATAACCTTCTCCGCCATAAACTGGATGAACACAAACAAGCGCGGCATGATGTTCGGTGTGGTGTTTGCGGCGATCATCCTCGCACTCATGAGGAACCTTAGTTCAAAACACACTCCGGGAAGCATGAAGGCAACCGTGTTCGGCGTACTTATCGGCTCACCCCTTGGGGTATGCGTTAACTGCGCAGCCCCAATAGCAAAAGGCCTGTACGTCTCCGGCAGCAAGGCCGAGACCGCCCTTGCCGCTCTTTTCAGCTCTCCGACATTGAACATAATCGTCCTCACCATGGCCTTCACCCTGTTTCCGCTCCACATGGCCGTTACAAAACTTATCTTTACGCTGCTCGTAATATTTATCCTGGTTCCCGTCCTTGCAAAGAAAACCATAGGGAAAAATCCGTACAGACGAGACGACATTATTGATGCCGACATGGAGTGTTTACGGACAAAAGAGCCCTGGAGCGGAGCAATTCCTGGCAGCGTAGTCGACCTTGCAAAAAGTCTTTTCTTTATCATAAAAACAACCGTACCTTTGATGTTCGTGGCCGGATTCCTTGGCGCCGCCCTTGCTTACATACTTCCCTTCGATGCGATAGCAACGGGCGAGGTTACGATTTTCGGCGCGATCATCATTGCCGCGGTTGGACTGTTCCTGCCGGTGCCGATGGCGCTCGACATGATCCTTGCCCAGTCCCTTATGATTGCCGGCATGCCCATGACCTATGTGATGATATTAATGTTCACGCTTGGTATGTACAGCGTTTATGCCCTCTCTATCGTATGGACCACCATGAACAAAAAAACCGCAATAGCACTTTTTCTGGTTATAATGGTCTTTGGTCTGTTAGCTGGGTTTTCGACAAACACTTACGAAAAATGGCAATACAACAAGGCGATGGCGCTATACGACAATACCATAATAAAACTTGAAAAAACGCCGAACACAAAATGACAAAACCTGAGAAAAAAAAATTTAACAACCTTCTACTAATCATAGCGCTAATGATAGTTAGCGGCATATACCTGACCTTTCCAAATACAGCCCACGCCGCCGATGCTGCAGACACCTCCCCGGTCTTTTACTCAGACAAAACCATTTCGATCAAGAAAAAAACACACGCACCTCGCAAGAAATTATCTACTAAACCCTTTAAAAAAATAAAAGGAAAAACACTTGGCCTCGACCGGATCGACGACTTTTGGATGTTCGACTTTATCCCACCTTTTTATAACGGGCGCGGCATTGCGGCAGGCGACTTTGATAACGACTGGTACCAGGACATTGTTATAGCCAGAAAAGGCGGGGTAATACTTTACAGGAACCAGGAAGGAAAAAGATTTACGGAGGTTCCAACGAATGTAACCTTCCCATATGACCTTCACGTTATAATAGTCGCGCTGGTCGACATGGATGGTGACGGGTGGCTTGACCTCTATTTAACGACCTTTAACAGGGGTAACTTTTTATACTTGAACGACAAGGGCAATTTCACCGCCTCAAGCCCCATAAAACTGCCAAACTCAGATGCCATATATACGAACGCAGCGGCCTTTGCCGATATTGACCTGGATGGAGACATGGATATAACACAGGGCAATTTTCATCACGGGTTCCTGACCATACGTCCCGGCATACGCTCCTCGAACGTGCTTGTACTTAACCAGGGCAAGGCGACATTTACGCAGCAGGACTTGTTTGAGCCGATAGTCGGCGAGACCCAGGCAATCTTTCTCTCAGACATTAACAAAGATGGTTTTCAAGACTTGATGATAGGTAACGACTTCGAACCGCCTGACTATTTCTACCTCGGCAAGGCAGGCGGCGCGTTTGAAAAGATATCAAAAAAGTCCGGGGTCATACCGGTCTCGACTAAAACCACCATGAGTTTTGATTCAGCAGACATTAATAACGACCTGCTGCCGGATATATACATAGCACAGATTACAGGAGAATTCGGTAAAGGCGAAAGTGTGAAACGACGCCGGTTTAGCTCCTATTGCAATAATATTTCAGACAACGAGTCGCGCAGGGCCTGCAGAGATAACATATCGCTGAAAGATATCCTCTCGCTCATTAAGACAAGCCCTGGCAACATCGCTGCCTGCAGCAAGATCAACAGCTCAAAAGATCAACAAAAAAACTGCATGATAATGGCCATGATGATACTCTCCATGCGTGGAGAGAAACCCGAGCTTTGCAAAAAAATTCCAGACACACATCCGGCGCAGCAGGAGCAGTGCCGGATTTTTCACGAAGAACTGGAAAAGAAAAAAAAGCTCTTTGCCAAAGAAGGTTATGAAGAAGAATATCAAAAGATCCTGTCAAGCGAAATACACCAGACTGAAAACGACAACGTCATGCTTGTTGCCGGGCAGGACGGCAAGTTTACGGACAGGGCGGGTGAGATGGACGTGGACGTTGCCGGATGGTGCTGGAACGCAAAGTTTGCAGACCTTGATAACGACGAGTACCAGGACCTGTACGTCGGCAACGGCACATGGTTCGGCGACACCATGCCACAGTCAAACGTCTTTTTTCA
The DNA here is from genome assembly GCA_965371305.1 of uncultured bacterium. Taxonomy (GTDB): domain Bacteria; phylum Desulfobacterota; class GWC2-55-46; order GWC2-55-46; family DRQE01; genus CBDUXY01. Next base: position 3,774 of record CBDUXY010000103.1, read on the forward strand.
CAACCAAGAGGGCCGCTCGTTCAAGCAATCGGAAGAGGAATTCGGACTTGACGACTATATGATAACCCCGGCTTACGTGTATCTGGACATTGAAAACGACGGAGATATTGATATAATAACGTTGCCTGTTAACGGCCCTGTAACGGTCTATAAAAACAGCAACACCGTTGGCAACTCAATCACATTTGCTCTTAACGATGAAAAAGGAAACAGTTTTGGAGTAGGCGCAAGGGTATTTATATATTACGGAGACGACGGCGAACTTGCGCAGATGCGCGAGGTAAAGGCAGGCGGTGGGTTCCATTCATTCGACCCGCCCATCGTGCACTTCGGCCTTGGCAGTCACATAGAGGTAAACAGGATAAAAATTACCTGGCCAACTGGCAGGGATACAATAATCAAAAAGGGGTTTAAGGCAAATACCCATTACACGATAAAAAGATTATAAAACCGCAAATACTATTAAGTTTAAAAATATGACAACAACACTTAACGAACAAAACAAAATCATCAAAAACTGTAAACTCTGCCCACGCCTGTCCAGGTATCTGAAAACCATAGTCCCTAAAAAGGAGTTTAAAAAAGACGACTATGCAAACCACCCCGTGCCTGGTTTTGGTAACGCCGCGGCAACACTTATGATAGTCGGCCTTGCCCCTGGCGCGCACGGCGCGAACAGGACAGGCAGGCCTTTTACAGGCGACAAGGCAGGTCTTCTTATCTATGAAGGGCTTTACACAACAGGTCTTTCAAACAAAAACACTTCGACACACTCAAGCGACGGTCTTGAATTAAAGTGCTACATTACGAACGCGGTAAAGTGCGCGCCGCCGGCAAACAAACCGAACGCTCAGGAATTCAACACCTGCATCGCATACTTGAAGACCGAACTTGAAATAATCAAACCACGCGTCATTTTAGCCGTCGGTGGGGACGCGTTTAAAAGCGTTATGAAGGTCCTCGGACAAAAAGGAGAGAAAAAACATAAGTTCAAACACTCGGGCGTATATAAAATAAACAGAGAAAAACCCGTCACCGTGGTTGCAAGCTACCACACAAGCGCCTATAATCAAAACACGGGCCGGATAGATTTAAAAAAATTCACATCAGCGCTAAAAAAAGCAACTTCACTTTAGACTTTTTTAGTTTTAACGTCCTAAAATGGAGATACTCAATGATTAAGATCAGAAAAGCAAGCGAGCGAGGGCACTTCAATCACGGCTGGCTCGACACCTGTCATTCATTTTCTTTTGCAACGTACCAGGACCCGGCCCACATGGGGTTCCGCTCGCTCCGGGTAATTAACGAAGATATTATAGAGCCTGACCAGGGATTTTCCACACACCCGCACCGTGACATGGAGATAATCACCTACGTCATAAGCGGAGAGCTAAAGCATAAAGACAACACCGGCTCAGGCTCAGTCATACGCCACGGAGAAGTGCAGCACATGAGCGCTGGTACGGGCATCCGCCACAGTGAATTCAACCCTTCGACAACCACACCCGTTCACTTGCTTCAGATATGGATTATGCCTAACAAAAACGACCTGCCACCCTGTTACGAGCAAAAGGGTTTTTCCGACAGGCTCCGCCCCGGCGAACTTTGCCTTATAGCCTCAACAGACGGCCGGGATAACTCGGTCATCATCAATCAAGATGTCAACATCTATACCTGCAAGGTTCTAAAAGACCACGCCATGAAATACCCGATACAACCAAACAGGCACATGTGGTTGCAGCTTATATCAGGAAGCCTCAGAGTAGATGCCGACAATTCCGATGACAACGGCGACGACGGCCAGACAATGAGCGCGGGCGACGGATGCGCCGTAAGCAACGAAAATGAGTTAAGTCTGGTTTCACTGGAAGACTCTGAATTTCTTTTATTCGACCTTGCCTGATTCACCCTCTCTACTTTTTTTTGCGACACTTCTTTATTTCCGCGATTGAGAGTCTTGCCAAGTTGTTGTATAGTATTCTAACGAGGTAAAATATTGTCAATGTGGACTATCAAAAATACAGACCTTACAAAGCTCTTAACAGGGGTCAAGACCTCCGGTGACTTCTTCGACGTGACTAACAGGAACCTGTCCGCAAAGGAGTTTTTCTTTCCGCCCGAAGAGACCACCTTTTCGGTTGAAACTGAAAGCAACACGGTCACCGTGCCGAAAGGCCCTAAGGCCTTCACCCTTTACGGACTTACGTTAAACGACCTTGAAGCCATCGCTCTGATGGACAAATTAATGGATAAACCGGAGCCGGACTTTTACTACCAGAGACGAAGGAAACGCGCCCTGCTCATCGGCGTTACAGAAAATAACTTCGACCTTCCGCCGGGCGGAGATATAATAATCAAACGCTCCGGCAGGAATTCATATCAACTTACGGCAGTAACAGGCATGGGACGGCGAACGGTCAAAAAACATCTGCCCGGACTTAAAGAACAAAACCATTCCAATAACCGAGAACACAAGCCTTGTAAAGAACAGGCAATGCCGGACCTGTGCATCCTTTTGCTCGACACAGAGTTGCTGAAAAACGCGGTTTTATGGTCCTGGTACAATTACAAAAAATTATGGAACAGGCTTTCCGAGCAGTGTCTCGGCTGCGGCATTTGCACCTACGTGTGTCCTCTGTGCCACTGTTTTGCAATCGAAGATAAAATTGAATTATCAGGGAAACAGGCCTCAAGACGGCGCAGGTGGGACGCATGCACGTTGCCTGGATTTGCAAAAATAAGCGGAGGGCACAACTTTCATCCGGGCATTAAAGAGCGTTATTACAACTGGTTCTATCACAAGTTCGTAAGGTCGTACCATGAATCAGGCACTGCCCAGTGTGTTGCCTGCGGCAGATGCCAGACAAACTGCCCGGCGCGTATAGACATAGAAGAGGTATTAACCGACATAGTCGTAAGGTACTGGAAACAAAAACATAAATCATGAAGAACATCTATAAACCAATGGAAGTCACGGTCGCGAAAGTCGAGCAGCACTCAAGCGACGTAAAGCTGTTTCGCCTGAAGCCCCTGGATACAACTGGCAACGGCAGCCTCTTTCCGGTTAACACGGCCAGCGGCAAGCAGCAGCTCGTGTTCATGCCCGGCCAGTTCATGATAGCCGGGGTGTGGGGTTTTGGCGAGGCCCCGTTCGGCGCGGCGTCAAGTCCTTATGAAAGACGCCACATAGATTTACTTATTAGAAGCACGGGCCAGGTAACAAAGAAACTGCACACGTTAAAAAAAGGCGATACGCTTACGCTGCGCGGGCCTTACGGCAACGGCTATCCAACCGAGTTTTTCTCCACTATGGCGGACTTATTACTTGTTACCGGAGGCTGCGGTCTCCCCCCGATTGCGTCCCTTGTAAGATATATCCTTAAAAACCGGAAGACCTTCGGCAGGGTACATCTGGTGTACGGAGCAAGGACCCCGGACGATATACTACTCAAGACAGAACTTGAGAAATGGCGCAAGACAATAGACGTTACCCTGACGGTAGACAAAGCCACAAGAAGCTGGAAGGGTAGAAGAGGTTTTGTATCGCAGTGTCTTGAAGCCATAAAGATAGATCCGCGAAATACTGCCGTTGCCATGTGCGGGCCCGGCCCTATGGTTTATTCGATAGAGAGCCTTGTTAATCCAATGGGCATACCGGACAGGCGCATCTTCATAAGTGCGGAACGCCGGATGCAGTGCGGCGTGGGGCGCTGCCAGCACTGCGCGTGCGGAAGCAAACTCGTGTGCATGGATGGGCCTGTGTTTAACCTTGATGAATACGACATGAACTGGGATTAAAGTCGGAGCAACAAATATTAAAATTGGCAATAAGAATTTGGAGAGATTATGAAGTCTGAATGGATGAAAGCTATTGTAGGTGCAATGCTCTACTACTTTATATGGGTCGTTACACCTTACATAATAATAGCTATTTCTAATCATTCACCTGCAAGATATGCTTATGGCACTATCGTAGGTTGGTGGTGTGCATTGTATGTGAGTTATGTTTTCAATGTGAAACTGAGGGCTCTTGCACCATTATTTATTCTGTTTCTGTGTGGTTTATTAGTTACTACTACATCCAGAATTAATATTCTTTTGTATCATGACCCTCCAACAGCTTCAGACCTTTTCAGTGATCCACTATTTATTTTGCTTATGTTTACTGCTCCTGCCAGCCCTCTCTTTATTAATGTAATCACAAAACAAGTAGTTAAGCGATTGAAAATAAAATTTCCTGATGCTTTTGTAGATTTATAGAATGAAAAATGGGTAACCACGAAGTATGGGTAAGCCAACCAAAAAGAACCAAACCAAACAAATGACAAAAAAACTAAAAATCGCCATATACGACTTTACCGACTGCGAGGGCTGCGAGGTAAAGCTGTGCTCGATTAGTGAAAAGCTGATCGACCTTACGGAACGTTTTCAAGTCGTTAACTGGCGCCTTGGTCAGGAGGCGTGCAAGGACGGCCCGTACGACGCGGCAATTATCGAAGGTACACCCGTCACAGGAGACGAAATAAATCTTTTAAAAGAACTCCGGGAAAAGTCGAGTTTACTAATAGCCCTTGGCTCGTGCGCCTCTATTGCCGGCATACCGGGCATCATGGACAAGAGCGAGCGCGATAAATGGTACAGGAAGATCTACGGCAAGGATTACCGACCAATAGGAGTAGACGCACTGCCCTTGTCGGCCTACGTAAAAGTAGACCACATGATACACGGCTGCCCGGTGGATGAAGACGAACTCGTCCGCACGCTCTCCGAGCTTGCCTCGGGCAAAACACCTGCTTACCGCGGCTACAGCGTGTGTTTTGAGTGCAAGGTCGGTGGCAACGAATGCCGCTTATTAAACGAAAAGCTTTGTTTCGGCCCGATAACCCAAGGCGGGTGCAAGGCGGTTTGCGTCACAGGCGGAAGCCCTTGTTACGGCTGCTTCGGCCTACGAGAGGACGCAAACATACCTGGACTCGTGCGCATACTTCGGTGGTTTGCGACCCCGCGTGATATAAAAAGCCACCTTTCCATGTTCTTTAACCAGATACCGGAGTACAAAAGTGCGTTCGAAAAGGCGCTTAAAAAAAGGGTAACAAAACCATGCCAAAAAAAATACCTGATAAAAAAATAGGCAAAAAGAATCTTGTAACAGAAAGAGCCGAATCGTACATAACAAAAATAGAAGGCCACGGCTCACTCAAGATTGACTTTAAGAAAGCTACGGTCTCGCTTCACGTGCACGAAGGCGAGCGGCTGTTCGAAGGCATACTTTGCGGCAGGACGCTTGAAGAGATGCAGTGGATAACGCCTCGTATTTGCGGCGTCTGCCCGATTGCCCATAACCTTGCATCCCTGGCTGCGGCAGAGGACGCGCTCGGCATCAAGGTCACAAATACTACGGATAAACTCCGCCGCCTTATGCAGTGCGGCCAGAACGTTCAGAGCCACGTGTTGCACGCGGTCTTCCTCGCACTTCCCGACTACATCGGACTCGACAGGATAACCGAGCTTCACGATAAAGACCCGAAACTTTTTGCCCTTGCCCTTTCTCTTAAAGAGACAGGTGATGAGATAGCAAACGTTGTCGCAGGCAGGAACGTGCACCCCACGCGCTCGACCGTCGGTGGTTTTCATAAAATCCCGACAATGACCGAACTCAAGGCCCTTGGAGAATTAATAAAACGCGCCCTTCCCGGTGCAAGGAAACTTGCGGGGCTTTTCGCAGGCCTTGATTATCCGGAGCTTCAAGTAGGTCTGGAATACCTCGTGCAAAAGGACGGACAAGTAATTTCAAGCACAGGCGCAGGCTTTGCCATCAGCGACTACAAGCGTGAGATCACCGAAGAGATACGCAAGGACTCTACAGCCAAGTTCGGCACTCTCAAGGGACGCGCCATCATGGTCGGCTCTCTTGCAAGACTTTTTTTGATTCAAGAAGAAGATAGAGGGAGTACGGGAGGTTTTGACAATTTAATAACCCAGGTAGACTTTAAAAATCCATTTCACAATAACCTTGCTCAGGCTATAGAAATTTTAATTGAATTAACAGTTGCCGGAGAAATTATAGAAGAAATTCTGAAAAACGGCATGGACGATACGGTCGTAAAACCTGCCAACAACCCGCCCCTGAAAGGCATCGGCGCGATCGAGGCCCCGCGCGGCGGACTCTACAACGAAGTACACATAAGAAAAGACGGGGTAATAAAATACGCAAACATCATAACCCCGACCGTGCAGAACCTGACTTCAATAGAACAGACGGCGACCAGACTTCTTAACACATATTCATCAAAGTCCGAAAAAGAATTAAAGCGGCTTCTTGAGATGCTGGTCCGTGCGTACGACCCGTGCATAACTTGCTCGACGCATTGAGCTGCAAACAGTAATTTAACTATACACAGCAAATTTCCTAATACTTAGAGAAAATTTTCCCTTCTACCTGCCGTTACTTTTCATGCCGGAAACATAACTCTTTTTCATTGCAATGGCCGTATCTCTTAAAGAAGACGACGGGCATTGTTCTATAAACTCATCTATAGTTTTTAATATTGATTTAAAGTCACAGTTGTCATAACTCTCATAAGTAGCTATAGCTATATCACCCAATTTGCGACCCCATTTTTTTTTGATGCTTTAAGCTTGTATATAATCTCTGCGAACTCTAATGGTGTATCGACATTAAAATTGTTTTCCACCCCGAGTATATCCAGAGCTAGCTCTTTCACTGCTGCAACATGTTCAGGTGAGAACTCCAACTCTAACTCATGCTGATTAAGCAGGCAAAACCTATCAAGCAGTTTGTGTAGTTTTATTTTGTTCTCATTTGTCATATCATCACTTTTTTAAAAAAATAAATC